>MHLP01000044.1 GCA_001821435.1 Candidatus Lloydbacteria bacterium RIFCSPLOWO2_01_FULL_50_20 | reverse complement strand
TCCGGACTTCCGCGCGCTCGGAAGTTAAAACTCATCACGTCATTGCTTGGAGTATCTGTCTAGCCTCACAAATTTACCATTAAGCCTCATTTTTTTCTTCCATGAATGAAGTATATCAGGGAAGCAGAAAAACCCCGCCGTACGCTAAAGCTCTACTTCGGGGCGAGACCCATCGCTATTGTCGGACTTTTTGTTTATACCACACCCTTTGTCTTGAGATGCTCGTAGACCTCTTCATGGATTGCTTCGATCGCGCGAGGTGTTGCGCCGTCTTCTTTCACGCAGTTGATGATCCTCCATCCTTCACGCAGGGCAACTTCACGATACGCCTTCGACGCATGGCGAAGATGCTCAATGTCGCCTTCATGGAGGTCACGCTTCTTCCCTTGCGTATATGCGCGATCGCCCTTTTTATCGACGAGCGACTGGCCGACCTCGGGCGGCATAAAAAGCAAAATGTTCACATCGGGACGCGGGATGGCAAGCATGCCGTACTCGAGATCTTTGAGCCATGCAAGAAATTTCTCGCGTTCTTTCGGGTCGGCGATCTTCCCCGCCTGGTGTCCCATGTTCGAGGATACATAACGATTCGAGACAATGATCGTCCCCAGGTCGAGCCACTTGCGCATATGAAACGACGCGTCGTAGCGATCAAGCGCGTAGAAGAGCGACGCCTTATATGCGTCGACGCTTTCGAGTGTACCGTATTCGCCGCGCAGATATTTCTCGACAAAAAAAGCGGACGATTGTCCGTATTGCGGAAAATCAGCGAGTTTCGCCTCTTTCCCTTCGCGCGAAAGCCGTTCGATCAACAGAGCAGACTGGGTCCCTTTCCCGGAGCCGTCGGTGCCGTCAATAACGATAAGTTTACCTTTCATGTTTTTCCTTTGTACGTTCCGGCGGTCATTGTTTCATGTCCACGCCAACTGAAACAGTGGATAGTCACCCACCGTACTTTTTGACGATCGCGTCAAGCGCCTGATAAAGCTCCGGCAGTGTGCCAGAATTATCAATGACCTCCTCGGCGAATGCCTCGAGCTTGGTGATCTCGAGTTCGGGTTCTTCCTGGTGATCCTTTTCAAATTGTTCATAGGTCTTGGCACTATCATCCGCATTTTCACCGCGGGTGAGCAGACGCTCGTAGCGTGTTTTCAATGGCGCGCTCACATAACAGAGCTTGAATTCAGGGATCTCCCGCAAATATTTCACGTCTTCTAACCGTCGGACGCCGTCGATCACGATCAATTGGTGCGTATCATTCCTTGCGTCTTCGAACATCACTTTTGCAAGGACATCCTCGCCAAATTCCCTGCGAAGCATCGTTGAGGTTCGCTGCATGTGCTCGCGGTCGACGGACAGATACAGCCGCTCGACAATATCGCGAAGCATCGTGGAAAAACGATAGGTCGCTGCTTTGTGCCGCTCTACCAAATACTTCGCGGCGGTACCTTTTCCGCTTGCGATCTCACCCGCAAAACCAAGAATGATCTTTTTTTCCATGAATTATGAAAAGCTACCGCGCATCTTCAACATCTTCGGGAACCATGTCCGCATATGTTTCTACTTCTTTTGAGAGCAGCTCAAATTGCACTCCAGCATCTTTAAATGTGTCTTTGCTGCGCTGTGCTGTATGGTAATCTTTCTCTGCAACAACACGCCTAATTCCCGCATTGACCATAATTTTCGCGCACGTGTAGCAAGGAGTCATGTGCACATAGAGCGTCGCACCATCAAGAGAAACGCCAATGCGCGCTGCCTGAGCAACCGCATTCTGCTCGGCATGGGTCGTGCGCACACAATGTTGTGTCTGTGATCCATCATGATGTGTCACCGTGTGAAGTTCGTGATCAAGTTCATCGCACGATGGTAAACCGGCAGGTGCACCGACATACCCCGTCGCGAGAATACGCTTGTCTCGCACAGCGACACAACCGCTACGACCTCGATCACAAGTTGCGCGAGTCCCCACCACCTCTGCAATTTTCATGAAATATTCGTCCCAGCTCGGACGCTTGTGCGGTGTTTTTTTCTCGGCTTTCATTTAGTTTGAGTATAGCAAGCGCGCCACCAAACGAAAAACCGCCCGAAGGCGGCCATTCTTACTCCTTCACCGTGACCCCCATGGAGCGGGCAGTCCCGGCGACCGTTCTCATAGCAGCCTCGACCGAGGCGGCGTTCAGGTCGGGCATTTTTTTCTCGGCGATCTCGCGCACTTGCGCCATCGTCATCGTTCCGGCCTTCGACTCGAGATTCTTTCCGGAGCCCTTGTCTTTTCCGATCGCTTTCAAAATAAGCCGCGATACGGGAGAAACTTTCGTGATGAACGAAAAACTGCGGTCGTCGTAAACGGAAATTTCGACGGGAATGATGTCACCCATCATCTTTGCCGTTGCGGCATTGAACTTCGTGACGAAATCGCCGATATTGATCCCCGCCTGGCCTAACGCCGGACCGATGGGCGGTGCCGGAGTCGCTTTTCCTCCCGGAACCTGTAACTTCAGTTTTTTGATTATTTTTTTTGCCATATGTGTAGAAATGCTTAGTGAACTTACCCCTGAAAAGAGAGAAGCCCGGCAGCAAGCCGGCACCTTTCAGAATATGCCGATACTAAGGGATTTTTGACTATTACGCAAATACCATTCCGATCGGGCGGGATTCCGGCTTTGTCAGATCTTTTTTATCTGCAAAAAGTCGAGTTCAACAGGCGTTTCGCGGCCGAACATCGGGACCATTACTTTGACGCGTCCGCGATCTTCGTCCACTTCGCCCACGCGTCCCTCGAGCTCTTTGAACGGTCCGTCAGTAATGATGACCGATTCGCCGACCTGGAGATCGATCGTATGCTTCACCGTCTTCGAGCCCATGCGCGTGAAAAGCATATCGATCTCTTTTTGATCCAAGGGAACCGGCACAACGCCCGCACCGACGAAACCCGTCACGCGCGGCGTATTGCGCACGACGTACCAGGAATCCGGATCATAGATCATGTTCACGAGCACGTAGCCCGGATAAATTTCTTCTTCGACCTCCGCGCGTTTTCCGCCTTTCATCTTTATCTTTTTTTCTTTCGGAACAACGACTTCGAAGATCTTATCCTCCATACCGAGCGACTCGATACGCTGTTTCAGATTGCGCACGACCGCATTTTCGTAGCCGGAATAGGTATGAATGGCATACCACTGGCGGCCATCGGCTCCGGAAGTTGCTTCACTTGTTTTTTCTTGATCCATAATTTTCTTCGATTGACCCGGTATTAAATAAAAAATTGAAGCCCCTGCGCAAAAAGGTAATCAAGCAGACCAAGAAAAAGTCCGGTGCCTATCGAAATAAGCACCACGATGATCGTGTAGTTGATCGTCTGGTTTTTGGTCGGCCACGTCACATGACGAAGCTCTCCTCTTGTCTCGCGCAGATAATTGATGAAGCTCATAAGAATCAGTTATTAGTAACTAGTTGATAGTATATAGTGAAGAAAAAATGCAAGATCCCTCTAACAAAAAACCCCCGCGGGGTTCCGAAACTGGCTTACATGATGAGTATATTCTCTCCAGCAAAGAAGTCAAGCGGCCGTGGAAAAGAAAAATGCCCTTCCGCTTTTGTGCGGTCGGGCATTGGTCAACTTCTTACGACGATTTCCGCGATCGCCTCTTTCTTGCAGCATTCCATTGCTTGCAGTAGTCCTTCATTGCTCGATCGAGCGCTCTCGCGAACACCAGGAGCTCGTCCCGATATTCGGACTGCAGGCTCTCCGGGTCCGGGATCCTCCCCCACAAAACCCGCCTCGAAAGGGTCGGACCGTTGAAGGCAGGAAAGCGGACAACTTCGACCCCATCCTTGTAATAGATCCTCGGTTGAAGTCTCAGGGAAGGATTCCCCTTTTGATCACGATGTTCGGGATTTGGGGATGCCCATTGGTAAAACACGATCTTTTCTCCTTCGCCGGGATATCCGCGAAAAAGATCAACCTTGCCGAGACGGGCCAGATGCAGATGCTTTTCCGCAGACTGCCTGTTCCCGCTCTTGTGTCTGCGTCTTCCCCCGCAGACCGCGTGTTCGCCGCCGTCGCCGATACCTACCAGGGCGGACTCATCCGCAGTATCCGCGACCGGAACGCCTGTCGAAATGCCGAGATGTACTCCGGCCAACGTCAGGAATCTGTTCATCGTTTTTTTTAACTCCACTTTTGAATCTCCTTCGCTGTTTTGCGTTGTGAGGTGTCTCACGCTGCGGGCACATGACGCGCAGCGTGAGCGTCGGGTTTTTACGACTGTTGATCCTGTTGCTGGTGCTTTGCAGCACCTTTGCGGTGGCGATTACGCGAACGCGCGCGAACTTTCCGGCGATGGATGGCCGCCAGCAGTTTGGCGAACTTCTTCGCCTTGAGCGACATCTCGTCCGTCCCAAGTCGTTCGGGATGAACGAGCACCTCGAGTGTCATCTCCGCGCCGGACATCCGCAGTTCTCTCACGTACTCCGGTATGTCGTCCTGTACCGCGACAACGAGAACGACGAGTTCGCCTTTGGAACGCACGACTCTCAGGGTCGCCGTTCCGCACTTGCCCTCATGGACGGAATAGAACCAGTACCGCTTTGGGAGCGTAACATTCGCCACATCGAGAAGCCTGAAGAGTTCTCCGATATCGCAAGAAACCCCTTCGGGTACTTCCAGAGAAAACCGTGAAGTGCCGGGTTCGTCCTTTTCGCCGGACTCCCCTCGGTCGTTTTTCATCGCCTCGTCGGGCAAAGAAGACGGAGGCAACAAGGCCACCATTTCTTCAACCAACTGACGATCTTCCTCGGCGGTTCTTTCGCGTCCTGCTTCGGAGTCCAACTCGACTCCTTCGGCGCTTTCGGGCGGTGAGCTTTCCACCGCCGGCGGATCCGCTATGGACACGGCCTCTTGCCACTTCTTCAGTGCCGCGAGCTTCGCGAACGGACTTTCCATCGGTGGCCCGTCATCGTGGTAACCCACCGGTACTCCATCTCTTTTCGTGACCCTTACTTGCTCAGTCATGATGCTTCCTCAAAAAAGTTGCGCAAAAACGAAAAGTCAAAGAAAGAAAATTCAGGGCCAATCGCCATGATCGGCACTGTATTCCATTGACAACCATATCATATAGTATAAAATTGTCAAGAAATTAGCTAGATAAAAAAAACGCCTCAACAAAGGAGGCGTTCGGGTGTTCGTACTACGAGCATTGGGGCGCGCCGATATCATCGGCGAAAAATCAGATTAAAGTTAAACGCTCAGTTGCGGCAATCCGTGGCGCCGCATTTATCTTTCAGGCCTTTGGAATTGACTGGCGGAGTTTATCCAACCGAACGATCATTTCCGCGATCGTTCTGTCGCGATCCTTGACCTTGCGGCGGCAATCCACGTACAAGGCAACCATTAAAACAAAAAGGAGGAGGAAGGCGACTGTGGCAATGCCGAGAAAATTCACGAGACTACTTTTCTGCGACAATTCGCGCGTGAGTGCCGAAAGTTGCAATGCGAGCCGGATCTCTTCCACTGTTACAATGGTGGCGTGTATGTCGAGGACATATTCGCCTTCTCTGGTACGCGAGAGCGCAACTGCTTCCGGAGGATTTCCCGGAGAGGCTTTCGCGAAGATCAGACCCGCAGGAACACTGATCACGGTTCCTATTGCTAATTTTTTCCATACGGGATCATCACAGGCATAATCGGACTTACCGTGAATGATCACGGAACGGCACACCGCATCGCCCCACTGAAATTCTTCCTTGTATCTTGTGTCTTGCCGTTGCCAGTACCGATAGAAAGAAGTTGTATGCCGGTCGATCACAATCCCTTTCATCAGCATCTCGACGCGAGATCTGACCGGTTGGCCTTCGGACGATCGGGTTTCAGCTTGCGTACTGGCGTGAAGTTTTTTACTACCTCCCAGCGTATCGTCCGCGGCAAACACCGCGGGTGCCGATAAGATGGAAGAAAAAAAAGCGGCGAATACGATCGTAAACACGCAACTGGGCCGATACATGATTTCTCCTATGCTATGAATGCGCCGATGTTATTTTCCCAATACTTTCCATGGCTATTTTAATACATAACTCTATTTGTGTCAAAACGATCGCAGTAAGGGCGGTCGTTTTTCTCTTTACCGGTAAGTTCCCCTCCTATCTTATTTCATACACGATCGTCACATTGGACGTGTATTTGTTTTCTCCTATCGGAAGTTCCGCGGGGACAGGCGCGTCGGCCGTCATTAATTTCGACTCCATTGCCCCGCCGCGACCGTAAAAGATGGGGTAGTCGCCGCCTTCGTTGAACGAAACGATCCGCACGAGCTTAACGCCCAGATCCGCCGCGAGTTGCTCGGCTTTTGCTTTTGCTTTTCCGATCGCCGCCTCGCGCGCTTGTGCCTTTACCGCATCTGCATTTTCGACAAGGAAGCTCAAGCCGCTTAAATTGGTCGCACCGTTATCAGAGAGGCCGCCAACGATCTTGCCCGCATCATCGAGATTACGGATCTTCACTTCGACGGATTGCGTGACTTCATAGCCCTTGAGCACCTGCTTGCCGTCGTTATAACAAGGATATGACAAGGTCACCGCCCCGCCTGCTCCTGATACTCCGGAAAGAGGCTCTACACACGGCGTGCGCACATATTCATATTTCGGATAGAGATCGTATCCTGTCGTTTTAATATCTTTTTCAAGAACACCGGAACTCGTGAGGAAATCTTTGATCTTCTTCATTTTGTCATCGACCGTTTTGCGCGCGTCGGTGGAGAGTTTTGATTCCTGCGTGATCGCAAACGAGACCGTCGCAATATCCGGCGCCGCATACGCTTCTCCGTCCCCCGCAACCGCTATCGTTGTCTGCGAATCGATATCCCGTCCGATGTATTGATATTCCGCGAGTGTATTTGCGGCAAGCGTCAAAAGATAAAGTGCTCCGGCAAGCGCAAGAACAATAAACACCCAGCTTCGCCCATGCTTCTGCCAGTGCCCCCCGCACTTCCCTTTTTCATCACCGCAATTTCCGCAGCCATGTTCCTCCACCTCCATGTTTTCCATTGCCATAAAATTCAATTATTATTGATAACGAATAATGTTCAGTTCGTTTGCCTATTATAACATGCGTCAGAAACAACTTGTGACATTCCTAAAAAATGCTCGACAAATAAGCATTTTTTAGTTAGTGTGCTTACAGCAAATCAGGCCAGCGAAGTTGCCGCAAATAGTTGTTGCAAACTCGCTGGCTTGATGCCGGTCGAGAGGCAATAGTGCCTGTCGTACTCCTTGACGGAGGAAGTGATGTCAAAACAGGTAATTCAGACCACAGAAACGGACGAGCATGCGATCCGGATCATCAACGAGGTGTTCCGAAGGGAAATCATCAATAACTTCAAGTATCCTGTTGATTGGAATACTCGGTCATGCCACTGGGTAAACGGTTGGTCAGACGAGAAAGAGGCGGCAACCGACAAGCGAAAGCGCACGTACCTGTTCCGTGGAAAATTGGATATCACACCGCACCCAGCCAGCGGTTCGTATGAAGTGATGCTTAAATTCTTCTGGGAAAGCTTCCAGTGGAAATTCGTGGAGATCCTTATCGCCCATAAGGACAGTAACAAGACTCTTCGTTGGACCGCGAGTTACGCCGCAAAAGAGTTGCGCGTCTATTAAATTTGGCTCACAAACATCACCGCGCACGTCCTGACTGCATATACTGCACAGGCAAGCGCGGCGTTTTTTGTTCGCCCATACCCCAAAGTACTTTTTAGCCGCTATCGCGTGTAAAAAGCACTTTCACTTTACGGTTACGCTTTTTGCGAGATTCCGCGGCTTGTCAGGATCATTGCCGCGCAAAACAGCGAGGTGGTACGCGAGCAGCTGGATCGGAATCAAACTCGCGATCGGTGAAGCGACGCCGATATCAGGAACCTGTATCCACTCGTCGAAAAGCGGCGAATGGGACGGTGAAACGCCGATGATATAAGCGCCGCGGCTCTTCAGTTCCGTGGTATTCGATTCCATATCTCGCTTCGTTTCGTCATTCGGAATAAGCGCGATCACCAGCGTACCTTTTTGGATCAGCGCGATCGGCCCGTGCTTGAGTTCGCCCCCCGGAAAACCTTCCGCATGAATATAGGACACTTCCTGTATCTTGATCGCCGCTTCATGCGCGATGGGCGCGTTCAATCCTCGTCCGATGATATACAAGTCATTGGTATCTTTGAGTTTTTGCGCAACGATTCTTATCTCACGCGAGAGATCAAGGGTGACCCACTGCTTCATCTCTTTCACCACTTTGCGCATGAGGTGTTTGCCTTCTCCGAGTTTCTTCCCCAATGCGTATGCCAGCAGGATAAGTACGGCGATCTGCGCCGTCGCCGCTTTCGTGGAGGCAACGGCGATTTCGGGTCCGGTATTGATGAAGAGTTTCTGGTCCGACATGCGGTCCATCGAGCTGCCGACGACGTTGAGCAGCGAAATAATCTTCGTTCCTTTCTTCCTGCCGATCGAAAGCGCCTCAAGCACATCCGCCGTTTCTCCGCTCTGAGAAACCGCAAAGAGCAAGCTCTTTCTGTCGAGAAACCGGCCGTATGTATTGAATTCCGATCCGACAAAAGCAGTCGCGAGTTTTTCGCCGACGGTTGCGGCATACAGTTCTCCGAGTTTTGCCATTTTTGCCGCCGTACCGCACCCGATAAAAAAGAGATGTTCCCGCTCTTTCATCAGTCTCGCCGCCGCGAGCAATTGCTCATCCTCCTGATGGATCGCCTTATCGAGTGCCAGCGGCTGCTCCAAGATCTCTTTGAGCATGTAATGGGCATGTCCCTCCTTCGTCGCGCTCACTTTGTCCCACACGATCTCGATCCATTTCGGCTCGACTTTCGTTCCGTTCTCAAGACTTCTCATCATCATGCCGTCGGCGGACACTTTCAGATACTCACGGTCTCCCGGATAACAGACCGTGCGCGTATGATCGAGGAAGGCGGGAACATCGGATGCAAGATAATATTCGTCTCTTCCTTCGCCAACGACAAGCGGTGATCCGTCGCGCATCGCCAAGAGATACGGCTCGCCTTTTTTCATGACCACAACAGCGTAACGGCCTTCGAGCATCTTTCCGGTCTCAACGAACGCCTGTTCAAAATTCTTTCCCTCGCGCAAAAAATAATCGATAAGGTGCGGGATCACTTCCGTATCGGTTTCGGACACAAAAAGATCTTCGTGACTTACTCCGAGTTTTTCCCGAAGAAATGCACGGAGTTCGTTATGATTCTCGACAATGCCGTTGTGAATGACGGAGATCGTTCGGTCGCGGTTGAAATGCGGATGGGAATTCACTTCCGAGACACCGCCGTGCGTCGCCCAGCGTGAATGCCCGACCGCAATTTTTCCTGACACCCCGCGAAACTCGCGCTCATTCGCATCGGAAATCTTCCCGACCGATTTCTTGATATATATTCCTTCCGGTGTCATGGCGGCGATCCCCCACGAATCATAACCGCGGTACTCAAGGTCGCGCAGCGCCCAGTATGCAAGAAGCGCCACATCTGACTGCCGTTCACCTACGTATCCGAATATTCCACACATGTGTTTAATATAACACCCTGCACCGCAAAAAAGTTTCCACGCTTTTGGACAAAAAAACACCGTCGCCTGACGGTGTTCAAGCATCATGGTTTGAGCATGAGCGTGTGATACTGTTCTCCCGGCGTAAACCCCATGCGCTTCGGAAGGACATCGTAGCGGAGGTGAAACACTTTTTTTCTTTTTGTGTAAAGGTCAGGATCTCGAACACATTGGAGCCATGGGTTCTGTCGACTTGCTTGAACGCGAACCTCAGCAAATCCAGACTCACGAGCGAGAATGGTCAGCATCTCAAGAAGCATCCTGTCCCATCGAAGTGTCTTGAGTTCCTGCTCTTTCCTTTCAACACCTTGGATTTGCACTACCTCGATCACCCCAGGCTCTGCAACAAGATTTCGAATAGTCGGGGAATGGAAGCTAATGCACGCGATGTCATCTCGAAATGGCCCAAAAACTTTTCGCGCGAGGATGATCGTGTATTCTCCATCGCAAAAGATACCTGCGTGCAACCATGTTTTTGGTTTCCCACGATGAAACACGAAACGATAATCTCCGAAACGACCCTCATCTCGAAGATGCTTTCTTACGAATGTGTCCAACCCGCGACTTGTTCCAAGCTGCCAGCGTGAAAAACGAGAAAGCAAGTGCATCGATATACTCCTCTCCAGAAAATCCTCTTCCTCCAATCTACGAAAACGCACGCAGGTGTCAAACCTTTACGGAGATAATATACTTTTTCACAAGTGCATTAAACTGGTCGCCACGATCATACTCGTTCTTGAAGTATTTCCCAAATGACGAATATGCGGGACTGTAGAGAATAGTTTCCCCAGGGGTGGCGATGGTAAACGCACGGCGCACTGTCGCCTCGAGACCCTCTTCTTCGAAGATCTCGACCCCTTGGCTCACAAGGGAAAATATCGTATCACGAGCTCGGTCCGTCCCGCGCTCTTTGAAGAGCACGACTTTTGAGCACCAGCGAGGTATTTCCGCAACGAGCTCAGACATATCAAGATTTTTTTCGTCGCCACCCATGATGAGTACCACGGTGCGCTCGCCTGACGTGCCGAGAGCGCGCAGCCCCGCGATCGTTGCGTCGGGCGTCGTGGAGCTATTATCGTTGTAGATCTTCACGCCATTTTTCTCGGCGATGAATTCGAGTCGCCCGGGCACGCCAGAGAACGACTCCAGGCTCTTTCGGCTCACCGCATCGCCGATACCGAGCTCTCGTGCTACGGCGAGCGCAAGGGCTGCATTGTAGCGATTATGCTTGCCGGCGACGCGCAGTGCCCACGTATCGGGGAGATCCAGGTCATCAACCACGACTACTTCCGATTCTATGCACTCGCCATATTTCTCTATGATCGTCGGCGCGACTTGCTTCCCGAGCACGAGGATATCACCCGGCTTCTGATACAAGAATATATTCGCCTTATCATCGAGATATGCGGCTGGGTTTTCCTTATAGTAGTTCACGTGATCAGAATACAATGTCGTGAATACCGCGATGTGCGGGCTCATCTTCATCTCACTCCAGCCCTGGAGCTGCCACGAATCGAGTTCAAGTACAGCGATGTGTTTGGGTGTCGCTTCTGACAATAATGCCAAGGTAGAAACACCGCGAACGTTGCCTCCCAAGAGAACCGGCTTCCCCGCTTCTTTCAAAACTGCGTGCAACATGTGCACGACAGTTGATTTTCCTCTCGTGCCTGTTACGCCGACACACGTGACACCTGAAATCTTGGCGAACAGATCGGCGCTCATGCGGACCGGGACATTATTTTTCTTCGCTTCAGCGATATAGATCGAATTGAGCGGCACCCCGGCTGCTTTGAGTACGAAATCTTTGTCGCGAAAGTCATCGAGCCGATGTCGACCGAGGACAAAAGTGACATTCGGAAACGCCGCCAGCTGCGCGACCGATTGAGCCAGCTGTTCGCGTGACTTTAGGTCCGTGACGATGAGCTCTGCACCGCATTCGGCCAAAAAACACGCATCACCAACACCGCGGCCCAAAAGCCCGAGACCCATGACCAGAACTTTCTTTCCTTCGAGAACGCCCCGATACGATCCGTTTTTTCGCTTGTGCATGCTTGCATTCTAACACGGCCGTTTTGAAATTCCGCTTTCACGGCTCTTCTCTGAAAGCTGAATTGACACCGCCATTCTTCGATGCTTGAGTGAGCAATAGTTCGGAAAAGTTCCTTGAATAAAGAACGGTAAAGAGGAGACGGTGATGTTGCTGAGATTGATGTTGGGAGCCATTGCCATATTCATCATTGTATCAATTTTTCATCAGTCCTCGCAAAACAAAAGCAAGAATATCGAAGTATCTTACTCGTTGTTCCTTGCCGAAGTACATGCAAAAAATATCAGGAAGGCTGAACTGATCGGGAGAACGGTCAAGGCAGAAATGGTGAGCGGAAGAAAACTCGAGACCAATATTCCCGAGGGAGATATGATCTGGCTTCCTGGTGAACTTTTGAAGGCCGGCGTCGAGATCAGCGCTCCCCCGGAACCGGAAAAGGGAGATTCATTTCTCTTGCAGATCGTCATCGGCTGGGTTCCGGTGATCCTTCTTATCGCCACATTTATCTTCATTACGAGACGCATGCAGGGCGGAGGAGGAGCGAGCGGAGCTTTCGGTTTCGGCAAAAGCCGCGCGAAATGGGTTGATCCGAACAAGAACGAAACCAGATTCGATGATGTGGCCGGCTGTGACGAAGCCAAAGAGGATGTCCAGGAGTTTGTCGTTTTTTTGCGCGACCCGTTAAGATTTCAGAAACTCGGAGGACACATTCCAAAAGGGGCGCTCTTGATCGGCAATCCCGGATGCGGGAAAACGCTACTTGCAAGAGCGATCGCCGGTGAGGCGCGTGTTCCATTTTTCTCTATCTCCGGTTCAGATTTTGTGGAGATGTTCGTCGGTGTCGGTGCCGCGCGGGTGCGCGATATGTTCAATACCGCGAAACAGCATGCGCCCTGTATCATCTTCATTGACGAGATCGACGCAGTCGGCCGTCAGCGAGGCACGGGGTTGGGCGGAGGAAACGATGAGCGCGAACAAACGCTGAATCAGATCCTCGTCGAGATGGATGGATTTGAAGGGGCGGCTGGAGTCATCATCCTCGCCGCAACCAACCGTCCCGACGTACTCGATCCGGCGCTTTTGCGGCCCGGACGGTTCGACCGGCAGATCGTCGTTCCGCTTCCCGATATCCGCGGTCGCGAGCAGATCCTTCGCGTCCACATGAGAAAAGTACCGCTCGCCCCCGACGTGAACGCAAACATCATCGCGCGGGGAACACCCGGATTCTCCGGAGCAGACCTTGCGAATCTCGTGAATGAAGCTGCACTCTTTGCCGGACGCACCGAAAAACGATTTGTCGGAATGAGCGACTTCGAACGCGCTAAAGACAAGATCGTGATGGGTGCCGAACGGACGATGGTCATGCCGGAAGAAGAACGCAGGAATACTGCTTATCATGAATCCGGCCACGCAGTTGTCGCACGCGTGCTTCGGGAGCACACGGACCCCGTACACAAAGTGACCATTATTCCGCGCGGACGAGCCCTGGGCGTCACGATGCAGCTCCCTACGGAAGACCGCTACAGCATGAACAAAGAGCGGATCCTCGCGACACTTGCCGTGCTTTTTGGCGGACGTATCGCGGAAGAACTCTTTATGAAACAGATGACGACCGGCGCCTCAAATGATTTCGGGCGTGCGACCGAACTTGCCCGGCGCATGGTCTGCGAGTGGGGTATGGTCCCCGAACTTGGCGTCATGGTATACGCGGAATCGGATGGTGAAGTTTTTCTCGGCCGCCAGATCGCATCGCAAAAAGCGCACTCTGAAGAAACGATGAGAAAAGTCGATGCCGCCATCAGAAAGATCACCGATGATGCATACACCCGCGCACGGAAGATCCTCGAAGAAAACTGCGCTAAGGTCGAAACGATGACCAAAGCGCTCCTCGAGTGGGAAACGATCGACGCTGAACAGATAAACGACATCATGGAAGGGAGACCTCCTCGCCCACCGATGCCTCCTGCCGCAGTTCAAGCGCCAGCGGAAGTGCTCCCCGTACCGACGTTCGTCCATCCCGACGACGAAGGGATCGCGAGCGATATCGGGCTTCCGGATAAGAAATGAACTGAAACGCCACATTTGCTGTGGCGTTTTTTTCTCCGCTTAATTCTCTTGCTCGCATGAATTGTTGCTTCATCATTATCCCAAGCTCGTTGTCGAACGACAACGAGCTTGGGATACTCGCAAATAGGGAAAAACTTTTTTAGTTCATCGCACTCCGTGACACCCATATTTTTGTCTGCAGGAATTAGTCCTCGATCCAAAACTCGAGATATTTTTCTTCTATTCCATGTTTAAGGGCGTATTCTTTGAGCTCTTGATATTCGGCTTAATGGTAAATTTGTGAGGCTAGACAGATACTCCAAGCAATGACGTGATGAGTTTTAACTTCCGAGCGCGCGGAAGTCCGGAATGAACGCC
>MHLP01000043.1:14241-16509 GCA_001821435.1 Candidatus Lloydbacteria bacterium RIFCSPLOWO2_01_FULL_50_20 | reverse complement strand
GCAGATGCGGGAGATGGGACTGCGCTGGTTCGCCTATAACATGCTGGTGATTTAGGCGTACCTTGGTGACACGGGGTGTTTTCTACAGAGCAGGGCTGTCCCCGTTTCTCTCAATAATAGCGCCGTGTGAAAGGAAGTTGGAACCGCGGTCGAACGATGCGTCTCAGGTAGCTTTATTTATGACATGTAGCTACGCAATCAGCAGTGCCCGACACCATTTCCGTCCGATCGATCCCCATTCTCGAGTTCTTCAAGACACAGGTATAATTCACTTATGCAATTGTTTCCTAAAAAATCACTGTGGGGCATCGGGTTTGCAATCCTCCGGATTCTTTTGTTCACCTATGTCGGTTTTGGGATGGTCCTGTACACGCTCCAAGATACGTATCTCTTCTATCCGCCAATGACTCCAATGGAGGAGTGCGCGGAACTTCCGAACGCCAGGATCATCGCCGCCGAAGGGACTCGCGCATACGTTATTGAATCAGGAAGTTCGACAAAACTGGCCGTCATTTACCATGGCAACGCCGAGCGCGCCTGTGATTCGGTATACCTTGTGCATTGGCTCACACTCTACGGATATAACGTACTCGCCGTTGAATATTCCGGTTACGCCGGTGACCAGTCGAAAAAACCTTCGGTCGAACTCCTCTTGCGTGACACCGAACACATGAATGCTTGGGCGAAGAAAAAAGAATATACTGAACTGCTGATCATCGGCCGAAGCATCGGAACGGGATTTGCATCATATCACGCAGCACTCGCTTCTCCGCAAAAACTGTTGCTGATTTCTCCATTCGATACGCTTTCGCGCGTTGCACAAGGACATTATCCGGTCTACCCCGTCTCGCCCTTGCTCAAGATCGAACTCGACAACATCGCCAACGCCTCACTCGCAAAAGAGGTCTTACTCATCCACGGGACGGAGGATGAGATCATCCCGATTGAGCGCGGAAGGTCACTGTTCGATCAACTTCCGCAAGCGGAGAAATCATTCATCACTATTTCCGGACATGCGCATGACGATGTGCTCGGCACCGCTGAGAGCTGGTCCGCGATACGATCTTTCCTGCAATAGGCGGACTAACGGATAGTGATAATGTGATAATGTGATAATGGGGATATGTCCGTTATTTCGCATATTTTCATGTTATAGTATTTTCTTTGTCTGACCGAGTTGGATGAGGTTTAGTTTCCTTTTCCGCGTCCATCCTTTTATCTGTGCCTCCCTTTTCAGTGCAGACGACCTATCAGGATACTTTTCGGTATATACCACCCGCACAATTTCTTTTGAGCTTGTGTAGTGTCCACCTCTGCCATTTTTATGTTCTTCGAATCTACGATCTACGTCAGTGGTGATACCCGTGTAAAGTGAACCATCCTTGCATGCTAAAATGTAAATATAGTACATGGCACTTCGACTCGCTCCCTTCGACAGGCTCAGGGTCCTCGAGGACTCGTGAATTTGTGCACTTCGGCTTAAAAACTCTCTCCGCCCTTCGACTCGCGGACTCGCTCAGGGTCCTCGAGGACTCGGACTGGCGATTAGCGACGACGTTCGAAAGTTGCCTGGTAGGCACGAGATAGCGGAGCTTATCCGTGGAATTCACCACGCGTTACTCGACGACCCGGAGGAAGCTGCCTTGATCGAACGCAACATCAAGGCGCTCCGCGAACGTTGCGAGGTCGCGTCAGGTCGTCGCGCCGCGTGAAGTCTTCCCCTTGCGGGCGATCCGGTAAGGGGCGCAGCAGGGATTCGTACAGCGTTGTTAGACGCGACAACATCTCTCGCGCTTCTGCAGGTGAGATGTTGTCGCCAAAATCCTCTTTATACGCGTCCTGGAATTCGCGGAGACGATCGTCGCTGATGTTCATCTGGTCAGCGTAGCGATTATGACAAATGGGCGCGAGAGGTGAAAACGTGCCAGCTAGGTACGGCTTGAGCTTCTCTTAAGCAGTCTCACCACGTTTTACGGGTAGATGTGGGAACGTGCCGACGGAGCATCTAGCGTAACAACGGACTCCGTTTTCTAGAGTAAAGCCATTAGATACGAAAACTGCGTCGCTGCATCTTCGTATTGACCAATGAATCCGCGCTTTTTCCACGAAACCGTTGGCGGGTAGTTCATTATTTTTCTTCGCACCAAACGGGTAGTACGCGTCGCCTTTATCCGACATCACATTCGTCCCACCCTGATGATCGGTATGGGCGATGTACGTAGAGGTGGCAGTGCCATTCCGCTCTACCGTCGCCAACAGTTCACCATT
>MHLP01000043.1:0-14181 GCA_001821435.1 Candidatus Lloydbacteria bacterium RIFCSPLOWO2_01_FULL_50_20 | reverse complement strand
CCCCTATTCACTGTCTGGGTGACGCGTCCTCCATAGTGATCGTAGGTGTAGCCGGTGGACGTGCCATGCTCCGCACGATAGCGGTTCCACAGGTCAGGAGTGAGTTGAATTTGTCGGCAGTGCGGAGCATGGGGTTAGTTTATGGGGGGGCTTACCAATGTCCAGAGGACCCAAAATACAAAACCAAGAAACATCAGTCCTACGATCAAACTTTGAAAACCACGAGCCCTAGAATAGGCATATGTACTCTTTTTTGAAAAAAGATTGTCCTTTGATGGTTTCCACATTCCCTCATGTAGTTTCTCAATATAACCTTTTTCAAAAAGTAGTCGTGCGCCAAATATAGCGAAATATAAACCCGAGAAACCTAAAACCGCAAGAAAAATGCCCATTAGAAATGTCATATGTGATTTATTGTTTTTATTTATTAATGTGAATCACAAGTTGAAGGCTATCGTTTGGCACTTAGTATGCTCACGAGTTGCGTGAGCACAGAAATAAGCGACTGATAAAGTCCGATGAGCGTTGAATTTCCACCGCCAGATGTCGTTTGCTTACTTCCCTGGCTGCGGGACTTGGATTCGAACCAAGATAAATAGCTCCAGAGGCTACTGGCCTACCATTAGCCGATCCCGCAATAGTTAGTAAGTAGGGATGAGGGAGTAGTAGGTAGAGAAACACAAAGATGACATCTCAGTAATTCTTACTCCCTACTGCCTATTCTCTACTGCCTAACTTTCCCATCATACTGAAATCGCGGCTTTTTTCAACCTTCCGAGTGCGCTATACTCTATCCAATGACACCGCTCATGCTGATCGCCGGACTTATCGAATTATCGACGGCTTTCCCCTATATCCGCGATGTGCGGAACGGAAAAACCCATCCGGCCATCGTGAGCTGGAGTACATGGTTCGTTCTCGCGGCGATCGCCGCGATGGCTTCGTTCTCCGAAGGCGTCTACGCCTCGGGCGCCATTTTAAGCGCACTCGCGCTCGAATGTTTTCTCATCATCGTTTTTTCGGTGAAAAAATTTCACTTCGCCTATACACGCTTCGATGTTTTCTGCCAATTGGGAGCGCTCGTCGGGCTTTTTTTGTGGTGGTGGACAGACCATCCACTCTTCGCACTCATCTCTTTCGTGGTCATTGATGCCGTCGGCTCACTTCCGACCTTTCGGCACGCGTGGCGCATGCCCCGCGAAGAAACACTGCTTACCTTTTCGCTTGCGATCGTCGGAAATCTGGTCGCGTTGATCGCGATCCCCATCTATGCCATTCCGGAGATCCTTGTCCCGGCATATTTGCTCGTACTCAATTCAATGATCTCCATAACGATCATCTACCGCAACCGCGTTAAGCTCGCCAAAGAGCTGCTGAAATTCTGAGGAATTAATCTTCGTGGTGCCAACGATGCGCCAAGCCGAGTACCGCTATGGCGCCGATCAGCATAAAGAAGACCAGACCCAAAAAGCAGGTTGGGACACTAAGCCCGTATGTCGCGAGTCCCTTGCCGAAGAACGCGATGACCTCAAGCGCAGTGAAATACCCCGCAAAGACGACTCCGAGAAAAGCCGTATAGGCGATCCAGAGCAGCGCGTGTTTTATTTCGATGCGTTCTTTTATTGCCGCGACGCTCAGGACGGAAAGCGCGACGTACAGCCCAAAACCGTAATAGCACGCGGGGAAACCGAGAAAGTACGGACAGCTTTCGTTGAACGCACAAGTAGAGGAAAAAAGTTTTACCGCGCTCAAATAGCCGGAAAAGAGGAGTCCGGCGAACGAAAAACCGGTGATGAACTTGATGCTGAGCGGAACGCGCTGTTCCATATTTTTATTCTATCACTTTTTTTTCTTTATCGCCGCACGGACGAAGGCATCGAAAAGCGGGTGCGAATCCAAAGGACGGGCGGTGAATTCCGGATGGAACTGCGTACCGAGAAAGAAGGGGTGTTTCGCATGCGGAAGTTCGGCGATCTCCATGAGTTTTTTGTCCGGAGAAATACCCGAAAAAAGCAGTCCGGCTTTTTCCAGCTCGGCGACGTATTGCGGATTCACCTCATAACGATGGCGGTGGCGCTCGTGGATCATCTCGGCTTTATACGCGCTGCGGGCGATCGTCCGCTCCTTGAGATACGCAGGATAGGAACCGAGACGCATTGAACCGCCGTACTCCTCCGCGGCAAGTTTCTTTTTTTGATCGGTCATGATGTCGATCACGGGATGTTTGGTCTCGCGATCGATCTCGGTCGTATTGGCCTCTTTGAGACGAAGGACATTGCGCGCATATTCGACCACCATCAGCTGCATGCCGTAGCACAGGCCAAAATACGGGATCTTGTGCGTGCGCGCGTATTCGATGACACGAAGTTTCCCCTTGATGCCACGCTTCCCGAAACCTCCGGGAACGATGATGCCGTCGAATTTTTTGAGCTTCGCCACGTTCGACCTACTGGTCTCAGTACTTCCTCGCTCGCCGCTCGGTCGCATGTTCACCTTGTTACCTCCCCGACCAGCCCCAGTCGAAGGTTCGAACTCTTCCGCAGCGAGCCATTCGATCACTGGCTTCTTTCCGTTCTTGTATGCGGCATACTTGATCGCTTCAATGACCGAAAGATAGGAATCGGCGAGAACAAAATCGCCGGTCGTGAAATATTTCCCGACGACGCCGATACGCACTTCGCCGGTGGTCTTTTTCGTCGTGCGAACGAACGACTTCCACGGCGAAAGAAAAGGCGTGCGCTTCCGTGTTTTCAGTTGAAGGATCTTCATCACCGTTTCCGCGAGGTGATCCGCCTCAAAATTGAGCGGCACATCATAGACGCTGTCGACATCGGGAGCGGAGATCACCTGCTCGGGTTTCATGCCGGACGACGACGCGATCTTTTCTTTGCGTTTTTTATCAGGCGGGACTTCTCCGCGCGCAACGATGATATCGGGCTGAACGCCGTAAGAATTCATCGTTCGCACCGCATATTGCGTCGGCTTCGTCTTCATCTCGCCAAGTTTTCCCGGGACCGGAAGATAAGAAACAAGCACAAAGAGCACGTCGTCGGGATGCGCGATCTTCAGAAGGCGCGCCGCTTCAAGGAACATGACACTTTGATATTCTCCCAAGGTGCCCCCGATCTCGATGATGGTCACATCCGACTTTTCGTTCTCTCCAGCAACGACAATACGACGAATGACTTCCTCCGGAATATGCGGCACCGGCTCGACGCATTTGCCTTCATAGCCGAGCGCCCGCTCGCGGTCGATGACCGTTTTATAAACCAGCCCCCCGGTCATGTAATTCTCGGAATTGAGCGCACGGCCCAAAAATCGTTCATAAGAACCCATATCCTGATCGGTCTCCAACCCTGAATTGAGCACGAACACTTCGCCATGCTCGGTCGGATTCATCGTACCCGCGTCAACATTGAGATAGGGGTCGATCTTGATCGGAGAAACCTTGAAACCGCGCGCCTCCAAGAGAAGTGCGAGAGACGATGTTGCCACACCCTTCCCCACTCCGCTCATCACTCCGCCTACAACAAAAATGTATTTATGTGCCTTTGCCATATGAAAAAATGAACATTAAACGCCGAGGGCGAGCGAGCCGATGAAGCTTGCCCCGTAGTGAGCTCTAACGCAAATGATAGTTGAGTAAATTATTTCCGTGTTGGATTAACGTGAGTTTTATGAGAATGTAAAACATGCCGCCTATCTATCCACGCCCTTACCTGCCTGTCGGCAGGCAGGCGGGGCATTTCGCAGGCGGCACCAGGGATGTTTTTCTGGGTAGGAGTGCGCCACCGCGCGCACTTATTGTTGTGGCCATTCATCCCCGGGCTTACACTCGAGACATTCTGGCTCACACCAGTAAAATTATTGGATCTACTACGGGGCTTGCAGAAACAGTGATCATCGCAATCATGATCTAGACCTTTAAATATCTCCGCACCGCAAGGAAAGATGAGACGGTGCCGAGCGCCGCGCCGGAAAGTACGAGGATCGAGAGGATTTGATTAAGATTTTGAATATAGTAGATAAAGAGATCGGTGCCGCCGTAAAAACTTTCCGTCGCATCTTTGAGCCACAGCGTCACGGGGTAAAAAAGTCCGGTCGCAATGAATGCCGCGACGATGCCGTACATGATCCCCTCGACGATGAATGGGCCGCGCACGAACATGTTCGAAGCACCGACAAGGCGCATGACCGAGATCTCATCGCGCGAGACATAAATGGCGAGACGGATCGTGTTGAAGGTAATCACGATGGCAATGACGATGAGGACGAGCAGCAGCGCGATAGATACGCGCTCGACGCCGTTCGTGATCGCCGTCAGTTTGTCGATAACGATCTTATTTTTCCCGAAATTCACATTCGAAATGATGTTGCCGCCCGGTTCAACGGAATCCTGGCCGTCCGCGATATGCTTCGCGATCGCCTCATATTGTGACGGATCTTTCGCTTTGATATTGAGAATGGCACCCAGAGGATTGTCCGCAAGCTCATCAAGCGCCTGCGTCATCAGGTAATCATTCGCGTGGCGTTCCTTGAAATTCGCTATCGCCTGGTCGCGTGAGATATATTCTATCTGCGCGACTTCGGGGACACTCTCAAGCGACCGTTTCATCGAAAGGATGGCGGATTCACCGGCATCGGGATTGAAGTACACATTGATGTCCACTTTGTTCCTGATCTCGGCGAGCGAGGACTGGAGAAAGACCGACAAAAGCATCGTCGAGCCGATGACAAAAAGCGCGACGGTCATCACAAAGATCGCCGACAGCGAAACCATCGCATTGCGCCAAAAATTAATGAACCCAGCCTTCACGATCCGGCGCGTATTGGTGAATACTCCCATTGCCCCCATTTTCGCACGAGACAACAAATTCGGCAATGAGCTTGCACAAAAAATTAATATGTGCTATTGTGTTTTCCAGCAACATTTTCATAACTAGCGTCATGAGGTACCGGCAATGAGCAGCAACCTGAGTAGAGAATCGCGAGAGATCCCGCAAGTCCGAGAGAAACACCTAAGGCGCATCCAATCGTATTTGGTGGCAGACAAGAAAAATCAAACCTGCCCGACAGAGGTATGGCTCGCCGTTGGGTATTTCCACGTCGGAAACGGCGCGGGCAACAATCCTTTTCCCAAAGAGGAGTGGGGGGAACTCCTCAAGGATACGGGGCGCGTTTAGGAAGACAAACAGGGGTGACGAACGGTCACCCCTGTTTTTGTGTATGAATAACACGCAAATACCGTTCCGACGGCTTATTTTTTAAAATTCGAGAGGGCTCTCTCGCCGCAATCTTAAAGAATGTACTTGCCTTCAGGATCGTCGCGAACAACCTTTCCTCCCTCCATGGTGATCACTCGGCGTTTCAATGAGTCGATCACGCCTTTATTATGCGTTGTTAAAATGACCGTTGTGCCCATGTCATGGATCTTTTTTAATATCTGGATGATGTCGTAGGTATTTGTGGGATCGAGGTTGCCCGTCGGCTCGTCCGCGATCAGCACATCAGGTTGAGAAATAATGGCGCGGGCGATCGCGACGCGCTGTTTCTCGCCCCCGGAAAGCTCGTGCGGAAAATGGAGCGCCTTTGAGGCAAGATCGACAAGATCGAGCACTTGCGGCACATCGGAACGGACTTCTTCATCAGTACGTCCTGCCGCCTCCATCGCAAAAGCGATATTCTCATATGCGGTCTTGTTCGGAAGAAGCCTGAAGTCCTGGAACACCGTTCCAATTCTTCGCCGGTATTCGGGGATAAAGGACTGCTTGATCCGATGAACATTCGTGGACTCAAAAAAAACATTGCCGGACGTCGGATGCTCTTCAGCGAGCAAGAGACGAAGCAGGGTTGTTTTTCCCGCTCCGGATTTGCCGACAATGGAAACGAATTCCCCTGATTGAATACCCAAAGTGACGTCGGTAAGCGCCGCATGTCCTCCGTATGATTTGGCAACATTATCGAAATAGATCATTTGAGTTAGTCACTAGTCATCAGTCGCTAGTCACTAGCAAAGAGTATAACACGTTAATTTTATTTTGCCTTATATGAATGACCTCCTCCCCGGACTCCGCTTCGCTCTGTCCGGGGTTTCCTCTCTTGGCATGAGGATTCAAAACAATTTAAACTGACGTGGTTTATCACGCTTGCCTTGCCATTGTATGTACTTCCGGAGCTGCGTCTCATTGAGCCCTATGGTGGATGAGAAGTACCCGACACTCCAGATGCCGTCCTTTTCAAGGTAAATCTCTCGAATAAACTTGAACCTCTTCTGCAACGCGAAACTGCTGCACGCTTTCAGTTTCTGGACGGCATCTGCCACCGTAATATTTGGCGGGATACCCATCTGGAGGTGTACGTGGTCTTGATCGGTGTTGACGGTGTCGATCCACAGCGTCGGGTACTTCTTGCACGTGTTATGCAGACTCTTTTTTAATTCAGGCAGTACATACGATTGGAGTATCTTTCTCCTTCCTCGCGTACCCCAAACAATGTGGTACTGATGTTGGTAGGTTGAATGGTTTAAGTGTTGAATCCTCATGGAACTAGCGTCTCACACACAGTGTGAGACGTGCAAGGTTCCATTCATCCCCGCACTCGCGACGGGCTATGTTCATCGTCTGACGCCCTCTCCGTGCGGGGTTTCCTGGTATTTAAAAAGTGCCCCGCATTCTGTGCGGGGCACTGGTGTCGATCAGGGGTTGTAGATCACCGTCGGAAGAAAATCGGGATAAGCGGCAAAGTGCTCCCAACAAAGCCAGTTGTACTCTTTGTCACTGCCAACCTGTCCGTCACAGAGGCTGGGTACATGATAGTGTCCATGCCCATCTTTTACTACAGACTTCCACAAGAGAAGCCGATTACCTCCCCATTCAGCAGGAAAACGTGTGAGGTGGCGAGCAATCTCCTCTCCATCGCGAAAATTGAGACACTGCTTGATCTTCCCGGAATGGAGGAGAAACTGATAGATCTCCATCGCCTGTGGAAGTCCATGTCGTTCTTCTGGGGGGGGATAACAAAGCGTCAACCGCGAGAGGTGAATGAATGCGGGACCTGACGAATCAAGGTCGGGGTGAAGGAGCATTGGTTTGCACATGTTGTTCCACGCCGGTGCCCGAAAAAGGTCGTTCCAGTACGGAGGAAGCCGGCTTTTCTTCGTACGATCCACAGGAACAACAAACATGTCGGCGAATAGTGTCTCGCCTTTCGTGAACCGTTCTAGCTCTCCAACCGTCCGTGAACCGTGTTGCAATTTCAACGTAAGGTCTGCGAGTAATCCAAGCGTTTTGCCCGGAAAACTATCGATCTTCATGATCAATTTACCTTTTTAAAGAACGCCGTCCGTATTTTCGCCCGGACAGCTAGGCACATTGAACCTACTATGTAAATCTTATTTTGTCAAGTTTTTCTCCGCCTCAATGAATTCATCCAATTCACCGCGCTCGAGCACCGCATCAACCTTGGCGGTCTCGACCTCCGTACGATGGTCTTTGACCATTTTATACGGATGGAGGACATATGAGCGTATCTGATTTCCCCACTCGACCTGCGTTGTTTTGGAAATATACATCTTTTCTTTTTCCGCATCGGAGAGCGAATCGCGCAGGTGCTGCACTTTTGCCGCGAGCAATTCAAGCGCGCGTTCGCGATTCTGCAGCTGGGAGCGTTCGACGGACACATGGACCGCAAGATCGGTGGGAATGTGTATGGCGCGCACCGCTGTCTCACGCTTATTCACATTCTGCCCGCCTGCACCGCCGGAGCGCGCAAATTCCAAACGCACTTCGCTTTCCGGAAGCGGGGTAACCTCCCCTTTCTTGAACTTGGGAATGACTTCCACCATCGAAAAGGAGGTATGACGTTTCGCGTTCGCATTGAAAGGTGAGATGCGCACGAGACGATGAACACCGCTTTCGTTCCGAAGTTCCATGTATGAACCTTTTCCGAGCACTTCGAAGGTAACGTTGCGATAACCGCCGTGATCATTCTCATTCTCGTGAAGCACTTCACGCCCCCATCCGCGCCGTTCGCAATATTTGAAATACATCCGAACAAGCATCGCCGAAAAATCTTCCGCGTCATCACCACCGGCACCGGAAAAGATCGTGACCACCGCGTTCGCTTTGTCATATTTCCCTCCGCCTCGAGCTGCCGCCTTGAGTTCCTGCAGCTCTCGTACAAGCTTTTGCGCGCGCTCCCTATCAGCCCAAAAATCAGGGTGCTGCATAAGGTCTTCAAGCTCTTTGATGCGTGCGGTATGGTCTTCCATTAACCCCGATAGTAGCATGATTTCTTGTTAAATAAAAAAACCTGCGAAATAATTCGCAGGGATCTGTTATCCGGCTGGCTGAGTCCGCTCAAGTTGGAATTCCTGAATAAACTTCAGCACGTAAATATATTTCTTGATGTACATTTCCGTCTCCCGAGGAAGCACCTGGAGGGCGCTTTTCGTTTTCTTTTTCCCGCATGTGCGGCAATTCTGCTTTCGGGTAAAGATCTGTTGGGGCAGACCAAGATCCGCTTGCTCGAGATCGATGCCGTTTGACGTAATGGCGTTGTAGGCGCTTCTCGCTCTTCCCGCTCCCGCGTTGTACGCGATGACCGGATAGACCCCGCCGATCGCAGGATTGGAGCGGTACTGCGCATGCACACCGGGAAGACGCGCCAATTCGATATCAAGCAGACAGATCGACGCCTTCAGTGCGTTACGCAGATCCTGCGCACCGCGCAAAAAATCCGGGTCAAGACGAGCGCGCGGACATTCCTTTCTTACGCTGTCATATGTTCCCATGTGATTGGTGAACTGCATGACACCCGCCGCATGCTCGGTGCGTCCCTTGTACGGGAAATTCGAAAAACTCCACATGAACGCTTCCGGTCCGTCGAGCGCAAATTCGGTATAGACATTCGCTGTCGTCGACCATTCGTCTGCGTTGAACTTGTCATGATCCATTTGCTCATTCGCCGCAAGCGCGAACGGGATCCGCCAGTCGATCACATCGGCAAGCAGTTCCTCCGGAAAAGTTTTTGACGGTTCGCGCGCCGCGCGTAACTCCCGAAACGCCTCCATGAGTTCTCCGTAGAGATAGCGCATTCCCATTGCAAGCAGTTCGTTGCTGAAAAGGTCCTGAGCCAGCGGCGTATAACTCACGAATCGCGCGTCTTCGAGAAGGCGTTTCGCGTTATTGCCTTTCACGAGCGCTTCGGACGAAAACCAGGAATGCAGATAGCGATACACGATCAGTTTTTCCTCTCCTTCCGCCGTAACGCGGAAGGCGTCGAAAACGAGCCGTGCGACGCCTTTTCCGCTCACATGTTCGAGACGGTATCCCGGAGTCCTTAACGTATACTGAAAATTCGTTTTTTGCGGATAGGGCACGTGCACATGAATGACGTGCCATGACTGTTCGCGCTCGCTGAAAGCGCAGAGCACGATGGGACGCTCGGTCACCGATTCGCTCCGCTCCTTGGTAACGCGCCATGCTTTCTGGGGATTTTTCTTTCCCTTCACTTTTTTCCAAACCGCTTTTTTTTCTTCGGTGATCACCACTTCGGTCGTAAAGGAAGGGCTCTGGCGCTCGCAAATTCCTTTGGCGGTTTTGATGCGCTCAAGCACGACGCTTGCTGGCGTTGCACTCGTTTCTTGTGCATAAGCCGGCACGCCGACGAAAGCGGTCGCACATGCGATCATGATCATACTGAAAAAACGGAACATTTTGTCCCTCTCATTTTTTAAATAACTTTGTCTCTTTCAAGAGTATAGACGGGGCGGGAAAAAGCAACTCGCCCGTAACAAGCTTCGTTTTACTATGGGGAAACAAAAAAACCCCATAGTAGCGAAACGCTACTATGGGGTGGGACCCAGGCACACCGTGCACTCGGGAAAAATCATACTCTGTCAGTCTCGGGAAGTTTCGACCGAAGGATCTTTGTTCTCGCCTTCTTCACCGGAAGAATCTTCCTGCGGCAGTTCAAGGAACTGCTTGAGGAGCTCTGGCGGAGTATTGGGATCGAACGGATCAACAATCGTTGAGCTTTCAGCATTAGGGGTCGATGTCTCTTTGCCCAGCGTTAATTTTTTCGCATCAAAATCCGAGAGTACTTCGTCCCGATAGATCGGCTGGAAGCGATGCCCCGGTTTCAACAGCCCGCGTTCCTTTTGCAGAAACGAAAGCACGAGTGCCGCAGCGTGCGTCCAGTTGCGTCCGCCCGTCTCGGCAAACCCCTTGTTGGTTCCGGTGCCGCGATCTCCCAACGGGTGATCTTTTGAATCTTTACCCATCCAGAAAACGAGCATCACGCCTTTTTCAGGGCGGTCGGGTGGACCGGGAATAAAAAGCACAAGCCAAACATCGGATGTTTTGCCATCAGCATTCGTTGCCGTACCGGTTTTCCCCGCGATCTCGCCCGATGTTTCAAGCGTGAACGCAAGTGTCCGCGCTTTTTTCTCGTCAGGTTTCAACTTCCATATCTCACTGCCGAGAATATCCATGCCGGGAATGACTCCCCTGCGCAAAGATTTGGTGGTGCCAAACTCATCGTTCAATGGTCCCTGCAAAATGTCGGTCATGACCGCAGCGACCGCAGGATGGATAACACGCTCCTGTACCGGGCGACGCTCGCCCCTCAGATCACAGTCAAGCCCGCGACCGTCTTCTTCTTTATTGAGCAGTGACACCCCATCTTTGCAGATGTCGTGCATGAATCTCGGCGTCACTTTGAAGCCGCCGTTCACCAGAGCGATCAGACTCGACATGCCGAGCGGATTTACATCGCAAGCACCGATTGCGCTTGTCGGGTACGGCGGACAAATCTGCCTCGCATCTTTCGGCTTAGGCATACCAAGGCGATCATACATAAGACTGATGACATTCTTCATGCCCGCAGTTTGTCCGGCCCGCACTGCTGCTGCGTTTTGTGAGCGCGCGACAGCTTCTTTGCAACTCATCATGCCCCAGTATTGTTTTTCTCGCGGGTTATTCGAGCGAAAATTCTGGATCATCTTTATACCACGCCCTCGGCCAAGCGATACGCCGATCGGAGCATCGAGTACCCTACAGCGCCTTGAAACCTCCGCGACGATTCCTTCAAGCGTTTCCGGAGGATTGTTTTCCCCAAGCACTTGATTGGTGTGATATTCGACAAGTCCGGTATACGTAAACGGCTTGAAGGCAGAGCCCGGCTGACGTAAGCCCTGTGTCATCACATCATACTTGAGCTTCTTGAAGTCGATGTTACCGACTTCCGCCAGCACATCGCCGTTGAACTGCACGACAACAGCGCCGGCACGCAACTCTCCATTGTCAGGATCATTCTGGTGGCGGTCAATGTAGGTCTTGACCGTGGTTTTCACCACAGTCGCAAGTACGTCCTGAAGACCGTCATCGCGTGTGATAGGGATAGTCAGTCCGCCCTTATTGAGCGGAAGCGTATCCTTGTACTGCACGCGAATATATTCGAGGAAATAGTCGTTCGCACCGCAACTTCTCCCTCGCGCAAGTACCTGGGCATTTAACGTACGATCGACAGCCTCAGACGCACTCGCGTATTCGATGTCCGTGATATAACCGTCCTCTTCCATGCGAGTAAGCACGCGCCGCGTGCCGCGCAGAACCATCTGCCAATTCGCCCGCTTGATCTCATCGGGAGTTTTCGCCTGCTTATCTCTCGTCGACAACCGATCCGGAAGCGCCGGTTTATTGATCAGGGAAACGATGAACGCCACCTGATGAAGTGCCAGCTCTTTCGCAGGCTTCCCGAAATAGGCGCTGCTCGCCGCTTCTATCCCGTACTGGCCTCTGCCAAAATACGGCGTATTCACGTACAGACGAAGGATCTGCAGCTTCGAAGAAAATTCACGTTCGATCCGGAGCGACATAATCATGTCACCGATCTTCTGCTTTACTGACGACCGGTGTCCCATCCCGTGCCGAAGATCTTTCGCGAGCTGCATGGTGATCGTCGAAGCGCCGGACGTACTCATTCCAAGCAATTGCTTAAAAAATGCACGGGCAACCGCCCACTTCTCGAAGCCTGGATGCTTAAAAAACGTTTGGTCTTCTGAAGCAAGGATCGCCTCCATGAACAACGGAGGAATGTCTGCGGGGTCGTCGATAAGCACCCGATGTTCCGCGGAGGAGATGCACGCGACCGATTCCCTTTTTTCCGAAATGACCTCGGTCTGCTCGGCAAAATAACCGGGTTCATGCAATTTCACGATCAAAGACTGATCGGTATCGAGAAGAGCATCGAAAAAATTCGGAAAGAGCGTATCGATCCCGCTCGCGATCTGCGCCGAAAGAAAGAAACAGAACACGACCAACATGACCGCGAAACCGGTCATGAGAAGGAAACGTCTGACGAGGCGTCCGATCCAGCAAAGAACCGGGATAAACAACACCCAGCGCAGTACTGGCCAGACCCTTGCCGTCCAAAACTTTTCAAACGAAAACGCCAGCCGACGTTGAGGCTCTTCCATGATGGAAACCTCCTTTCTTATAGAGTATCGTCAAACAACTCTCTATCTCGAATCCTATGTCTCCGGACGGGTTTTAGCAAGATTATTTTACGAGTGTCAAAAGCGCCCTGAACACAGGGCAGAAACAGACATATGACACGAGTGATCTCAAAAAGGTTTCTGCAGATAAGCGGTCACCGTGCGGCGCTTAAACGCTCTCCCGCCTTTCATGTGCTTATGCGAACGCTCGATCTTTTGAATATCAAAATACGGACCGAAAAATTCACGGAGTGATCCTTCCGTCCAAACATGTTCATACACTCCGAGCTTCGGATGAATATACGAGTCCTTCTCGTCAGCAGGATTTTCTTTTAACAGCCGTCGAACGTGAAGATCCTGCTCGGCAAGGAACGATTTAAAGAAAAGCCAGCCGCTTGGTTTCAGCACGCGCAAGATCTCGTCGCGCAAAAACTCGCGTTCTTTTTCCTTCAGAAAATGCGAGGTCATCATGTCGAGCACCATGTCGACCGAGTGATCGGGGAGGTCTATCGCGCCCTCGATCGATCGGGCAGTATAGACTATGGGGAGTTCTTTCGCCTGCCCGCCGTGTTTCGCTTCGAGGCGGGATGCGCGCCCCGCGAGCTTGACCGCTTCGCTCGAGATATCGTACCCTACCCCGCGCATACCGTATGTTCGTGCAAGAAAAATAAGATTCCGTCCGTTGCCACAGCCGAGATCAAGCACACGAGCAAGCGGATTTAAGAACCGACGGCCATAATTCCGCTCCGCCCAGCGGCAAAACTTCTCGAGGTCTTCCGCCGGTAGATTAGAAAGCGCGAGATGCTCGGATGTCTTGTACTCCTTATTCCAGAATTCAGAATGCTTGGACATACCGGTTATTTTTTTGAATCAATAAAATTCATCCCGGACCGATAACTTTTTATCATCGTCGCGGTCGGAACAAAAAGCGGCTGAGGAAGGGTATCGAGGGAATACCAGTCCCATCCTTCGCATTTGTCCGGTTCCAAAACCTGCGGTTCACCGGCCACCCAATCAGCGATGAATCCGACCCCTACGTAGTGTTCAGGAAAAAAATCAAGCACATTAAGGACACATTGAAATCGAATATTCCCAACGGTAATTCCGCATTCTTCTTTGATCTCGCGTAAAGCACCGTCGATCAGTGATTCCCCATGTTCAAGACGGCCGCCCGGAAACGCGTACTCTCCTTCCCCGTGCGCCCCTTTTCTTTTTCCTATGAGTACTTTCCCATTGCGAAATATCATCACTGCGATCCCCACGCGTAGTACATTTTGAGAAGGATTCATTTGGAGCCGCCCCGGAGGATCGAACTCCGGATCTTCGCGTTACGAATGCGATGCTCTACCAACTGAGCTAGGGCGGCTTGTATTTTTGACTTTATCAACTTGTTTCACTTGATGCCAGCTCTAATGTTATCTACCAAAACAGCATAAGGTGGCGTCTATTTTTTGACTTTAAGACCCTATTATACGGTACATTCTGACGGGAGTATATTTATGATTTCGCTCGAACTTATTTTATCAAAAATTTCTGAAAAAATCCACTTGCTCCGCCCCGCCGCCGCTCGCTAACGCTCGCCACCAAGCAAAATACTCTTTACGATTTCTGACTTGCGCGCCACCAAAAAATTCTTCTAAAAAGGAAAAGAGTATTTTGCTTGGCTCTGCTCTGAACGAGCAGGC
>MHLP01000042.1:420-15029 GCA_001821435.1 Candidatus Lloydbacteria bacterium RIFCSPLOWO2_01_FULL_50_20 | reverse complement strand
TGGTTCGCCTATAACATGCTGGTGATTTAGGCGTACCTTGGTGACACGGGGTGTTTTCTACAGAGCAAGTCAATATCTGTTCCGCTGTCTCCGCCAGTAACGCCGCAATAGCAGCAACGACTTTTTTGCTGCTGTCTGCCGACAGACAGGCCATGATTGTCGGCAAAAAAACACAATTCTCTATACTAAGGCGTCGAGAGCGCTGCGCATACTATTTTTTTGCGAAACAGGGGCAACATCGCATCTGCGCCGCTTTGTCTATTGGGAGCGTCCATTCATCCCCGCTGCTCTGCCACGAGGATGAATGGCGCAAGGTATGGCAGGGCGGGCGGCGGCCCGCACTGCTTCCAAAAAGGGAGCCCGTGGTGTCGCCCGCGAATACCACGCCCCTTGAGGCGTGGATCCTCGAGCGACCTGTTTTATATCGATTGTGCCAACATCACGATGAAGAAAATTCCGGTTGAATTGAGCACGAACGTGAGGACGAGAAATTGCCACGTTTTCATGCGCGAAATACCCATGAGACCGATCCCAACCTCGTCGGGAAACGGTGAGGCGATGATCAGTGCGCCAAGCACCGGAAGCATCCATGCAAAATACGGTGTGCTCAATATGCGGAGAAACGAATGATCGCCGAGTTTCGCAAAGATCGGTTTGATCTCCTCGAAAACATGGTCCTTAAAAAAGCGAAAAATTATTAAGTCGCCTATCACACCCCCCGTGCCGGCGCTAAGTGCAACTCCAAGCGGATCCAACACGTCCGCAAGGTGGTACAGAATGATACCGGCTGGTGCAACGGTAAACGTCGAGACGAAAAAGATTCCCGCGATAAATGAACCAAGATACCCGAGGCTTCCGGTCGCGAGTATGATGCGATCAACGAAAGGCGTCCTCGCAAGATAAAAAACGACGACGAGGCTGATGATCAAGAGCGCGGTATTTTTGTAGCGCCAGTGTTTATAGGTTTCAATAAGTTGTTCCATGTTTTCATTATAAGCGCATTCACCCCCGCGGCAAAGCCGCGGGGGCGAATGCGCGACGAAAGGGGGGTCGGGGAAAACTGTAGTTTTCCCCGTGGAGGAGAGCAGTGTAGCGTTGAGAACCGAGAGGTTCTCAAAATAAAATGCACTCGCCGAATACCCCGTCGGCTTGTCGCGGGGTTGGACGAGTGCATTTTATCGCATATCCAAAGCAGGCAAGGTACTGGTTTTTCCCATGCTGACAGTGACCTCATGTTCCTTTCCGTCGTCGATCAGCTCGACGATGCCGTTTGCGACACGAATACTATTGAGTGCCACCTCGATCTGTCCCACATGTTTATCGGTCACTTGAAATTCGATACGATAACGGGCTTTTCCAAAAGGCAGAAGTATGGACGCATTCTGCCATCCGGAAGGGAACGACGGCGAAAACGACAGTTTGTTTCCCTCACGCTTTACTCCGAGGATATACTCGATTATCGTACGGTAAAGCACTCCGGCAGATGCGGTGTACCATGTCCAGCCCGCGCGGCCGGGATAGGTCGGCGTCGAGTATATTTCCGCTGCGACGGCGTAAGGCTCGCCTTGATAAACTAAACTTCTTTCTTTGGTCTCGCTTCTTTTGAACGGATTCACCGCGTCGATGATGATCTTTCCCGAATCGGGATCTCCGGAGGCAAACAGCGCCTGAGCAAGCCATAGCGCCGCATGATTATATTGCGAAGCGTTTTCTCGTACACCGGGCGGATAATCCGAGATCGTTCCGAGATCAAGGATCGCCCGGGATGACGGCGGCCATGCAAGCGGCACATGTCCCTCATAAATAGCGAGCTCGTCCTTGGCGGACTGCAGGGCTTCTTTGCTTTCTTTCGTTTCGCCGTCGGTGAAATACGCCCAAGACTGCGCGATCGAATCCAAGCGAAATGCTTTTGCCGCACTTGTCCCGACCAAGGCGCCTTGATCGGTGAACGCACGCCGGTACCATTTGCCGTCCCATCCTGAATTTTTCAGCGCCTCCCGGTATCGTGCCGCATGCGCACGATAACGAATTGCACGATCGTTGTCTCCGCGTTCTTCGGTCAGTACGCTCATTTCATCCAGTACCGCGATGATGAACCATGCAAGCCAGATACTTTCCCCGGCACCATCTGTTCCGATGCGGCTCATTCCGTCGTTCCAGTCAGCTGCTCCTATCAACGGCAGATCATGGATTCCGGAAGTCAGCGAGTGTTCGACGGCGCGAATGAGGTGCTCGTAGAGCGAGCTTTTTTCTTCGCTTTGCTCGAATATTCCCGTTATGCTCCGTCGGTCCGCCCAGTCGGGAATGTCTCCTGAAAGGTATGCGACCGTTTCATCAAGCAGTGCGCGGTCTCCGGTGTACCGCACGTAACGAAGCGCGACGTACGGAAGCCAAAGTTGTGGATCAGAAAGTTTTGTCCGTGCACCGAAATTATTATGCGGCTGCCACCACGAAAGCACGTCTCCTTCCCTGAACTGATGAGCTGCCGCTGCAAGAATGTGTTTTCTCGTCCAGGATGGATCGAACCAAAGCACTGCAAGCGCATCTTGCAGCTGATCCCGGAAACCGAATGCGCCGCCGATCTGATAAAATCCGAGCCGAGCATGAACTCGTGATGTCATGACTTGATACGGAAGAAAATGATTCACAAGCATGGTGAGCGTCGGATCCGGCAATGCACATAGGGGGCGAGCCAGGTTATTCCAGTACTCCTTCGTTCCCGCGAAGGCATCATTGGGATGTTCGGACTGCTCGATCCTTTTCAGGAGGTGATCCAAATCTCGTTCATGGGATTCCCCGAGGAAAAAGGTTACTGTTTCTGCGGTATTCGGGAGCAGTACAACATGTTTTTTGAGCACGGCAGCCGGTTCTTCTTCTTTTGTGATCACCGAACTTAAACTTTCCCTTTTGAGCGCGAAAGGATCACGTATTTCGCCGTGTCTTCCGAGGAATTCTTCCCGGCTCGTGCTGAATTCGTCTGCCCCGCCCACGATGCCGGCGAAAGTTCTCTCTTCCGTAAATTGATGCCGGTAATTTTGTTTTATCGCTAAAGTATTTCCCGCTTTGACCTCGAAAGACAGATGCTTTTTGGTCTCATTTCGCATGCTTCCCATGAGTAATTCATAATATCCAAAAAGGGAAAGATTTCTTTTCCGCCTGCTCTCATTGGTCAGTCGTATCTGATAATACTTTACCGGTTCCGCATGCCCGACATAGACGGTCAGTTGAACGGCAATGCCGAGCCCGCGGCTCATGTAGGTGCAATATCCTTCCCCGAAACGTATCTCATGTTCTGCGTTTGCATGACCGAGCAGCGGCAGCGGACTCATATGTAGACCGGTGTCATCATCCCGAACATAGAGTGCTTCGCCGGTAAAATCGGAGAGAGGATCGTTGTAGGGGACAGTTAGTTTATTGTCATAGCTATTTTGCGCCCAGGTAAACGACATTCCTCTGTCGGTGGCGAGAAAGCCCATATGTTCGTTGGCGACAATATGCGACCATGGCCGCGGAGGACAGACATTTTTTCTTCGGTAAATAACATATTCTTTTGTCCTTTCATCATATCCGCCGATGCCGTTGAAACACTTGAGCGAGTTCCCGTCGGCCTTATCAGGTGATGCAGATGTTTTTTCCTGCCCTTTTGCCTTACCGAGGAGTTTTTGAGGATATTTTTTGACATGACCGCGCGAGAGTTCCTGAACGGCATCGACGAGCGAACCTTTTTTCGCGTCAATACGAATCGTTGCGGCGGCAAGCATCCCCAATTGCTCATGCTCGCTCATTTGTTCCGCCCGGACGTGGAAAATTTCGCTCGTCGAACGCTCTTCGTGAGAACGATGCATGTTCAAAAGAAAGTCGATCTCATCTTCGAATGTCTTCAAGTATCCACCAGAATGATCATTAAAGATAACCAGATCGATCGCGATGCCTTTTTTGATGAAATAAGAATGACAGCTCAGCATTTGCCGGATCATTGGAAGATCCGTAACGCCGGTTACCGTCAGAAGGATGATCGGACGGTTTCCGGAAATACTCATTTTCCATAAGGAAATGACCCATGGTCGGGCCACCTCAGCCGCACTGTCTCCCGCATTCATTGCGCGAGAAAGCGCGAGTGAGGCAAGGGTACCGTATGCGTGAGATTGCACCTGGGTAATACCCATTTCAGTAAGCAGTCTCCCTCCCTCGCGGTCGGCACCCTCCGCTCTTTTGCGCAGCACCCTCGCGTCACGATATCGTTTGAGGGTGAAAAGAACATTTTCTTTTGTTCTTCCCGCAAGCGCAACGAAATATATGCGGCGCGTTTCTTTTGATTTCAGCCGTATGTGTCCTGCGAATGCCGCGACGCTATCGAGCGTATACTGCGGCAGTATGTTGTCGGCACGCAGAAGATCGCGGAGAATGGGGGGGTCGTTTTTTGCCTGAGGGGAACCGAAAAAAACTTCTTTTTCTCTTATCGCGCGGAGTCCCTCGATCTTTTTATCACCGACCAGCAGAAATCCGGCAACGATCGCGCGGTTGCGATCGCGCGGGTCCGGACGCGAGGCAATGACCGCCTGATTATCCAAAAGAGTTTCAGTGGCGATGAAAAGCCGTTCATAATTTGGGTGGGAGGATTCTTCGCTGCTTCGGACAAGCGAAAGTTCGGCGCACACACCGAATGTCAGCACTTGCTCTTGGTCACCCATGTTCGTAAGTGTCAGTTCACGCAGTTCGCCATCCTCATGAGGAAGCGCGGTCACCAGAAGCGACGTTGCGATATTCCCTAAAGTTTTTTCGAAAATGACCGCCTGTTCGCCTGCTGATACCGCGTGCTTGTCACCCGCGTTCTTTGTCGGCAGATATGTTGGAGACCACGTGTTGTTCTCCGTCGCGTCGTATAAATAAAAGAATGTACCCGTCGATTCGCGTAGCATATCTCCCGACTCGCGGGTGATATTCAGGTTCTCAAAACCGCTCTCGCCGGCTCCCGTTGTGGTGATCCGCGTGTGATACTTTCCGCTGGAAAGAAAGAGCGAAGCTGCTTCTTTGGTGTGCCAAGGCAGATATTGCCGTCGTGTTTCGACGGATACCGCTTCTCGTCTTTTTCCTTTCGTCTGAGGAACAATGGGAGTCGTTCTTTTCCCGACGACTCCTTCCGGAAGCTTTTCTTCGAAGAGCTGGGTCGCCACTTCCATTGCGGGATCCAAGGAGACCATTTTGCGTATCCATCCTTCGGTCAGTGCGTTGACGATGGATGAAAGGATAAAACCCTGATGATGCGTGTAGTATATCCGCGCGGGGATCCCGGGAAGATCGCGATCGGCTTTTCTGCGCCGTGCGGTAAAATCGATCGCGTCATAAAAGCCGTACCGGCCGGATGCTCCTACACCGGAAAGATGCATAAAATTTTCCAGTGTCTCCCGCGGTGAAACTGAAATTGCCAGTGCGCTTGTATATGGCGCAACGACGATCGATTCCGAAAGATCACGCTTAAAACCGAGAGAAGGTTCGCCGAACGCCTGATAGTGATAATTTTCCGCCGCATCCTGACGCGACGAAGCGGATTCACCCATACCCCAAGGAATACGATAACGCTTGGCGAAGGATCGATGCGCGGCGATCGCCCGTTGCGCGGAAATACCCCAAAAACTTTCACGCGGGACATCGAAATAGATAAGTGTTCCTAGATATTCAAAAAGTGATCCCGCCCACGATGCGACAAGCGTATCTCCTCGCGTGCTTTTGATGAGCTTTCGCCCGAGATAACCCCAATGTTTCTGCGGGACATCCCTCTTTGCAATGCCGATGATGCTTGCTGAATTTGCTTCCGAGGCGAGCAAGTCGTAATACGCTTCATCAAGTTTCTGCGCGGCAGAATTGTATCCGATATGAAAAAGTCCGCGTTCCTCGTTGTAGAGAAAAGTAAAATCCATTTCATTGATTGATGTATTCGCATGCGCCGCCGCTTCTCTGAGCAAGCGCCGTGTTTCCTCTGTGTTTTTTTCTGATTTGGAAAGCCGCTCGAGTATTTCCCGGTACCAAGTGTTCGCTCTTTCCTTCTCGGGCGGCGCAAGTTCCGAAAGTTGGATCGCTTCATCAATGCGGAGCCTATCGATATCGCGTCGGATATGTTTATCGGCTATTTCATCAACGCTCGGTATCCGCTGCAGCACGGCGGAGAGTTGCAGATAGAGTGCATGAAGTTTGGGGTTGTTCACGATCGACGAGACCGCGGGAACCATCGCGTATCCTAAATATTGTGAAATATTTCCCCTGCATGCTTCTGCCCTGGCTTCCACATGCCTTGCTGCGAGAAAGATATCATCAAATCGCTCGCTTTTTCCTTCCAGCCGGAGGGTTTCAAGGGCATTTCTGGTGCGGACGATATGATGAATGACGCCGCTCGAAACAAGCTCGCTCCCTCGTGGAGTGACTTCTTCCGAGAACGATCTCTGGATAAGCAGAAGCGCTTCTCCGACCGCCTTTTTTATTTCGTCGATGTGTCGGCGCTCGCTTCGTTCGATTTCGGCGGAAGGGATCCGTTCGCAGGATTCAAGAAGCACTGCAAGTTCTGCTTCTATGCCCTCAAATGTGTTTTGTGCAATGATCGGGGTTTTGCACGCGTCATCAAGCGCACCTCGCACCGCCAATAACGAAAGCACAAGATTTGCGCTGTCGACGCTTGAAACATAACGAGGTGCAAGCGGCATCAATCCTTTTAATTCATACCAGTTAAAAAAATGCCCGCGATAGCGTTCCATCTTGCCGATCGTGTGAAATGCGCGGGAGATTCGGAGAGCATAGTCCGATATCGATGAAAGGCCCAATATTCTTGCGCTTGAAAGAGCGAGGAGATACATGCCAAGATTCGTCGGAGAGACCCCAAGTCCGTGCGAGTGGCGTTTACTGGGCGGATCTTCCTGATAATGATCCGGGGCAAGCCATTGTTCATCTTTCGTGGCGAAATCGACAAAGAACCAATATGTTCTCGCGGCGATCTTGTGCAGGAAAAGCCGATCTTTTTTTGTGAATACCGTTTTCAGTCTTCGCTCTTTACTGATCAGTGCCGCAAAAAACGGCGCGGAGATCCATGACATGATCCATGTCGCCGCAAAAACGTCTTTGATGATCCCATTGCTTAATTCTATAGACACCAATAAAAGTGAAACCGAGAAACTGCTCCACATAAAGCGCACAAAGCCTCGGATCGAATTTTTTCTTTCCGCCGCCGCTTCATACGCTGTCTGCCATTCCAGCAATTTGTTTTTTGAAACAAAGAGGCGCCACATGCTGCGGATGATGGCATCGCCAGAAACGATCGCATGGTGAAGCGCAAATACTCCGAGAAGGAATGTTTTCGAAAGTGCGACTCCGAAGCCGATGATCAGCGATTCGAATCTCGCGATGCCATTCATGGAGTTTCGCCAGTTGATAGTGCGTTCGGTGATGCTTAAGATCGCCGAAACGAGTTGTCCTGAACCCAACGCAAGCAGTGCGATGATACTCCAGATCGGAACATTTGCCAGCGAAAATGCGGAGAAAAGCACAGCAAGGGCAGCTGCGATCGGCAGGACGCTGCGTCGGAGATTGTCGAAGATACGGTACCTGGCGATCGGTGACAGTACGCCGCCGCGCTTCTCGAAAAGCCACGGAGCGATCTGCCAGTCGCCGCGCACCCACCGGTGCATACGCTGGACATATTCGCGGTAATTTGACGGGAAACCTTCGAAGATATGAGCGCTGCTTGCAACTCCGACCCGTGCGTAGCTGCCCTCGAGCAGATCGTGAGAGAGCACCGTATTGTCAGGAATGCGGCCGGCCATTGTCGCCTCGACAACATCGATATCGTAGATACCTTTTCCGTGGAAAATAGCTTCCCCAAACAGGTCTTGGTGAAGATCAGAGACAAGCGAAGAATATGCGTCGATCCCCGGAAAACCGCCGAAGAGATGTGAAAATACCGAAGCATTACTTTCACTGAAACGCAGTGCGCTGCGCGGCTGAATGATGCCGTAGCCTTCGGTAACTATCCTTTTTTCCGCATCGATAACCGGTCGGTTGAGCGGATGATCGAGCGTCCCGATAAGCGCTTGCGCGGAATCGCGTACCAGCTCCGTGTCTTCATCAAGCGTGATGATATAGCGTATGTTTCCGTAATTCTTTGCGAGGGTATTCGCTTCTTCCGTATATGATGTTGTCGTTCCGCGCAAAAGACCGTTAAACTCCCTCAGCTTTCCCCGTTTTCGCTCCCAGCCCATGAAGAGTTGTTCTTGGGGGTTCCACTTCCTTTCGCGGTAAAACAATGCGAACCGTTGCGGTGAGGAGGGGTAACGCTCGTTGAGCTCTTTGATCCCCTGAACCATCTCGTCGACAAGCGCCGTATCACCCGGCAGGTGTTCTTCCGGCGCATCACAGAAATCCATCAACAGCGCAAAAAAGATATCAGGGTCATTATTCGCGACGAAATTCATTTCCATTCTCCTCAATAATTTTTTTGCCGATACGCCGCTACGGAACATTGAGGGAATGACGACGATCGTTCTTCGTTCCCCCCCGACGCCCTCCATGAGATCCAGCGCGGGGAGAGGATTCGGTTTCACTATTCGCGTAAATAAGAAATGCGCCAATGCCACCGCAATTTCTGATGTAAGGATGAATCCGACAAAGAACATCGAGAGAAACGGGATTGCGGAAAGTTTCATTGCGCCGCTTGCTTCAAAGAGCAGTATGCCCGCGAAGAATGTGACGATCCCGATAAATCCGAGATAGACAGTGGTGTTGTTCTTCAAAATATATGAGCGGATATTTTCTGTGATGGTGGGCATGTATCCGAGCGCCGACTTGAGCTCCAACACGCCGTCGCCGACAAGAAAGTATCCGATATGCTGCATACGACGAGACGTACTTTGTGAGATCTCGCCTGCTTGCCGTGTCAGCCGCAGTGCTTCGCGCGCAACTTCGATATCATGCGTTCCTGTCCTGTCCGCAATACGTACGATCGCCTGCCGGTACAATGCGCGTGTTTCAGCACTCAAGGAATGAAAAGCGATCACGGGGTCTTTTTCCAGAATGACATCGATGGAATTCAAACCGACGGATATTTTGTCCCATCGCACTTGCGCCAAATAACGAAGACTCGCGATCAAATTTGCAATGGTGACCGATTGCTCGCGTGCGGCGCGTGCGTTTATTGCCGAGAGCTGCGTATAGCTTGCGCCTTGTTTTGCCAGCGAAAGTTTCAGCCATTTGCTGACTAAGCGTACGTCGCCCTTTTTCCCGATCTGCGCAAGGCGATGCAGCAAGTGCAGCCCGAATACCTGCGGGATGATTGCATATTTTTCGGCAAGCAACGCAGTGAGCTTTTTCAGCTCCCTTTGCGAATCTTTTCGCCGTGAAACTTTCGTAATGCGGGCGTACCATTCATTGGCTTCCCACTTCTCCCGCAATATGAAAAGGTTCGCTTCAACGAGACGCAGTATTTCTTCGATCAACGCGAATCGTAGCATGTTGGGGAAGATATCCAGCTCGCGAACGGAAAGCGGGGCGCTTTTTTGGTATGCCTTCAAAAACTCCACGATCGTTTCGCGGTCAATGCGCGCATCTCTTTCTTTGACAAGCGCACGGGCCATCATATACACCCGCGGCTGCTTTTCCCCTTCTTTATCGGGTGATTGCGGGACACGGAGCGTTATTTTTTGCCTCCAACCCGAAGAAAGCTCCGTCAATGCGCCGTCAATAATATAAAAATTATCAAGAAGCACTTCTATCCCTTGAGTTGCCTCAACGCGCTCGTTGAGATTTTTTGCCAGTTCCCGGGACACCGAGCGTGTACGCGCGACCATCATTCGTGCCTTTTGCGCGAATAAAACCGCCCGATGCTCATCGAAGGAGATTTGCGCTGATACAGCGAGCGTTTTCGCGAGACGCTCGAGACCGCGCGGCGATGAGCGACCAAACCGCGTGTCAGGCATAATGGTGTCATTATATCAATCAAGCGCGCCGAGAACAACGAAGCATAAAATCAAAATGAAGTGATAGTGAATGGTAAAAATTTTGAATATTTCATAACTGGTCACTGCCGAAATGTCGCGGTAGTCGGACAAAACGCAAAGAGCGCCGCAGGGCGCTCTTTGCACTTCGCTAAATCCCCCCGCTAGGAAGTTCGACCCTTACAGGGTCAGTACCCCGATCGGATTTTTCCTTCATGGAGAGCACTTGGAAAAATGCTCAATCGGGCTTCGATTCCTGCATACGCACAAGCAGTTGTGCGTATGCGCACACTTTGGTCCCCTCGGCAGGAATCGAACCTGCATTTCATCCTTCGCAGGGATGTGTCCTATCCATTGAACGACGAGGAGTATTCAATTGTCACCAAAAACAAAATGTTCATTATGCTCCGCATCGCCGCATCTCGCCCCGTAGTCAGTCTGCTGTACTACTGGGTCCATTGCCTGCCCCGTAGCGAGCCTTGCTCTGCTACTGGGAACGACGAGGAGTAAATATATATGTTGCAAAACTCGAACAACGCCACGCACTTTTTTTCGGTAACTCTCACCCCGTAGCGAGCTTTGCTCTGCTACCGGGTTTCCGCGTAGCACCAAGCTACCACAGAATATGCCAAGAGTGAAGAGTGATTTCCCGATCCATCGTTTCTGGGTGTTATTCGCGAAGTTGGCGCGAAGTAAAACGAGACGAACTGGGATATGTTGAGTGGGCCCCGTAGTAGATCTGTCAAATATTTTTACATTACATGACAAAAAATTTCAGCCTCCAGCAATGTCGCAATTTTCAGGATAACTCCGGCTCACTACGGGGCGAGCATCGCAAGCTGGCGAAAAGAAGAGCGACAGAGATAATAGACAATCTAGAAGCCGAGACGCTCGAAGAGCAGATGCGGAAGCGACTCGTGGAGCTCTTTTTCAGGAAGATATTGCGCGAGGAGATCACGGAGCTCGTCCGCGTAAATTTCATCAGAAATGGGAACCACGATAAGCGGCAACAGGTGGCGGTTCGATTCAAGGAGCAATTTTCGTTCTTCTCCATGCTCGGTGATCGCGAAGCCGTCGAGGCTGACATAGGGGTAGAGCGTGTTTCCCATGCGGATACCGCTTGATCTCACTTCGACGGAGACCAGCTCCGGGCGACGGACAGCAAGCAGGAGAAATGCGAAAGTGCCTACGACCGTAAGCGTAATAAGCAGAAAATTATTGAAAAGAAATTCAACGGCGACGAGCGAGCCGGTGATCAGAATGACCGATGCATACCAGTCGTTCGTTTTTTCGGTGTATTTATGTTCAAGCGTCTCCCATTCCATAACGTCTTCTCATTATAGTCGCAAGAGGCAGTTTGGGGTAGAGCGTTTGTGGGGAGAAAAAGAGTATAAAAAAACAGGAGGCTCTGTTGCCTCCTGTTGCGACGTCTGTCCGCTCAGTGTCGTTTCTTGTTTTTGTCGCCCTTTTTTCCCTTACCATGCGGGTCCGCACTCCCGCCCTTGCCCTTCACGGGCTGAGCGGAGATCCGCTTCGCACGGCGGGCGTCGCGTTCGCTTTCCATTTTCGCACGTTCCGCTGCCGTTTTCGGCTTGGACATGCGGAGCGAGCCGTACTGCTCCACGTACTCACGGTAGACTGTTTGCTTGAGTATCGCCCCAGTCACGGGGTCAGCCCGCGAAAAATGCGTATTCCCACGGAGGTCTCGCCCGTGGAGTTCCATGCGATAACCACGGCTTACCAGGTAGTCACACTTCTCCCTGGCCGACCATTCACGCCGGAGGAATGGCTTGCGGATTTCCTCGAGCTCGCGCTCTTCACGCCGCGCCGTGAGTTCCGCGAACACCTTCCGGCGTTCGGCGACCTTTTTTGTGACGACTTTTGGAACTTCCAGACCGGCGACAGCGTACGCGGTCTCGACCTTTTTGACCACCGCTTCCGTTTCCGAGGGGGCGAGCATGGAGGTGAGTGAGATGAAGGCCGCAACACGGCGATCATTCTGCACGAGAACTTCCTTGTCCCCGAACAGCTTTTCGTCGTACTCACGACTTACTCTAGCAAAAAGCGTCGTGCGGACCTCGCTTGCCCCCCACGGGCATTTGTACGCGAAGTCATTTAGGATCTTCGGCATAACGAGCATATACCCGCCGATTTTTTCCACGTGCGCCGCGAAAGTGACGGCGTAATGCCCCCACGCTTTGGGGGTGGTTTCGCTGAACGCCACCTGGATGGTGTAGTTCAGCTCGGCGTTTTTTTCGTCGTACACTGCGACGGTTGCGGCTACTGCAGCGGGAACGGTCATTTCCATCACGGCCTCCTGTAGAGGAATTTTCTTGCAAAAGCCCCAAAGGGGAATGTAGGAAGCAAATCAAGGTGCTGCTCTGCCTACCATGAATTTATCATGAACGTACCAAAATGTCAATAATTTCTTAAATTAAGTCGTCCACCAAGCAGTCAAAAGTTCTTCAGTGGCCATAAATGGCTTCATTGCAATGTGAAGTGAGGGGTTTGCCTGCCCCGTAGTAGGCCTTTATACACATAGTACGCACAGACAGCCCCCTAACTTACACTCCTCCTGTGAGTTTTGGAAAAGGCGCGTAAAGTCACGATTGATTTGGACTCACTACGGGGTATAGTGTGCATACACAGGAGTGGCTGAGTGTAATGAAGAAAAAGAGCAGGCAAGGTGCTGATGACTAAATGCCTGAGTAGAAATTAATAAACAATACGGAGGCGTGGCAGAGCGGCTGAACGCACGAGTCTTGAAAACTCGAATCCGGGAAACCGGATCGGAGGTTCGAATCCTCCCGCCTCCGCCAGTTTTACTGGTGTGAGCCAGAATGCCCCGGGCGTAAGCCAGGGGGGGATGAATGGCCACAATGATAAGTGCGCGCGGTGGCGCGCTCCTATTCCAGAAAGACAACCCCGGTGCCGCCCGCGAAATGCCCCGCCCATAAGGGCGGGGATAGACGGACGGCATGTTTCACATTCAGCGAAAATAAAAGAGGTTACCTCGGTAAAATGAGTTGTGAATTTCTCAACTTAATTGTGTGTTATTATAAAAGTGTTATATGAATTTAAAATCAAAACCGCTAATTCTCGTCTCCATTATTGCTGCGGTCATTATAATAGCCGGAGTCGGTTTTTGGTATTGGTCAAAGAACAAGCAATCCTCGCGTTCGGAAGAGGCTTCTTCGTTGGGAGGCCAGATTTTTGACAAAACACAAAATCCGCTGGAAGGCCAAGTGCCGGACGCCAATCCATTCAAAAACCAAAAAAATCCTTTGGATTCAATTTATCAAAATCCGTTTGAGTAATTTAAAATGAAACCACTTTATTTTCGAAAATTTATAGCGCTTTCTTTCGCGGCAATTATATTTTCGTTTCTTGGGGTTTTTCTCAGCGCCCCTACTCCAAATGAGGCATTGGCGCAAATGAGTAACATTACATATCCGGTAACAGAGTTGGGGAATTGTACCAACCAACAGGAATGCAAAGCTTACTGTGGTGTGGCAAGCAATTATTCAACATGCGCCGCATTTGCACAAAAAAATAATCTGACAGTAGAAATACCCGACGACAAAAAAGCTGTTTTTGCGGCGATGCAAAAAGGGGAGAGTCCGGGCGGATGTACGAGTGAAGCATCCTGCCGCAATTATTGCGAAGATATTGACCGTATAGAGGAATGCGTCAGTTTTGTGGAAAAGTTTAAATTGGCCAGCGCCGACGAACTAAAGGAAATACGCCAAATGGTCTCCGTCAAAAAGGCGGGCGTGGTGTTTCCGGGAAATTGCAAAACCAAAGAAAGCTGTTTGAAATATTGTGACAACTCTGCTAATGCGGTTGAATGCATGGAATTCGCCCAAAAAGCCGGATTTATACCGAAAGAAGATGCTGAGGCGGTCAGTAAGATCATTCCCTACTTGAAGAGCGGCGGGAAGTTGCCCGGAGGATGCACGACGAAAGAATCGTGCGACGCATATTGCGGGAGCGAAACTCGCGTCAACGAGTGTATGGATTTCGCGGTAGGAGCGGGTTTTATGACCAAAGAGGAGGGCGAAATGATGAAAAGGACCAGAGGCAAAGGCCCGGGAAATTGTAAGTCAAAAGAAGCGTGCGAAAACTATTGCAAAGACGAAGCGCATATTGATGAGTGTGTTGATTTCGCGGTAAAAGCCGGTCTTATCTCAAAAGAAGACGCGGAAATGGCCAAAAGATTCAAAATTACTTCCGGCCCCGGCGGATGCAAGAGCAAAGCTGAATGTGAAGCATTCTGTGTGCTTCCAGAAAATCAGGATACTTGCTTTAACTTCGCCAAGGAGCACGGAATGCTTAGCGAAGAAGATCTTCAGAACATAGAACAACAGAAGGAGTTCATGGCGTCGCTTGATAAAGTCTCTCCGGAGTGGCTTGCCTGCATGGAGAAAGAACTGGGCGCATCCTTTTTTGAACGATTTAAGGCTGGAAAATTAACACAAACAGAAGCCAAATCTCCAGCCCTTGAGACGGCACAGAGAAAATGTGGGAGCAAGATGGCCCAGGAAAAACAGGTCGCCTGCCTGGCACTTTCTTGCTCCGAGTTTGAGTCCTGCCTAAAAGCTCTGCAGTCAAGCAGCGGAGACCAGGGCGGAGAAC
>MHLP01000042.1:0-364 GCA_001821435.1 Candidatus Lloydbacteria bacterium RIFCSPLOWO2_01_FULL_50_20 | reverse complement strand
GAAGTTTGTCTAAATGCTCTCCAGCAAGGCGGTGGAGACCAGGGCGGACAACAACAGCAAGGAGAGTCGGATCCGAAGCTAAAAGCAAAAATCCAGGCTTGTACTGATGAAAAAATTAACGCGTGTATTGCCAAACCGTGCGGTGAATTTCAAGCCTGTCTTAATTCTTTAGGTGCCGGAGGTGAAGGCGGAGAACAACAGGGTGCACCGAATCCAGCTGTTCGGTCCAAGTTTATGACATGCTTTCCTCCGCCGCCTTCAGGTGAATGAGGGCCACCGAGCTCTCGGCGATAAAGGGATAAATGGGGATAAGTTGCTCTGTAGAAAACACCCCCAACTCATGAGATAATAGGTACATGACCCG
>MHLP01000041.1 GCA_001821435.1 Candidatus Lloydbacteria bacterium RIFCSPLOWO2_01_FULL_50_20 | reverse complement strand
CTCATCACGTCATTGCTTGGAGTATCTGTCTAGCCTCACAAATTTACCATTAAGCCGATTTTCCTTTAACTCGAATTTTAGCTGATGAAAAAAGCCGTCTCACGGACGGCCTCGCTTATACGGCTCAGTTGTTTTCTTTTTCTTTCGGCGCCCCATTCACGAGCGCAATGCTTCTCGACGCGCCGAGGCGCGTGGCACCAGCTTTAATCATTGCAACTGCGGACGTATAATCACTGACACCCCCAGTCGCCTTGATACCCATATCTGGGCCGACGGCTGCGCGCATCAGCATGACAACTGCGGGTGTCGCCCCCTGAACAGTCGTACCCGTGTAAGAGAATCCCGTGGTCGTTTTCACGAAATCGGCTCTGGCATCCTTCGCAAGTCGGCACGCCGTCCGCTTCTCATCATCAGTCAACAGTCCGGTCTCGATGATGACCTTGAGGATCGCGCCACCCGCATGCGCGCGCAGTGCCAATTCGAAAATTTCTTGCTGCACGTACTCCAGATCACCAGGTTCACCCGACTTGAGACGGCCAATATGAATAACCATGTCGAGTTCTTCGGCGCCGTCCGTGAGCGCAAACTTCATTTCTGCGAGCTTCGCCGCGGTCGATGTTGCACCAAGTGGATAGCCGATGACGGTGCAAACCTTCACCGAACTCCCCCTGAGCAATTCCCTGGCAAGCGGAACATATGAAGGATTGACGCAGACGCTGGCAAATCCGTATTGCGCCGCTTCTTTGCATAGTTGCGTGATCTGCGCAGGCGTTGCTTCGGGCTTGAGCAAAGTATGGTCAATATATGCTACGATATTCATCATGTGTTTTCTCCAGTGTGCTCCTTTCCGCCATACTATATGAGTCCATCATTCAGCGCAAATTACGTTTCAGGGACTGGAGGCGAGGGCGCCACATCCTTGAAATTCACAAAGACAACCCCGAGCATGATCAACGTATAAAGAAACGGGAGATCGAGCGGCGGAAAAGAGAACAGTGAGAAAACGACAAAGATGAGGAACGGCAGTGTTATCGCATGGAGACCAATGCGGTAGCAAGTTCCGTATGACCAGTGCCGCTTCATCAAACGGCCGAGAAGGAAAATAAGGAGCGCGCCAAAGAACAAATAAACGAAATTGAAACAAAATCCGATAAGCAGTCCGAGAAAGATCACCCCAACGACCAATGCCGCGATGAATTTATAGAATGGCCGGAGCCTTTGCTCAAAACCCCTGATCGTCCCTTCATTTATAGTCAGAGTGGTATTTTCCGTGAACGGAACGATGCGCACTCCACCGCCACCGTCATCCATTGCTATCTGTTTTTCTCCGAGCCACGTGAGCGTCTTGTATGCACGAAATTGCTCCAGTGAGAACGGTGTTTTTGTATCGATGATCAAAAACGCCCCTTGTTCACCCGTCGCCTGTCCGGCGGCCGCAGGATCGGGAAGGACATACGGTTCAGAAACGTTTGAGGTGACTATTCCCTTTTCGATCTTCACTTCCAGCTGATCAGGATAATAAGCAAAGAATTTTTCGGGAAATTCACGCACGGCACGGCTCACCTCGGGCACCAGTGGGATCGACGAAACGATCGTGAGCAGAAGTGCAACAAAAAGGGCGAGCGCCGAATAATATTTCAGCGAAAAAGAAAACGGGCGCATCTCGAGTTCACGATAATATTCGGGTCCGTAAATGCTTTTCTTCACATGCTCGATAAGTTGTTTCATCCCCGTAGTAAGTTAAAACTTGTCCACGTCGTCGCTCGGTTGAAGAGCAAATGCAGACACTTGCTCTTCTCCCTCTCTCGACATAGTAGGGTCTCAGTTTGATTAATCTTTCGACCTATTTTATAAAGAAAATCGCGTAATCTTTTTAGACACCCGGCTTTGCATTATCTATGATGATCGAGTCAAAAGATTTAATCCGTGATTATGTTCGCTCAATCTTTTTTAAATGTTGCAGATATGTCCATTATACCATTTGTTTGTTCCCATGAGGTACGGATGCAGAACATAATCAAACTGGAGTCTCATACGGGGTCATTTTCAAAGTATACCAACTGAATAACAAACAGAGAACGCCTTTAGTCTAAGAAGACGAGACAAAAAAAACGCACCCAAACTTCGGGTGCGTTTCAATCCGGAATGTTTCAGGCGGCGTTCGGCACGACGTAGTGGTGGTGCTTGCGCACGACCACTTTGGCCTCTCGCCCGAGCACGTGCTTGTGCGCTTCACGATCGTAACAAATCGGAGCAACGCAGCCAGTGGCTGGCTTCGGGGGTTCGACCTTGTACAGCACGGGACGCGACCTCCGAACCGTTTCCAGCATTCTCGGCTGTGAGAACTTCGCGATCAGCGCATCCGCCTCTTTGTCGCTCGACAGCGAGGCCAACGAGCCGCCGGGCTCACCCACGATCTCGAGTCCACTCAGAACAGCTTCGAGATCATTCTCTTCTGCCGCGATCAGGATCTCTACCGGGTCCTTCCCGATCAGACCAAGCTCCATGGCGACCAAAGCAACGCTGTCGTCCTCCAGGGGGTCGAAGGGTTCCTCGTAAATCTTGTTCCCCGGGAGAACCTTGAACGGCTCCTCGGTGAAAAGTCCGCGCGATCCCGGAGGGATGCGTGTAGCGAGCAGCTCGGGGTTTTTTTTCTTACTGATCGATTCCATTTGTGACGGCTCCTTTGAAAAATCAAAAAATGAAAGGCAATGGAAAAACCAAAAACCTCATTCGTATTGCTGGAAAAAGCATAGCACACCATGTGCTACTCTGTCAATAAGGTTCACGATATACTCATGATGAAAAAAGCCATGGACGGCTCTGTATAGGGCAGAAATACATAAGACCGAAATACCAAGGTCGCCTCACGAGATAGCCCAGAAGCCTGCCCCGTAGTAGCGCATCGCTTACTACGGGGACGGTCTTAGGTATTTGTATCGATCTTATTGAGCGACATCCATCTGCCGAAGGTTGGCGATGCGTTCTTTGATCGGCGGATGCGTCATGAAGAGTTTGGTGATGGTGCCGTCTCTTCCGAAAGGGTTCGCGATGTAGAGATGCGCCATCGCATGATTTGCTGTGGTTGAATTCACCGGCGCGGCGGAGATCTTCTCAAGCGCGGAGGCAAGTCCTTCGGGGTAACGCGTCAAGAGCGCACCCGATGCATCGGCTAAAAATTCCCGCTTCCGCGTGATCGCAAGTCTGATCAAGGTCGCGATGATCGGCGCCAAAAGCGCAAGCACAAAACCGGCGATGATAAATATTCCCTGCACCTTGTTGTCCCGCCCTCCTCCGCCGAACCGATGTCCGGTCCGCAAAAAGAAATCGGAGAGGATCGTGATGAAGCCCACAAGCACGATGACCACCGTTGAAATGAGCGTATCGCGATTTCCGACGTGAGAAAGCTCGTGCGCAAGCACGCCCTCAAGCTCGCTTTTATTCAATAGCGAAAGAAGTCCGGTGTGGACCGCGATCGCCGCATGCTCCTTATCGCGCCCCGTAGCAAAAGCGTTCGGTGACGGGTCATTGACGATATAGAGCTTGGGCATCGGAAGTCCCGCAGTGATCGAAAGATTCTCGACGATATTCCAGAGTTCGGGGTTTTCCGAGCGCGTGACCGGTTTTGCGTGGACCATCGAAAGCACGAGCTTATCGGAATACCAGTAGCTGCCGACATTCATGAGGATACTGAGTGCAACGGCAATATAGAGAAAGGTCGGGTTACCATACGCCTGCGAAAATACGAAACCAACCGCGATGACAAACAGAAAAAAGCCCATGAGAAATATCCACGTTTTGGTGACATTCGTCGATTGATGTGTATAAAGCGTTGCCATAAGTCAGTAGTTAGTAGCCAGCAGGTAGGAGGTAGGCAGTAGGAAAATGGCGGAAACCATGATTGAGCGGCCTTGCCTGCCTACTGACTACTGCGTACTACTTACTGATTTTTAGAATTTAACCTGAACGGGCTCCTGTGCGGCATCTCCGTCGGGAAGATCGAAATATTCTTTTTTCATGAATTTGAAGATATTCGCAATCATATTCGACGGAAATGTGTCGACGGAGATATTCAGATCGCGGACGTTTCCGTTATAGAAGCGTCGGGCGGCCTGGACCTTATTTTCCGTGTCAGCGAGTTCGTCCTGCAGCTTGGCAAAATTCTGGTTCGCCTTGAGATCGGGGTATGCCTCCGACAACGCAAAGATGGATTTGAGCGCACCGGTAAGCATATTCTCTTCCTCTGCACGCTCAGCCATTGAACCGCCTTTCATTGCGGCATTGCGCGCTTGGACAACCTTATCCAATGTTCCTTGTTCATGCGCAGCATATCCCTTCACTGTTTCGACGAGGTTCGGGATGAGGTCGTAGCGGCGCTTCAGCTGCACCTCGATATCCGCCCACGCCTCCTCGCTCCGCGCGATGAGTTTGACGAAATTATTGTAGAGCCCGACTGCCCAGAGTATGGCAAGAGCGACGACAGCAAAAATGACAATAGCAAATGAATTCATGATGAAAAATTAATCTCTAAAAGGTTGGTAAAGGCACTGCTTATTATACCCCGATTCCTCGGCAAAGCAAAGGAAAATACTGGGACCCGCAGGAAGGTTATGAAATACGCATGAAATATTGACAATGACATATGATTGTGCTAAATTTATTTCCGGAACCTTTTCTTTTCTCAACGGAGGCGACATGAAATCAAAATACCTGGGATTCTTTTTGGTCAGCATGGTTGTTTCATTTGTGCTGTCCACGTTCCTACTCGGTCACCCTGATCCTGCCGACATTGAAAAAGCAAGTCGCGGACTGGCGGCCATCGCAATACGAGGCGTCATGCATGGTGTAATACTCACGCTTGCGATGATCGCGTGGTACGCAGCAACTAAACGAAACATCGTGTCCACCGGTGAGACCTTCTGTTGCATTTCCGGAGTACTCTTCGCTGGACCAGTCACCGAACTTGTGAGGGGATATCCCCTAGAATGGGCGCTCATTTTCCCCCCGATTGTACTTGGTGTCGTCGCTATCGGCTACCGAACTTTGTACCGTTTCCACTTCAAAGAGGGTAGGAAAGCATAGCGGCGAAGCGCCGCCACAAGCGGTGCTTCATTTTTTGAGAAACTTCTTGCAAAATACCTCGCCCAAAAGCGAGGCATTTTTTAAAAACATCGCCAGCAAAACACCCGCTCAGTCTCCGGACTATGAAATGCGCTACGGCAAATGAAAATTCACTATGGTGCAAGCCCGCCATTGATGCGGTTATACGCCGCGCGCCCGATACGCCATAACACCCAGACGACAAGAGCGAGGAATGCGAGTTTGAGGAGAAGTAGAGGAAGTGCGATGAGGAAAACAAGGAGGCCATCGATGAAGTCGGTGAAGCCGCTCAACGTTTCCTTTGCCGCCGCCTTGATCACGGCAAGCGGGCGCCATTCATTCGTGAGATCGCCGGGACTGGCCTCTTGAGAAAGAGAGACATGAATGGATGAAAGCGCGACCTGGCGTGAGAGATAATTGCGCTGTCCTTCCAGCTGCTCGATCTGCGCGCGCGTATTGCTTAACTCTCGCGTAACCTCAAGCACCTCGGACAGTTTGCCGGAGCGTTTCATGATCTCCACATATTGCAATTCGGTCGCACGAAGATTTTTCAGGCGTGCGTCGAGGTCGACAAACTGCGCAGAAACGTCGGAAACGGCAACGGTCTCATTCTCCACGCGGAGAGCAAGTTTCTTTATTTCCGTAAGCGCCTCATCAAAAGAAACGGAGGGGACCCAAATGGTGATCTCCCCCTCGCGCGACCCGGACGTAAATTCGCTGAAGGTCGAATTGCCGATCTGCCCGTTAAAACGCGTACGAACGAGATTGATCTTCGCCGCCGCACCGTCGACATTCTCCACGAGGAGGGAGAGTGTCGCGCTTTTGATGATCTTTTCCTCTCCCGCAGGAGCACTATCGGGGCCGGGGAAGGGCGGCATCGGTGCGATGGAAGATTCCGCCACGCCCATCTCGCCGCGATAGGCTATTCCTTTTCCATAATTCTCTTGCGCGTAATCATACTGGGGCGCCATGCCAGGCGTTGTAACTCCATACGAACCAACATCTCCGCCGGAAAGATCGAGGAGCTGACGTCCGCCGCGATCGTTCATAGCACCGAATGAAAAAACGATAATAACCGCCAGAACACCGAGGATGACGACGGCCTTCTTCGGAGTGATGGGGGGGAGATTTAAATTCAATTGAGGCATGATAAAAAATTAGTTGCTAATGAGCCAATAGCTGATATGAATTATATCTCCTTTTTCGGGGTAAGAAAATCTTTTTTTCTGCAAAGTAAAACATACCACCCGTCTATCCCAGCCCTTATGGGCGGGGCATTTCGCGGGCGGCACCGGGGATGTTTTTCTGGAATAGGAGCACGCCACCGCGCGCACTTATTACTGTGGCCATTCATCCCCCCCTGGCTTACGCCCGGGGCATTCTGGCTCACACCAGTAAAAGCCGCGCGAGGTGCGCGGCTTACACAAGCCCGGTTTGGTCGAAGTTATCTCCTGCGGCCGTAGAGGCCGATGGTGGAAATGACCCTGTCGACCGGTGCCGGATCGCCGACACGCGGATGGTTGAGAGAACGCAGCATCTGCCGATGCGCTTCGTCCCCGCCATCTTCGTAGGGATCGTCGCGGCGTGACTGATCAAGCGATGATGCGACCAAGCCGTCATCATCGTCGAACGGAACTTCTTTGGAGCAACGTTGCCTCATTTTTTTCCTTTCCAGATATTCGGTTTACGATGTGCGCCCGAAACGACTGAACGCTGTGTTCAGCATGTACCGCATTTGTCTTTTTGTCAATTGGTTGGATGCCAACAGGAAAAACTTACACAAATACATAAGACCGTCCTATGGATTACCATGGGACGGTCTTATGTAAACTTATGTAATTCTGTATTTCCTACCCACTACTCCCTACTACCTACTTACTGCATCAGTAATCCATATCACCCATACCTCCGCCCATTCCTCCCCCCTGCCCTCCCCCTGTCGAGGGATTCTTCTCGGGAATATCCGCGATCGCCACTTCGGTCGTGAGGAGCATCGCCGCCGCGGAAACTGCGTGTTGGAGCCCTGCACGCGTCACTTTGACTGGGTCAACAATGCCAGCTTTCAGCATATCGTCTACCATCGTATCTTTCGCTGCGTCGTAACCAGCATTTTTCTTTCCATTTTGCTTTCCCTCTATGGTCGCCTTAATCAAAACCGCTGCATCGTCGCGCCCTGCATTTTCAACAATCTGCTTAAACGGCGCAATAAGCGACTGGATCACGGTGCCATAGCCAATCAGAAATTCGTTACTCGTTTTATCAAAAGGTCCTTTCTTTGAGGCTTCTCTTTTTATATTAATTTTGTCTCTAAGTAAATCGGAGACACGAACCAAGGTTGATCCGCCGCCTGGAACGATACCTTCGGCGATAGCCGCCTTCGTCGCTTTCACCGCGTCTTCGATCTTCAGTTTCAGATATTTCATTTCGGTCTCCGTCGCTGCGCCGACCTTGAGTATTGCCACACCGCCGGAAAGTTTCGCAGCGCGCTCTTCAAGTTTTTCTTTGTCGTATTTCGAATCGGTGTTCGCGAGCTGCGCCTTGATCTCCTTCACGCGCTCCTCGACTTTTGCTTTCTTCCCCTTTCCGTCGACAATGGTCGTTTTGTCTTTGGTGGAAATGACGCGTCCGGCACGGCCAAGCATTTCCATGGTGACATTTTCAAATTTGATACCGAGATCGTCGGAGATAACGGTGCCGCCGGTCACTACCGCGATGTCGGCCAACATCTCTTTCTTGCGGTCGCCATAGCCCGGCGCCTTGACCGCAAGCGTCGAGAAACCGCCACGGAGCTTATTCACGACGAATGTCGTCAACGCTTCGCCTTCGACGTCGTCGGCAACGATCACGAGCTCTTTATGTCCGGTCGATGCCATTTTTTCGAGAAGCGGAAGAATATCCTGGATGTTGGAAACTTTTTTGTCGGTGAGGAGAATATAGGCATCTTTATAGACAGCCTCCATCCGCTCGGGATTCGTGATCATGTACGGAGAAACGTAGCCCTTGTCGAATTCTGTTCCCTCGACGATCTCCGCTTCGATGCCAAATGACTGCGACTCCTCGACGGTAACGACGCCGTCCTTACCGACTTTCTTAATGGTCTCGGCGATCTTTTTGCCGAACTCCGGAGATTCCACGGCGATTGTCGCCACTTGCTCGATCTCTGCATCAGTCTTGATTTCCTTCGCCATATCCTTAAGTTCCTCGACGGCATCATTGAGTGCGGCCTCCATGCCACGGCGCACACCCATCGGATTTGCACCCATTGCGATTACACTCATACCATCTTTAATGAGCGCCTGCGCCAAAATGACTGCGGTTGTTGTTCCGTCGCCGGCGATCTCATCGGTCTTCGAAGCGATCTCTTTCACGATCTCCGCGCCCATATTTTCCATCTTGTCGGGAAGCGAGATCTCTTTGGCTATCGAAACGCCGTCATTCGTGATCGTCGGCGCGCCATATCCTTTATCGAGCACAACATTGCGTCCGCGCGGGCCGATGGTGATCTTGACCGCATTCGCAACTTTATCGACACCGTTTCGGAGTGCCTTGCGTGCAGCTTCTCCGGAAAGAATTTGTTTTGCCATAGATTTTCTTAGTGAACGAAGTGAGCTTTAGAAAATCATGGCCGGGTACTTTGTTATTCTTATAACAATAGTACTCGGCATATCCACCCCTTCGTTATATATTAAATTACCAATAATTTACTTCTCAATCGCACGTTCAGCCTGCTGGCCTCAGTACTTCTTCGCTCATCGCTCAATCGCAAGGATATTCCCCTCGGAGGTCAGCACCAGATCTTCGCCTTTTACTTTCACCTCGTCCGCATCATAACCGCGCTTGAACCAGACGGTGTCGCCCTTCTTCACTTCGACGGCGACACGCTTCCCTTCCGCCGAGATGCGGCCCTGACCGACGGCGACAACAAGGCCGCGTTCGTGTTTCTCATTGGTGTCTTTCCCGGGAAGGATGATGCCCGAGGCGGTCGTTGCCTCTCCTTTCGCTTCGAGCGGTTTGATAAGCACGCGATCACCCAAAGGCACGATACCCGTTTGTTTTGGCTGTATTTTTTTCTTTGCCATAATGCTTATGAGAACTACTCTTAATAAAATATAAAACGGATCGCACAATCCAAACGTCGCACGTTCAGCCTGCTGGCCTCAGTACTTCCTGGTCTACGACCACGTGGGCGCTCGTCGCTTGGTCGCACCACGCAAAGCAGGATGCGGAATGAAACCAAAGTGCCCCTATTATATGGAGTGCGCCTCGGTAAGTCAAAAAAATTGACGATTACGTATATTTGTGATAATTTATTAACAGCAATTTCACTGGCATCGGAAAGGAGCCGTATATATGAGTGTCGACCAAAGCGCTCTCTTTCGGCGGATGGACGAAGCGGATGCTCTCATCTCCCGTGTCCACCCCGAACTCGGCGATGCCCTGCGTCAATACCGGGCAAAAATGAGATTCCGTGTTTTTCTGCTTACGAATATGCGACACGGAATGACGACGAGTGAGCTCGCGGGAGCAACGGGGCTCTCTGAAGAACAAGTAAAAGACGCCGTAGGTATTGCTCCTAAAAACCCTCTTGATGCACTGTCAGCGTCGGAGCATCAATGGTTGCTTGATTACTACAACAGCGGCCAGCGGCTCCAAGTGAAAAATAGTACTGCGGTTTGAGGGCTTCGGCTCGTCTGCGACGAACGAGGCCTTTTTTTCTTTTAAAAAAGCGGTGCAAACAAAGCAAAATGTGCCGCCCTTGCCCCGTAGTGACCCCTTCATTGTGTCTTGAAAATTCCTAACGAAGTGGCAGCAAAACCGGTACTTTGCGCGCTTTCCATTTCGTGTAAGGGCTACTACGGGGGCTTGCCACCCATTGAGGCTGTGCTATACTCACTCCTACATGGAATTACTCGGGAACGCTTTGCCGTGGATACTTATCGTTGTCTCGGTCGCTCTGATCGGGCTTATTCTTCTTCAGCGCTCCGGTGCTGAACTAGGAGGGGCATTCGGCGGAGGAGATGGAAGCGGCGGAACACTGTACACCCGCCGAGGATTCGAGCAGGTGCTTTTCATTGTCACGATCGTACTTGCTGTTGTATTTGTTGTAGCAAACTTCGGAGCGCTTTTGATGCTCGCTCGCTAGAGTCTGTAACGACATCCGGAACCCTCGCGATCGAGGTTTCTGATAGACATGCGTCAAACTCAAAGATTCGCATTGTAGAAATCTTTTCGTCCATACTTGTATTCTCTTTTTCTTTTAGATTCTGTACTGTGGAAGAACCGTCCAAACAATTTTCAGGGAAAATAAAAGCGCTCATGAACGGGTGGCCGATCTTGCGGCTCCTTGCGGGACTTTCTCCCCGCCTGAGAATGACATTCATGGTGATGTTCTTCGTTCTTCTGTTTACTTCTTTTTTGCTCTTGCTCCGGTTCAACCAGCGCTTTCTCGTCGAAATTCCCAGCCATAGCGGATCGCTCACAGAAGGGATCATCGGGCGGCCGCGCTTCATCAATCCGGTGATCGCAAAATCTGATGCCGATCGCGATATGGCGGCGCTCATCTATTCGGGACTCCTCAGGGCGACTCCGGAAGGTGATTTCATTCCCGACCTCGCGGAGAATTACCATGTTTCCCCGGACGGTCTGACCTATACGTTCACCCTGCGCGACAATCTCGTCTGGCATGACGGGGAGCCGATCACTTCGGCTGATGTCGCATTCACCATCGAAAAAGTGCGTGATCCGGGGCTCGCCATCAAAAGTCCGAGGCGGGTGAGCTGGGACGGAGTGGACATAGAAGTTCCCGACGAACGAACGATCATTTTTCGCATCAAGCAGCCTTACGCGCCCTTCCTCGAGAACGCCACCATGGGTATCATTCCGAAACACATCTGGATGAATGTTCCCAACGAAGAATTCGACGTGACCTATCATAATATTGAACCGATCGGTTCGGGACCGTATCGTCTGGACCGCATCGTGGAGGATAAAGCGAAAGGACTCCCGCAACACTACGATCTCGTGGCATTTAAACGTTATGCACTCGGCGAACCGTACATCACCCATCTGCGCATCGCATTTTTCGGGAACAACAAAGAGCTTGCGCAAGCGTACAATAATGGCACGATCAAACAAATGAGCTCCATTGAACCTGCGTTTGCGCAGGAACTTGTGAAAAAAGGGGCGCGTATCGTCGAAACGCCGCTTCCCCGCATCTTTGCCGCCTATTTCAATCAGAACCAGCAGCCGATCTTCGCGGATATCGATGTCCGCCGGGCGCTTGCATCCTCCATCGACAAAAACCGTATCGTGAACGATGTGCTGCTCGGCTATGGCGAACCGATCGACGGTCCGCTCGCTTCCGTCACGGAAACCGAACGCATAGCGAACGCCCGCGTCATCCTTGAAAAAGACGGATGGATATTGAGCACTGCGGGTGTTTACGAAAAAACCGACAAAAAGAAAAAGAAGGTCACGCTCCTTGAATTTTCGATCGCGGTGCCCGATGTTCCGGAATTAAGAGTTGCCGCTGAACATTTAAAGAGCGACTGGGAGAAACTCGGTGCATCGGTGACGCTCAAGGTGTTCGATCAGTCGACATTCGCCGCCGAGGTGCTTTCGCCGCGCCAGTATGATGTGCTTTTTTACGGACAAGTACTCGGAAGAATTCCCGATCCATTCCCCTATTGGCATTCATCGCAGAGAAATGCTCCCGGATTCAACGTTGCACTGTATGCGAACAAAAATGTCGATAAATATCTCGAAGAAGTGCGCAAGGAGAGCGATCCAGAACTGCGCAACGCGATCCTCGCAAAATTCGTCGAAGAAATAGACAACGATGTGCCGGCGATCTTCGTTTACACCCCGGATTTTCTTTATGCAACGGATCCGCGCATCAAAGGAATGAAGATAGGGCTTCTCACCACCGAATCCGAACGCTTTCTTGATATCGGGCATTGGTATGTCGACTCTGAGCGTGTGTGGAAATGGTTCGCCCCATAGTGCCTGCCCCGTAGGCACTGCAAAAGAGCGGTTGCGGCCGACATGGGTTACTTACAAGACAATGAAGTGTGTGGGGTTTACTACAGGGTTCGCACCAAAGTCATAGACGACCGATAACCGATCACGCATTGCCGAAAAGTTATACGCTCAATTTTCGTAGTGTGCTATGAGTTATTTATTTCGGGTCATGAGTTATCGGCAGTAAGTTATTCGTTATCAATTATAAAGTTATGATCGAACAAAGCGGAAACATCGAAAGAAGAGACGACAACGGACGTATGGGCAGCCGCCCGCCTCTTTCCGCCCGGCAAGTAAATCATTTTTCTTCCATCCATCACCACGGAGGAGCCTCAATGTCCAACTCCCTTCGGTCGGGGAACTCAGGTCGTCCGCGCCGATCATCACCCGGAAGAAGCGTGGGCGTCGCGAGAAGCACGCCTTTCCATACCACCGGCCAGCAATCCTATGTGCACCCCGGAGGAGACCGCTTCGGCACAGGAGGAATGAACCACCGTCGATCGGACGATCCGAGACGCGGAGTTTTTGCGGGAGGACAGGGGGGAGAGAAACGCCGACTGGAGCGGCGCACCGGAGCGACATCGCACCCTTCTTCCACACAACAAAAAAGCGGAGGAAAACCCGTCCACACGAATAACTTCGGTCGTTCGGGCGGGCATTATGACGATACCCGCCACGCGATCGAAGGATCGCGCGACATGCGTCATCACGTCGCGGAAGAAAAAATAAACATCCCCCCGCTTGCGGAGGACGATATCCGCGTCATTATTTTCGGCGGCGTCGAAGAGATCGGCCGCAACATGGCCGCGATAGAATTTGGCAACGATATCATCGTGGTCGATTGCGGGTTCATGTTCAAGGACGAAGATACGCCGGGTGTCGACTATATTCTCCCGAACACGCAGTACCTCGAGGATCGGAAAGAAAAGATCCGCGGCGTTTTTATCACGCACGGTCACCTGGATCACATCGGCGGGCTCCCCTACATTCTCCCCCGCATCGGCAATCCCCCCGTTTATGCGCGCAATCTGACGGCGCTCCTCATACAAAAACGGCAGGATGAATTCCCCGATCTGCCCCCGATCGACATGAAGATCGTCGAAACCGCCGACCGCATCTCTTTCACCGACACCACAGTGCGCTTCTTCAAAGTGACGCACACGATCCCCGACTCAATGGGCATCATGATCGAAACCCCCTACGGCGCCATCGTCCACACAGGCGATCTCAAACTCGACCACATCGCTGGGGTCCCGACCGACGATGAAGCACGCGAATATAAGAAATTCGACAACGAAAAAGTGCTCCTCCTGATGGCGGACTCAACGAACTGCCAGAAGCCCGGATACTCCATTCCCGAGCCGATCGTGCACGTGACCGTCGAAGAGCTTATCAAGAACGCCCGCGGTCGCGTGATCATCGCGACCTTCTCATCACTCCTCGAGCGCATCATCAAGATCATCGAGTTCGCGGATAAACACAACAAAAAGATCGTCGTCGACGGACGGAGCATGAAGACGAATATCGAACTCGCACAAAAAGCGGAGCTCTTCAAATACAAGAAAGGGACGGTCATCGGGATCGAGGAAATGGAAAACTATCCGCCGGACCGGATCGTCATGCTGGTGACCGGAGCACAGGGCGACCCGTTCGCGGTACTCATGCGTGCGGCGACAAAAAAGCACAAACACCTGAAGATCAAGGAGGGTGATACTGTGCTCTTCTCGTCATCGGTCGTCCCGGGAAATGAACGCGCCGTCCAGAAGCTGAAGGATATGCTTTCGCGCCAGGGCGGAAAGATCGTCCACTATGAGACTTCGGATGTGCATTCATCCGGCCACGCATACCGCGATGAGACATCGTGGATCATTGCGCACATCCATCCAAAATTCTTCATTCCGCTCCACGGCTACCACTACATGCTCCGCTCACACGTCGAGATCGCGCAGGCGACGGGCATTCCCAAGGAAAACACCATCATCGCCGATGACGGCTCGATCATCGAGGTACGCGAGAGGGGAGAAAAAATGGTGAAACTCTCCGTGACCGCGCCGAAAGAGATGATCATGGTGGACGGCTTCGCCGTCGGCAATCTGCAGGAAGTTGTCATGCGCGACCGGCAAATGCTCGCCGAGGACGGGATCGTCGTCATCGTAGCCACCGTCGACATGCACTCGGGAAAACTCATGAAGTCACCAGACATCGTCGCCCGAGGTTTCGTCTACGTCCGCGAGTCGCAAGAGCTTTTGAATCAGGCGCGGCTCATCATCAAGAAGACCGTCGAGGATGCCTGCGGCAAAGGAATGAAAGGCGTCAATTTCGAATTCGTCAAAGAAGACGTGCGCGACCAGGTTGGCAAATTCCTCTTTCAGCAGACACAAAAGCAACCGATGGTAATACCAGTGCTTTTGGGAATTTGACAAAACATCAAAAATAGTATATAATTCCTCCAGTGCCTTGAATTCACTAGGGGTTTGTTTACTATCGTTCCCCAAATTGCAATCTTGGGAAAACCAAATCAATCACGCTCGGAGGACACGATGAGAACTGTATTCGGAATTTGTGAGGCAGCAGTGCTTTCCCGTTGCAACTTGCTTGAAGTATGCACCAAACTGGCTGTCGCGTTCGATGAAACAATGGAAAACGTAGCAGAGATCCGTGGCGTTGATCAAGTCAAGATCTCCGCCCGCCGCTGCGTCGACTCGTCACACCACCACATGAAATTCGGTTTCCCCCTGAGCATCAACTGTCGCATCACGGACAGTCTTGGAAAAACAGGCTTAATAGTAAATTTGTGAGGCTAATATCATGATAAGGTGGCTCTATTAAGAGCTAGTTGAGTAA
>MHLP01000040.1 GCA_001821435.1 Candidatus Lloydbacteria bacterium RIFCSPLOWO2_01_FULL_50_20 | reverse complement strand
GGCATCCACCATATGCTCTTGGGTTCTATTGGGAACCCAAAAAACCATTTGTCCGACATCCGCAAAGATGCCGAACGTAACCGCAACATTTTTATTCGGAGATACGCTTGCGCGCATCCACGAGTGATTTTGTGTGATCACCAACATAGTTCTACCGACGAAAAGACCTTGCATTCGGCCTAGCTCATGCCAAGTCATTCGACCTGGTTCATGACAAGCTTTCGCGATAAATCTTAAAGTAGAAATATCTTGGTGTGTTGCTCGATGATCACACCTTTTGCGCCCGTTCACTTACTCATCTTCAGTCAGTGATCGGGCATTGTTTGTTCTGCTCCTGAAAAGACAGAAACAAACGTTGATCCACTTCTGGTTGTTACTACGACAAGCGAGGAAGAAAAACAAATGTCCCCATTTGTGTTTCGACCGAGCGACGTCGTGGGCAAAGATTCTTAATCTTTACCACCAAAAGATACTCTCCTTTGGAGTCCAGAGTGGCTTACGTATTTCAAATGACTATCCCTCCAATCGTCTTCCCTTTCAACAAAAAATCCGCCTTGGCGGATACAAGCCAAACGCGGCGTTGTATACGCTTTATGTGGTTCGTGTAAAAAGGTTACTCATAACTGATGTTCCCAGTATAGTCAGGGCCATACTATTGTCAAGAAGGAGCTTTTTTTAACGTTTCGTGGAATAACTGTGCAAAACCCTTTTATGAGGCAAGTTTGGCCGGCCATCGCCGAGATAAGTACAATTTAGCATATACCTTTACAAAAGTCAATGTGTACCTGGGTAATGTGCACACACATATGGCTGAGCAGTTCTTTTGCAATCACACGCAGTTATAGGAGATGGAAAATGTACCTCGAATTGTGGCAAGGCCTAATCGCCGCGGCATTCTTGACCGGAATACTCGTCGGTCTTCCGGTCTCGATCAAGAAGAACCGGGAAGCGCGACGTTGTCTACTTCCGATCTTCTTGAATCTTCCCCTCCTTATAGGGGCGGTCATGCGGTGTGGATACTTTATCCATACTGGGCAGTACATCCTGGCAATTCCCGATGGTCTCGCGACGATCTTCGCCACGATCATCGAGTTCCAACGGATGGGTTTCTTCCTGAAAAAGGGGTGACGCCCGGTTCTCAGCCAACAAAAACAGCACACCAGTTTGTGCGCTGTTTTCATTTGAGCATAAAGGGGCTTATTTCTTTCCCTCTTTGAGTTCCGAGCGGACTTCCTTGATAAAATCAGCCGCAGCATCCCTGCCGCCAAGACCAAACGCGAGTCCGCCGGCTAAAGCAAGCATGGCGACGATCCCCGTAAAGAGAATGTTCATGAACTGCGCAGCGATTCCCAGCTGAGAAAAAGCGACCATAAGCGCGAAGATCCAGATCGCCCAGCGGGTAACGCTTCCGAGGAAATGCGCGACACGAGAGCCGGTGGCAAGGGATGCGCCAGCAACCACACCGCCAACGATGTCCGCTGCCACCGATGCGATAAAGAGCACCAACACCGCAACGATAACATTCGGAATGTACGCAAGAACATTAAGCAAAAAGATGTTTACCGCGAAGAGTCCGAGCAGATTCAGGGCAACGATGAGGAAAACAATGATAAAGAAGAGCTTGGCAAGCCACCCCAGAAAGGCACCGGCATTGAGCCGGTATCCGGATCGCTCAACCACCTTATCAACACCGGCTTTTGCCAGCCACGTATCGATCCGAAGAGCGTCAACTATCTGAGTGATCACACGACCGACCGCGACACCAAAGATCCAGCCTAAAACGACCAAGAGCAAAGCAGCGATAAAGTTCGGAAGGACGTTACTGATCCCCCCTGTGACACTGATTATCGACTGCGCAAACTCATTTTGTAGCAACTGCAACATAGAAAGCTAAATAATGAATAAATAACTTGATAAAACTACCGCCCCTATTATACCAATATGGGGATAAAGTTGTGGAAAAACCTCTAAAATACTGTGGGTAACTCTTAAAAATCAGAAAACAAGCGCTTAAAGCAAAATACAGCTCATCAACAAGGTATTTTACCATTTTTATATTGACAATATTGCCAATTTTATTTCTAGTATCAACCTTCGTGCCAATTCAGCAGAAACGGATGGAGAAGGCGAATCATGCTTGCCTTACTTGTTTCTCAAGACGTCCAACACGAGATTCAAGGTATTTCAACTCCTCGCGAGTAATGAGGCTGTGGCGAATGAGCGCAAGTTCTTCTTTTATTTCTTGATTGTTCGCCTCGACATTCCCAACACGGAGCCGCAAGTGGATAACCTCTTTTTCGGTTCGTGCAACCACCTCGTCGATTCGTTTAACCCTGTCCCTCGTAATGTTCAAATTCTCCCAAACGCCCTAAAATTGGAGCGCAAATCTTCAATACAAAGTGTTGTAGGCATAAACTTCAATTACGAGATAGGCATAATACATTCCCACAAACAACATGATGCTCCCAAAAAAACAAGCGGCCTATTTTTTCTATTCCCGCTGATGTGTTTTTGGAGAAAAAGTAAAGTACGAGTGAGAGTCCGATTAGAACAAACAGGGAATACGCAAAAAAAACTATAAAAAATATATCAAGGTTGTATGTGAGTTGATAAAAAGCAATATAAAAAAATGTAACGCCGGAGAGACCTGCCCAGTAATATCTTTCATTAATGTATCGCCTGCACACACAAATTAATGTGAACAGTGCAATGACTGTGAGTATAAAGTTGAATGTACCTAAAACAAATTTAACTTATTGAGCACCACGAGGTGCGGGTAGTCGAGGATGTCGCGGATAAACTTATCATAAATTCCAAAACGATATTCGAAATCTGGGGTGTCTATGACGCCATAAGTGAGCTCTTTACCGAGTTCAGCTTCGAGTCGCCGAAGCGCGCCTTCGATCACCGGCTTTTTCAGCTTGTCGCCCACAAGCAGGATGTCGACGCGCGAATTCGCCTCATCGATAAAGATCCCTGCAACGATAATCAGTTTGAGCTGCCCGCAATTGCGAAAACGTGCCGCGACATCTTCTTTCCCGAGCGCTATCTCGGTCACCAGCGCCCGAAGTGCCGTGAGGTAGGGAAAATGCACGTCCACACCGTAACCGTTTATCTTCCGTTTCTCCAGCTCGCCGTCTTTTCCAGAGGGTTTCGGTCGCATTTTGACCATGACCCGCAGCTTGATCAGGCCTACACCGGCAAGCAATCCAACCTCCTTGCGGAGTCCCGAACCCAAAACCTTGCTCCGTTTCGCCATTTCGGCATAGTCGAAAACATCCTCAGGGTTCATCAGAAATAACCGCATCAGTTTCACACGCGCCGAAGAACCGAAGAGCTTCGCTAAAATATCCATATATTTCATTTTACTACGTCTTCTCCCCTACCCGCCACTCCGCATTTGTTCACAACACGTACATGTCAAAATTCAACCCGTGGCGAGCTCGATAGACCTTGACGGAACACTTTGTTTGGTTTCTTCTGTGAAAAAGCTACTGCTCCCGGCTGATGAAACACACATTTGTCGGTAATTTTTTCCTGACCATGCATTGCAGATGATTTGTTCATCACCATAAAAAAACTGCACCGTGATGCAGTATGGATAGGTTCTTACATTATTCAACAAAGAAAAGTCAGCGCTTAACGATGAGGCTTCAGATCAATCGTACTTCTCTGGGAAGGACTTCGATCTGTGCGATCGCGGAAACGGGAAGTACTGTGAAACCCCTATTGTTGCTGATTTCGACCAATAGTTGGTCTCTGTTCTCCGTGTAATGCCACACGGAATTTTTTGGTATATAGCTGTTGATAATTCCGATAACGGGGCCGAATCGGCCGTGGCAAATGATCTTTACTTGCTGTCTTTTTCTCATAAGCTCATCGACATCTTCGGTCAAAAGCCGCCGAATTTTTTCCTCAGTGTCGCATATTTGGGGTAGTGCCATACATTTTCCTTTGCTGTCTCCGAAACTCAACGGAAGTTAGTGCTGGGCCGCAAAAAATTTCGGAAGCTGGTCGTTGTGTTTCGCTCTATCGAGTTTCGAGGAACTGCAAACACCCTTTTTTGCTCCCGGGCATTGGTTGTTGTGCAACCGGTCGGTACAGCGTTCACTCATCGGCTCATCATGACAACAAAGCTGTCTCCTACTTTTTAATTCGATAATGTGCATGAACATATTCCCTTTTTGCTCTCTGCTTCCACTTTATGCCAATCAATTAGTTTGTCAAAAGAAAACCGCCCTTTCAAGCGAAGTTGATTGTGCAGGGCACAAAATATTTTTTTATAGGATTCCATTCATCCTCGCACCCGCAACAGGCTATGTTCATCTCCCGACGCCCTACTCGTGCGGAGTTTCCTGGCATTTAAAAACACCGCATCATTTATGCGGTGTTTTTTCCGAACATACCTCGTGTTGCTTCAAATTGACCTTCCCGCCCGCTCACGGCACCAATTTTGCAATATCCTATCGCGGCGGAGTGCTTCGCACATTAGAGGGATGCGCTATCCGCGCCCGCACTCCGCGATACACAGATTTCTATGTCGAACATTTATCTTCCGCTAAGATACTTTGGCAAAATTGGTACGGGGCTCGGCAAAGTTAAGGATTATTTCAGATTGACTTTGCCGCCAGCCTCTTCAATGCGCTTCTTGAGTGCCTCAGCGTCCGCCTTCTTCATTCCCGTCTTCAGCGCTGACGGCGCTCCGTCAACGAGATCTTTCGCCTCTTTAAGACCGAGACCGAGCACTTCTTTTACGATCTTGATGATCTGAATGGGCGTGGCGCCGCCAGCCGCAAGCTCGACGTCAAAAGAATCCTTTTCCTCTTCAGCCGCGACTGCGGGACCCGCTGCGACTGCGACCGCTGCGGTTGCTGATACGCCCCATTTGCTCTCAAGCAGCTTTACAAGCTCATGAAGTTCGAGCAAGGTTAATTTCTCAACGCCTGCAACAATGTCTTTGAATTTTGCGGGAACCTCTACTGTCTTCTGTTCTGTCTCCATAATTTAGTATTTAGTGTATTTAATAACTTTGGTGTCTACCCTGTACAAGTTTCCAGTTGCTAGAAATTAGTTGCCAGAAAGTGCAGATTCATTTTCGCTGGAAACTATCAACTGGAAACTGGCAACTGCCTATGCCATTTGCTTTGCTTTCATGTCCACAACGCGCACCACCTTCGCGATCGATTCGTTCAACATGCCGACAAACTGGCCGAGGAGTATCTCGCGTGAAGGAATTGCCGCTAAGTCGTTGATCTCCTCTTTCGACATATAGAGACCCTGATACACGCCGCCCAAAAGCGCGATCTTTTCCTTGTAGAGTTTGGCGAATTCGTAAACGCCCTTTGCCGAAGCGATGGGATCGCCCGACCAAGCCAGTCCGAGCTCTCCTTCGAATGAAGGCTGCGTGCCTTTTATGCCCAAGGATTCCAGCGCGCGTTTCACAAGTGTTTTTTTCGCTACGTAATAAGAAACTCCGCTCTCACGCAGTTTCTTGCGGAATGCGGTCGCTTCTCCCACTTGCAGCCCATGAAAATTGACGAATACTATCGTCTCGGCCTTTTTCAACCCTTCATCGAGCTTCGCGAGGATCTCACCTTTTTTTGCTTTTGTAATTGCCATTTGAATTAGTCAGTAGTGAGTAGTAGGTAGTAGGTAGAAAATACCAATACCGAGCTCTTCAATATTGACCATTTTGCGTAAATAAAAAATCGACCTTTCGCTAAGAAATCGTCGACACCAGGTCCCGAGCACGGGCATGTATATCGGCTTCGGCAGGTATTACGTCGGATTTCTCCCGACCTCCTGCTGTCTAGAGCGTTCTCCCGAGTATATCCGAACAGAGAAAAAGGTCAAGCATTCTCCGGTTTTCCCCAGTTTTCGATGCGCCCGTGCAACTTCAGCGGGGAATCAATATCCAGGCCAAAAAGATTATCTTCAAGCCATTGTTGAAGATCAGGATAGTTTCTGATCTTGTCGTTATCGGTCCATGCTATCTGTCGGGCCGATTCGATTTCTCCCATCTTCCAGTACTGCGCAATGTCCTCGACGCAAGGAATTCCACGTCCGTTATTTTCTCCTTTTTGTAACGCCAAAAGCTCGCTAGACAATCTTTCGTTATCGTTTTTTCTTTCAAAGGACATGAATAAATATTCGCACGGCATGGCCACCTTCGACAAGAGACGGCCTAATGAACGCTTAATTGCCCGCGCAATTCAAACATTCCTCGCTCGGCAAATTCAGCTGGTATACTGCACTACCGACGATGATCAACATCACCGAGATCGCAATGATACAAATAAAGCCGAGAGCGAGGCGGAAAAAATTTTTCGTAAAGATATCCATGCCTTGTTTCATTGTATCATAGGCTTTTGAGACGAAAAAACACCCGCACGAAAGGCGGGGGATGAACTCGAGTATCGGGGTCTTGATCATTCCGAGCGAAAAAATTCTTCATTACTCTTTTCTTCATCGCTGAACGGCCGCTTACATTCTTCGGCGATCCCGGGAGGAGAAGTGAACATGCCGCGATCATAGTCATACACGTGAGAACTTCTCCAACTCCCGCAGGCGATGGGTTCGCCGAATCCGCGCGTCGATCCATCGGTGATCTTGGGAACATCATTTGTGCGATATAGGCATTTTTGGAACTCGAGTGAGCGATTGATCGCTTTACCGGAAAACATGTCGGGTTTTCCGTTCAAAGAATCATTTGGCCAAAACATGGCTAACGGCTCCAAAGCATCCACAACAAACCCAAATGGAATCGTTGGGGTTTCCTCACCGAATAATTTCTGTTGTTGCATGGGAATCCACTGAAGACGCGGATCCGTCCATTGAAGAAAATAATGCCGGTCGCCGTTTTCACCATCCGCGGTACTTACCGGCTCTAGATCTTCACTATCGACCACCCAATCTCGATGAACAAAATGTGTACGCTCGCCAAGATGTTTCCTGCTGATGGCAAACCATGTGGAGACCGGACCGTCAGGTTTTTTCATTGAATTCCACATGCACCCGCGGATGAACTGTACAAAAGCATATTTTTTCAAAGCGGCGACCGTCGTTGTTTCGATGCCGGCCATGAACCATGTCCCTCTAGCCAAGGAATCTTCTTGAATGGACGGATCGATCGGAAATTCATTGTCCTCTCTGTAAAAAACAATCTCTTTCAGATCGCAATCATCGCGCGCCTCACAGCCATCGCGAGGAAAGGAAATCTTTTGCTCGCTGATACTGAGCGGGGTCGTTAAAAGTCCCCTGCCCAGCTCCTGATCAGGCTTTTTTTGTTTTAGCGATGTACTACTTGCATTTGAAAGCGCAGAAAACATTGCCAGCAAGAACGATAGAACCCAGACTAAATATATTGTCGTCTTGCACATGATGCCACCCCCAACTCATTCAATGAGCTTTCTCTTTCTTTACAGTACCTGCTTGCTTAAAATGAACGAATATCGACAATCTTGCTGTTTATTGCGCAATATGAATAAACACGTTGCGATACATAAGTCCGACCTATGTATCCGGAAAGAATACATAGGTCGGACTTATGTATCGCTTTCCTGTACTTTCCTGCGCCTTCCTATATAAGTTTAGATCAACTCCTCTTCACGAATGCGAGACCATTCATCAAGAAAATCCCGAAATTCGATGGTGCTTCGGAAATAACCCGGAAACTCGCTCCTGTTGAGGATCGCCGCTTCGTCTCGTCTCTTTCCAACGAACTCCGGGTAGCTTGAATATCTATAGGAATCAAGGTGTTGTTTCGCTTTTGCGTGATCAGCAATACCCTCTTCCTTCCATTTCGGATCGATAAGTTTGAGCGGATTCAGGTGAAAATAGGCAAAAAGGTACTTGAGATACTCATCCCGACGGGCATGCCGTGCCTTGAATTTGCTCTGAAATAGCGGTCCAACACGCTGTTCTTTCTTATTAAAATAGAGCGCATAACCCGTACAAAGCTTTGCCATGAATTCACTAATACCCCCTTCGGTGATCTCCTTTATAAGTATATGAAAATGGTTGGGCATGAGCGCATAGGCGCCAATAGCGACCAGGGGCTTGCCTCGCTCGACACTGGCAAGCGGTAATTGTTCGATCTCCCGGAATATATAAGGCCTATCGCCGTTCGCAACGTAGAGCAGCTTCATAAACCGTTCGTAATGGTCTTTATCTTTGAAAATATCGCGTTTTTCCACCCCACGATTATAGATATGGTAATACTCACCCGGTGCAAAATTTATATAACGTTCCATGTTGTGCATAGCCTAATACATAAGTCCGACCTATGTAAACTCGCACACGGCAATTTTCTATGGTCTTTTGATGTTCGTTCGGGTCATTTGGGGTTTGCTAGTAATCAAAAAGCTGGAGTTCGCTAGTAACCAAAAAGTTGACTTGAGGTATAAAAAAATTATTTACATAAGATACATAGGTCGGACTTATGTATCGCTTTCCTGTACTTTCCTGCGCCTTCCTATATAAGTTTAGATCAACTCCTCTTCACGAATGCGAGACCATTCATCAAGAAAATCCCGAAATTCGATAGAATACATAAGTCCGACCTATGTATTCTTAAATCCGACCTATGCAGTCTCTGTATAGCCTGTGGTACGTAAATCCGGTGGTACATAAGTCCGACCTGTGTATTCTAGGGTGTTGGGGGAAAACAAAGAACCCCCTCTCAAAAGAGAGGGGGTCTTTGTCTACCCTACGATATTCGACCTTCGCGGGATATAAGCACTATTCCACTACTTATTTCGACAGCGTCTGCGAATCTGTCGGGAGATTCTTGATCAGGTAATCGTTCATCCAGTCAGCAGTTGTCGCTGAGTGTCCTGAAACCGATTCATCTGACCAAATGAAGGACGCCGTTGTCGCTTCAACCACTAACTGTCTGTCCGGATCGGCAAGAGAGGACGGTTGAGCGATGTAGGTGGAAACCGCTGCACCCGCAGTGATCGTTCCGCCGACTTCCGCTTTCAACACGTAGGTCTTCGTACCGGAGACCTCCTTGTTCACATCCGAACAGGTGATCGAGGTACCGACTGCCGTCAACACACAGGTCGAGAGCGAGGTCGCCTGATCATCGTTATCGTAGAGCTTGATAGTCGTCGATGTCGATGTGAGGCTTGCCGTCGTCGTCGCAATAGTGAAGACAACGCGATCCCATGCAACTGTACCGCCTGCGTCAGCAGTGATCGAGAACTTCGCAATCGCCTGCGTACCTGCCGCGAGCACTGTCGTCGGAAGGCCCACGTTGGTAACCGTCGGTTTCGTCTTGAAGGCGTACTGCGCCGTTCCTGAGAACGAGGTGTTGTCGTAAGACGATACGCCGTTCGAGTTCAAGAACTTCGTACTCGAGTGCGTGACCGCAACATTTGCCGATGTCGTCGCGAAGCCGGTACCGATACCGCCTAAGCTCGCGTAGACATCAACAACTTTCGATTGGTTGTAAGGAACTGCTACCGTCAGACCGGTTGCCGTCGCGGCCGTGTCGTTCATGGCAACGCGCTTCAATTCCGTTCCGCCGTCTTTGAAGACGAGCTCGGAGATCGCCGTCGCGCCATTCGCTCCTACCGTCAAACCGATGTCGGTGACCGTGAAGGAGTCGTTCGAGGCAACGTACTTGATGGATGCGATCTTCGGCATGGTAAGACCGACGACGTTGCCGAGGACCGGTGCTGACGCGTCAAGTGACGGCGTCAACGTTCCTGTGCTAACCGAGATGGTCTGTCCTGCAACCGCCGAGGAAGTAACTGCACTGCCTGCGGTCGCTGAAGTACCAGAGACCGTGAGCGTTCCTGCGGTGAATTCAGGAGAAGCAACACCCGACGAGAGATCTGCGTAAAACGCAACGCTCATTTGTCCGTTTGCCGCAATCGTCTCATTGATGCTCCACGTCTGCGATGATGCACCGGCAGCCTTCACCGTCGAAGTCTTGCCGTTGTACACGATGTAGAGATTCGTGATATCGGTCGATGTCGCGCCAAGGTCACCGGCAAGCGTCAACGTGAGCGTATCAAGATTGACCGACTCCGATGAACCTGCCGTCAAACGCCACTCGCCGAACTTGTAGGCCGTTTTCGGCGCAATGATCGTCTGATTAGCGTATGCCGTATATTTGGCCAATGTCAATGCACCATCAGCAACGGTAAGCGTATTGCCCGAAGCTGCTGAGTTGGCAAAGTACGAGAGCGAGCTCATGCGGTAGACGTTCGACGAACCGAGGGCAATGTTCACCACCGTTGTCGTACCTGCCTCCAGGTTTGCGTCTGTGCCGTTGTTGTAGACATCACCGCGTACTTCGAGGGTATAGTCTTTACCCGGTTCAAGCACCATTGAAGAACCGAGATTGTACTGCGTGTACGCAACCGTACAATTCGTGTTGATCGTATCCTCACAGAGGTCCGCCGTCGAACCGATCTGCGCGCCATCCAAGAAGAGTGCGCCGTTGCGGATCTCCCAGAAGCGTGTGTCTGCAGCACCAGCGCCATCGAGCGCCGTGTGCGAAATACGAAGGTTCTCGACCTTCAACTTCTCGCCATTCGCCCTTACCTTGAACTTCGCGAGCGTGATGCCGGAAGCGTTGTTGACCACGTTGCCTGACGGAGAATCCGTCGCCTTCGTGATCGAGAGTGTACCGGTGTTGATCGAGATCGTCGGTGTCGCATTGCCGCTTTCAACCGCGGTGAATGCGGATGCTCCCTTCGTCGGGGTCACCACAATACCGAGCTGGCTATCCAAGAGCTCAAGATCCACCACGCGGCGGAGTGAGAACTGGAAGTTGCGGTTCGAGCCGCCAACGATATCCGCCATAACTTTCACTACGTGGCTGCCCGTCTTTACGACGAAAGCAGGATCAGCAGTAAAGGTGACGTAGCGATTTGCATCCACCTTCGCGACCGTAGCGCCAACCTGGACGCCATCGATCATCAATTGGAAGTTCTGAATGTCATCAGGAAGAACCGAGCCGATCTGCTGAACACGGAACGTCGTGAGTTTTGCATCACGCGAACCGACGCTCAGGTTGTTCTGCCACACGATATAGTCGTCCTGAGGATCAACCGTACCTGTCGCCGGAGAAAAACCGGTGCTGCTGAAGTCTGCGGTGGTAATTCCCGCCGGAGAAGCAGCGATGCTTAACTCGGGGCCGGAAGCGGGAAGACCGGCAACCGTTCCTCCGTCAGTCGTAAGATCGGTCAGCATAAGTCCAACCGTCTGACCATTCATGCTTGCGGCAATATCTGCGCGAGCAAGTAATGTTACAGAACTGTTCGCCGGGACCGTCACGATGCCTCCCGTATCGGAGAAGTTCACAACACCCGTCGCGATCGAAGCCGAATCAGTGAGGCGTGCCGTGCCCTGGTAGAGGTAGACATTGCTCAAAGTGGTGTCAGACGAAATGCCTGTCCTCTTGAACTTGACCATCGTTACCTTGACCGGGTTTGCTGTGCCGTTCGAGATCTTGAAACCTGCAATCGTTGCAACACCCTGGCCCGAAATGAGCGCAGAAGTTGAAACCGCAGGATCAAGCGCGACCGAGACTCCGCCGCTAACGACCGGAGTCGTTGCGCCCGAGCAAGCCTGACCTGTCGTCGGACTGAAGCCTGAGGTTCCCGTACAACCCGGAACCGTCGAGACACCTCCGGTGGTCGTTCCACCTGTCGTGCCGCCGGTTGTTCCACCTGAAGCATTCATCACCGCGCGAGATTTCGGACCAAAGTAACCTGCTACCGGGGTGACACCGTTTGCCGCCTGCCACGCTGCAACTGCAGCCTTCGTGAGGCTACCGAAGTATCCGTACGCAACGCCAACCGGCATTACGAGGTGATCCTTCGATACGAGGACCTCCTGAAGTGCAGTAACCGCGGCGCCTTTCGAGCCGACCGTAAGGTCAGGAGCGGTGAACACATATCCCGTCGTCACTGTCGTGCCACTGCCTTGTGCAGCCTGGAGGGCTTGCACCTGGGCGAGCAGCGCATTGATCTGCGCAGTCAACTCTTCGACGGTAGCAGCCGATGCGACCGCCGGGCCCATCATCAAAGCTGCCGTTGCGAGACCCACAAATCCAGAGACGACTTTTGCCGTTTTAGATTTCTTAAAATTCATCATATAAGTCTGCTTTGTTAATAAACTAATAACTAATAAATTTCTAAACTGATAATTCACGGTAAGTTTTTTCGTGCACACTTTATGTTTCGCAAAAACATTGCGAGGTGCACAGAGGCATCTTCATCATTTTGTTCGTACATCCTCTTTCGAGCGAGCACGGTTCAAATGACGAGCAAGCCAAATCGTATCTTCCACCGCCATGTCGCGACACGAGTCACGACACACGATAGCATTGAGAAACGAATAGCGAACATCCGTCCTTCCCAGAAAGACTATCGCGGGAACAACACATTTTGCTATTCAGTTTTCAATGAACAATCCAAAATTTGGGCCTTCCTCCATCCATCATTTTCTCCCGATGGATCGCACTGCATTCCCGTACAAACATACAAAAACAGAAATGCTCTGCTCACGAAAGCGCAATATCATTATAGTATTTCTCGGTTCTTCCCGCCAATTCACCAAGAGGCAAGTGTGGATAACGTACTATAAAGATAAGTAATACGCCATATTTTAGCGATTATGCAAGATAAGGCGTTCCACCCATTTCCAGGATGACTTGAAAATACTACAGGAATAAGGGTAAAGAGTCAATTAAATTCAGACAAAATAAGCATTAAGAAAATAAGTGGATATGTCCGAAAACAAAGCCGTTATGCTGTTGTTTTTGAATAAAAGACATCAGTGAAACCTTGATGATGTTCAAAGACACAAAACACCGAGGTCCGACCTTTCTCAATGCTTAAGGTCGCACTTCGGTATTTTTGGAACTCCAACTTTGCTGTCTCAGAGAATACGTAAACCAACGTCTTTCACCGCGCTTCTGTAGTATTCCTTCGGATACCCCAGTAGTAGAGCACCGCAGTACCAGAGCAAAGCTCGGTACACGGCGAAGAAGCTCACTACGGGGCGAGACGTGGTTAGCTAGTACGAAGCGAGTATGTTGACCAACGTCTTTCACCACGCTTCTGTAGTGTTCCTTCGGATACCATGGAGAGGAGTTCCCGCTGGATCGTCTTCTCGCTTACGCTCGGAATACTCTTTGCAATATCTTTGACCGTGAGTGACGGCTTTTGTTTGATCAACGCAAGAATGATCTTTCTCCGATCATCGCGGTCTGAATCATTCCGCTTTCCTGAAAAAGACTCACTCGTCCCCGCGATTTGAGGAGTAACAATGTTTTTGGCCATGCTATGCGTGGAAGGATAAACCGCGGCACGCGGAGGAATTGCGATTCCCGGATTTTGCTGATGCTGTTGTCCTTGAACCTGTCCGTTATGGGGTGTTCCAAGATGTCCATTCGATACATTCACTGAGGGAGCAACTGTCTGGCCGAATTGATCGCGACGTTCCCGCATAAACGGGGGCTTGTTTTCTGTCGCCGCCTGGGCAACGGGCCTCCCTGCCGCACTATGCGCTCCATTATTCGGTAGGGTTGGTCCGACATGTTCCGGTTTTGCGGGCACTATTGCAGAGATCGGTGCGTCCGATTTCGAGAGTGACAAACTGATTTCCGCTTCTCTTCGCCCTGTGGGTAAAGATTGATGTTGCTGATATTCGGTCGACGGCTGAAATGATCTCGGCTGATCACCTCCTGCGTGCTTTTGTTTTTCTTCCGTTCCATTGTCCTTTACTAATCGTTCTCCGGCGGTGTCAACAACATGCGATGATAGCGATGGGGTACTGTCGCCTTTTGGAAGATTGCGGACTGAATCATTCGGAACATCAAAAAATGTATCCGAAAATAGCGATCTGCTTTTTTCGTAGACCTGACCCCATTCCCTTTCAATGCTATCTTTGAGGGCGAGATACTCTCTCTTCAGCACCGATGAATTCATTTCACTGATCAAATGTGCAGACTGAGCGACATCAAGAAAAGCGATGAGTTTTTCCGTTTTCTTCATGACATTCCGAAGCATGGTCATTTTTTCGCTCACGGACAATGAAGATGCAATCGTTATGTCAGAGAGAAGATCGACTGCGCTCTCGCGAGCTTTCCACTTCATCGGTTCTTTTTCAGACATGATGTCCGTGACGAGATAAAGAGCGGTAGTAAGCTTTTCCGCCTTTCGCATGACATAGCCGTATCCGTGATTCATCCCACTCTGATCTCTTTGACTTTTATGCTCATTGTCAAAAGGACGTCCGTTATTCACCGACGGTGCCGGTTGTCTCATGGCTGGTTGTCCAATACCATTGTTCTGTCTTTTTTCATTGTCCTTTTGTTGTTCCATATCGTTTTTCGTTTGTCCTTGATGTGTTCCACTTAACCTATCGCTTCTCATCAGCTTAGTCAATGCCTCACATTTCTCGCTGTCTTATTGGCTCATTTGCTTGATATTTTTGATGTCCATAATACGCCTAATTTTGAGTTTTTCAATCAAGAAAGTGCGTTCGACATTATAAAGCCGTACACACAAGAGACTGGGGATAGCTTCTCCGTGATAATATAGGGAAGTTGAAGACAAACTACTATGGGTAAAAAACATAAAAGGCGGCACGGAATCGGAAATACCCGAGAAAATGGACGGCGGGAACGCGGCGGAGACGGAACGCGGGCTCAAAGTGGATTCTGGTCGGGACTGCGTAAAGAAACTCGCGGCTCGATCATCGGCATCTTCTTTATCCTGATCGCTGTCATCCTTGTTTTGGCATCACAGGGAGAAAGTGGCCTTCTTGGGGGAAAGATCTATGCGGTCGCGCATTTCTTCTTCGGTATCGGCTATTATCTTCTTCCGCTTCTTTTTGTCATTCTCGGTATCAACTTTCTTCGCGCGGGCGGACACAACATTACTTTACCGGCACTTGTCGCCGGTCCTTTTTTCATTCTCTCCGCGCTCGGATTACTTGCGCTTTTTGATCACACGAGAGGAATCGACGGCCTTGGCGGCTTCGTTGGCTATTACGCTATGTCGGCGATCGTATCGCTTTTTGCGCCCCTGGTTACGGGTATTTTCTTTACCGCGCTCTTTCTTGTTTCCATCCTTATTCTCTTCGATACGCCGCTTCACCTCGGTTTTATGTTCTCGTTCTTCAAATTCTGGAAAAAGAAAGAGCCAAGTGAGGATATTGCCTCTCCTTATAATGATTATGCAGAGGAAGAGGATGAAGAAACATATGATGATGACGAAGAGGAGGAACCAGCCGAAGACACTGCGGAATATCCCGATGCAGAAGAAACTGAGGAAGAGGACATAGAGCCGACCATTCTCCAGCCGCTCAGTCGGGAGAAAAAAGAGAAAACGGGCACTTCGCCATTTCGTTTCAATTCCCTACTGCATTCAGCGTATATACCTCCGCCGCTTTCACTACTTTCTGGAGATAAAGGAAAACCGGGATACGGCGACATTAAGGCCAATGCGAACATCATCAAGCGCACATTCCAAAACTTCGGTATTCATGTGGAGATGGACGAAGTATCTGTCGGTCCGTCGATCACCCGCTACGCGCTCAAGCCCGCTGAGGGCGTACGGCTTATAAAGATCACGGCACTGCAACATGATCTCGAGCTCGCGCTTGCCGCAGCACCCATACGCATCGAAGCGCCCATCCCGGGAAAGTCGCTTGTCGGTATCGAAATGCCCAATTCGGTCAAATCAACCGTCGGATTAGGTACGCTCCTGGGTGAAGCAGCTTGGTCGGGAAACCCCAATCCCCTTCTTGTTCCGCTTGGGAAAGGAATCTCCGGCATCGTCCAATTTATGAATATCGCCAAAATGCCGCATGTCATGGTCGCGGGCGCAACGGGATCGGGAAAATCCGTGAGCATGCATACGATGATCACGAGCCTTCTCTACCGCAATTCGCCCGAACAGCTGCGCTTCATTATGATCGATCCCAAGCGTGTCGAGCTCACCTCATATAACGGCATCCCCCATCTCTTGACCCCGGTCATTACCGAAGCGAAAAAAGCCATTCTTACGCTCAAATGGGCGACAAAGGAAATGGACCGCCGATACGATGTGCTCCAGGAAATGAAATGCAGAGATATCGATTCCTATCACAAGAGCATCATGCGTCCGGCGCTTGAGCGCTATGAACGGCAGAAAGCCGAGGGGAAATTTTCAGGAGACGAAGAACCGGAGCTTCCCGAGCTTATGCCCTATATCATTGTCATCATCGATGAGCTCGCCGATATCATGGTCGCCTATCCTCGTGAGCTTGAGTCGGCGATCGTCCGCTTGGCTCAGATGAGCCGCGCTGTCGGCATTCATCTTGTGCTTTCCACCCAACGCCCGTCGGTGAATATCATTACCGGACTTATCAAGGCAAATATTCCCGCGCGCATCGCACTCCAAGTCGCTTCTCAGATCGATTCGCGGACCATTCTCGACATGGCGGGAGCGGAAAATCTGCTCGGAGCCGGCGACATGCTCTTCCTTTCCGCGGAAATGCCGAAACCGATACGGCTTCAGTCGGCATTCATTTCCGAGTCTGAGGTCAAAAGCGTAGTGAAATTCCTGAAAGACCACTATGACGGCACGTTGGGCGACGAGCTCAACATCTCAAATACCGAGAACAGGAACGCGTATTTCGATGCCATCCCAGAAGAAGCCCTGACTCAAAGCGATGACGACGCCGACGATGAAAAATACGAAGAAGCCAAGGAGCTCGTGATCTCCAGCGGCAAGGCATCGACTTCGTTCCTTCAGCGGCGACTTGGCCTGGGATACGCACGGGCGGCGCGGATGATGGATATTTTGGAAGAGCGTGGTGTGGTCGGACCGGGAAGCGGCGCCAAGCCCCGCGATGTGCTCATCCGCGCAAACGATACCGAAGGATTCGGGCGTGAAGAAGAGGATCAAAGCTGAAAAAAGTACATAAGTCCGACCTATGTAAATACATAGGTCGGACTTATGTACTTTCGCGCTTTTTTCTTTCATGCAGCTCCTGTATATATAGAGGATGCATTCCCTCTTAAGGCAATACTTCGCCGCTTTCCTCGTTGCCATTTTTATCGTGCTGATCGCCCTGTATGCTTATTATCAATCTCGCGCAATTATCGAGGGACCGGGAATCGTCATTGACGCGCCGAGTAACGGCATGACTTCGACCACCTCGCTCGTTGCTGTCCTAGGCGTTACGACGCACGCAAAAGAGATCACTCTTGACGGAAGGCCTATTTTTATCAATCTTGAAGGATATTTCAGTGAAAAATTGGTGCTTATGGAGGGCTATAATATAATTGAGCTCGTTGCAAAAGATAATGAGGGGCGGGTGGTAAGGAAAACGATCGAACTGGTCTATCAAGCTCAATGATCATTGAGTCATTACTATTTTTAATCCACTATTTCGTATGGCGGGATTTGTAAAAAAAGAAAAAAAGGCGGGAAAGAGCGAGGCGGAACGTGCCGGTACGGCGGGAATTGACGCGACCATACGGTCCATTCAGACCAAATTCGGCGAAAACGCCATTATGAAACTGGGTGATGCACCAAAAGTCGGCGTTGAGGCCGTTTCTACCGGATCCATCGGACTCGACCATGCGCTGGGGATCGGCGGACTCCCCCGCGGCCGTATCATCGAGATCTTCGGTCCGGAATCGTCAGGAAAAACGACGCTTGCGCTCCATGTTGTTGCGGAAGCGCAAAAAAAGGGAGGTGTTGCGGCGTTCATTGATGCAGAACATGGGCTCGACCCGGATTATGCAAAAAAACTCGGCGTGAAGATCGATCAACTGCTGCTGTCACAACCGGACACCGGCGAACAAGCGCTCGAAATCGTTGAATCGCTCGTGCGTTCGGGAACACTCGATGTCATCGTTGTCGACTCTGTCGCTGCCCTCACCCCCAAAGACGAGATCGAGGGTGATATGGGCGCACAACATGTCGGGAAACAAGCCCGGCTCATGTCGCAGGCGCTCCGCAAACTGACCGCTATCGTCGCGAAAACCAAGACCATCGTTATCTTCATCAATCAGATCCGTATGCAAATAGGGGTCATGTTCGGCAACCCGGAGACCACGCCCGGAGGGAAAGCGCTCAAATTCTATACTTCGATACGCATCGACATTCGAAAGATTGCTCAGATCAAAAAGGGCGATGACGTGATCGGAAGCCGAACACGCGCGAAGGTCGTCAAGAACAAGGTCGCACCCCCCTTCAAGCAAGCGGAATTCGATCTTGTCTATAATGAAGGCATCTCACGGGAAAGTGAAATGCTCGCATTTGGGGAGAAATATCAGATCCTCCAGAAATCCGGAAGTGCGTATACCTATACCTCATCGGAGAAGGGCGCGGAAACCATTAAACTTGGTCGCGGATATGATTCAGCGCGTGTGTTTCTCAAAGAAAATAAACCGGTGGCAAAAGAAATTTTGAAGGCGATCGAGAAAAAACTCCGTGAGGACGAGACGTTTGGGACGACCGAGAAGGAGTCCGGGAGTTCGGCAGAGTGACGCAACACAATCTGTGTCATAAAACAAAAAAGTCCCTTTCGACGGGGGACCTTCTTGGCTTATATGACAAAGAGTTAGTGAGTAGCGGAGAGGGAGTAGGGAGTAGGGAGTAGAAAATACGAATACTAGAGCCAGGCTTCCTTCTTACGGGACAACATATCGGCGATGATCCAAACGGACAACCAGGCAACGGAAGAAAGCAGCACCAGCGTCATCGGGTGCGCATGATACATCGCACTCTTGGCAAATTGCATCTGCGCAGAAATATTCTCTAAGGATGGCATGTTCGCGATCACGTTCGTATAAGACACATACTTCATTGAGCGGAACACCAATAGCGCCGCAATAAGCAGCTTGAGCGTCGTCGGATGCAGGGCAAGACGAATAGACCACAAAAGATAAACCCTGCGCATGATGCGCTTCTTGAGTTCGTTGTGACGTGAATGATTATTCTGCAATTCCATAAAATTATGTGGTCTCCTTTTGTTCGTCTAATAACCGCCCAAATTCCCGCTTCGCACGATAGATCTTGGTCTTTACCGCGGAAACCGTCGTCCCCTCCATTTCTGCGATCTCCTTTTGCGAGTACTCGTCGATGAAATGGAGTTTGAGCGGCCGCGCGAGCTGGCTGGGCATCCGAGAGAGAAATGAGGCGACATAATCGCGCATCGTTTCCTCTTCCGAACGATTCACCGGATCGGCGAGGGTCTCGTAGAACTCGGGGTCAAGCTCAATGTGCACCGCTCCCTTCTTCTTTAACCGCTGATAGTGCGAAAAGGTGGTATTCACTAGGATCTTGTACCCCCAAGACTTAAACGAGGCCCCAGGTTGGGGCTGAAAACGGCGAGCATTGAAGTAGATCTTCGTGAATACCTCCTGAACGATATCCTCCGCTTCTTCAGGATTATGGATAATACTTTCCGCTTTGCGCAAAAAAGCCTCCTGATAACGCTCAACGAGGACAGCAAAAAGGCCCGGATGTTTGATCGAGCGCTCAAGTATCACTTCGTCCGGAAGCTCATCCGGTGTTTGTTCACGGTCATCAAGCAACATGGGTGTACAGTAGCATCATGAGGAGCGAAAGTGCAAGAATAAAAGATCGTCACTTCATTGAAATCTTACGGATGTTTTCATTATCTTCTGTGAAACTACCCTTTAAATCCCCACTCTTCAAGCAATTCCCTGACGCCATCTTCAATGCTCACGGTCGGCTTCCACCCCATGAGCGAGCGCGCTTTGCTGTTATCAGCGAGGGTGTGCTTCGATTCTTTTCGGGCAGCAACATATTCGATCTCCCCTCCCATCATTTTTGCCAGCTTGTTGATCGAAATGTTCTGCCCCGCTCCGATGTTCAACACTTCGCCATGTCCGACATCGAGATGCTCCGCAGCGAGAATATTTGCGCGAACGACATCACGGACATGCGTGAAGTCGCGGGTTTGTTCGCCATCTCCGGTGATCGTCAGTGGTTTTCCTTCAAGTTTCTTTTTGATGAATATGCCCATGACGAGCGCATATGCCCCTTCGAGATCCATGCGCGGCCCATAGACATTGAAGTAACGGAGTGAAACCGTCGGCAGACCGTGTATTTCCGTATAAACACGGGCATAATGCTCTCCGGTATATTTCTGGATACCGTAAGGTGATTGCGGGAGCGGGAGCAACCCCTCGTGGAGGGGCAGCGTCGGCTGATCGCCGTATGCTGAACTTGAAGCGGAATAAACAACCCGTTTCACGCCGGCTTCTTTCGCCGCATGAAGCACGTTCAACGTTCCGCCGATGTTCACGTCGTTGGTTTCGAACGGGTTCTCGATGGAAAATTGCACACGCGGGAGCGCTGCAAAGTGAAACACGTGGGTAGCGCCCTCCATGACCGTCCGAAGTGCCTCTCTGTCGCGAATGTCGACCTCATGAAATTCCGCCCGAGGGTTCACGTTTTCTTTTTTCCCCGCCACAAGATTATCGATAACGCGCACAGTATATTCGCGGCCGAAGAGCTCATCCACCAGATGAGAGCCGATGAACCCTGCACCACCTGTGACCACTGCGACGCTTTCATTTTTCATATGGTTTTCGATAAATTAAATTGATGCAGCGATAAAATCGAGACGGACGGGGGCCCCAGTAGCAGAACAACATTCGCTACAGGGCACAGCAGGGCGGAGCTCACATCACCGATCACAACTGTCTTCTGTTCGTTTGACACATGCATATCATAACCTACCAGGGACAAAAAGGTGACGACAGGGGGGTCTCGCCTTACCCGTTCGCCCCTCGCAAAGCCTCGGGACTTCTTATTTTCTCACTCGCTACGCTCATAAGAAAATAAAGTCGCTCGACAAATTTTACTCAATGGCTTAACATATTCGGATTATGGCAATGCTCGATTATAGCGAAGTCACACCGCACAAGTTTATTTTACGGGACGGAGAACCCTATGAAGTACTGACACATTGGGTGTTCCGCAAACAAATGCGCAAACCGGTCAACCAAACGAAGCTCAAGAATCTGATCAGCGGAAGGGTGATCGAGGTCACTTTCCATCAGAACGATAAAATAGAGGAGGCGGACATGGGCACTCGGGATATTAAATATCTCTATACCAATCGGGGAGAACACTGGTTTTGCGATCCCAACGATCCCAGTGACCGTTTTACGCTCACTGAAGAGATAGCCCGGGAGGCGCTGCGATTCGTCAAAACGAACTCCGTGATCAGCGGCATCACGTTTGAAGAAAACATCATCAGCATTCGTCCTCCGGTCAAAGCGGAACTCAAAGTCAGCGAAGCGGCGCCTGCCGTAAAAGGCAACACCTCCGGCAATGCGCTCAAAATAGTGACACTCGAGACGGGCACAACGGTGAACGTGCCGATGTTCATCAATCAGGGAGATATCATCCGCGTGAATACTGAAACGGGAGAGTATACCGAGCGCGTAGAAAAGGCATAGCCGAACGGCATAAAAAGCAAAGTCATAGGGAACAAAAAAACGCCGCTAAGCGCTTTTGGTGCAATTTTATTTACGCTGCGATGTACGGGAGGAGCCCCATAAACCTTGCGCGCTTGACCGCAAGGGCGAGCATGCGCTGTTCTTTGGCGGAGAGATTCGTGCGTTTCTTTCCCATCACTTGTCCATTGGGTGCCAAAAACATTCGGAGCAGATCGACATCTTTGTAGTCGACATACCTGATATTGTTCGCTGAAAGGTATCCTTGTTCCTTTTTCATGGTCATTTGAATTATTATCCCACTCCAGTTTTGCGGAGGAATCGAGATTTGATTTTACACTTACTGTTTTTAATGTCAACCGAAGCGGCGTGCTTCCCGAAACAATCCCCCAAGCAGGATGCTCCGGGACAGGTCGCGCATCATCCCATAGTACCCTTTTGGCCTACTTGCCCCGCACGCCGCAAGACAATTTTTAGCAAAACTTGAAGCGGAATGATCTTGTCAAGTGAATGACTTGAACAAGATCAAAACGGGATATCATCCGGATTAATGTCCTCCTCGGGATATTCAATAGTGTCGAGTTCTTGTGCTGGCTGTGTCGCTGCCGGCTTTCCTTTCGCTCCCGCACTCGCGCCACCGGAATACTCGCTGCTCGCGCCGCCCGATTTCGGTCCGAATTGGAAATTTTCAACAACGATCTCGGTGCGATATTGCTTCTTTCCTTCTTTGTCGTCCCAGCTTCGCGTCTGAATGCGTCCTTCAACGAATATTCCTGAGCCTTTTTTGAGATACTGATGAATGAGCTCGGCCTGCTTCCCGAATGCGACAACGTTATGAAAATTCACCGATTCCTGTTTTACGCCGTTCTTATCTTTCCATGTGCGATTCGTTGCAACACCAAACGAAGTGACCGAAATACCGCTCGGAAGCGCCTTCATTTCAGGGTCCCTGGTGATGTTGCCGTAGATAAGCGCCTTGTTGATGTACATGATTAGTCAGTAAGTAGTAAGTAGGAAGTAGAAAATACAAATTTAAATATATTAGCTGATCACGAGATCTTCGATCGTCTTATCGAGTTCCTCCTCGGTCAGCACCGGTTTTTCCGCAACTGATTCCTTCACATGTTCACTTCCCTCAGTGCGTTTCTGCTGAAGTACTTTCTTCGGAACCATCGTGTTCTCGCGAACGGTTTTTATCAAAATAAAGCGAATGATCGATGCGTTCTGTTTCAGTGCGATATCGATTGCGCGGGCGCCTTTTGGTTCCGCTTCGAATTTCATCCAGCCAAAATAGGACGAATGAAAGGTGACACGTTTGTTCGCGGCGATCTTCACCATCGGATAAGCGAGATCCATATGCTTCGGATATTCGTCGGCGATCATCCTTCCCCGGGCGCTTTCAATGATGTCGCGTACTGCAGTGACTTGAACGCCGAGATCGCCCTCCGCAACCGTCGGGACGATATGGAACCCCGCTTCATAAACCTGAGGCTCCGCACCAATTTTTTCGAGCTCTTTTTCCATAAATTAGGATAGGGGCATACTAGCAAAAGGGCTTTCAGTTGTAAAGCAGAGTTCAGTTAAGCCTCAATTTGAAAAATTCTGAGGCATTTTGAAGAAGTGTGGCCTGTACATATTGTTCATCTTCATTTCTTATTTTTGCGATAGCAGCTACTGTTTCGACAACAAATACCGGTTCATTGCGCTTGCCGCGATGGGAAGCTGGGGCGACATAGGGAGCATCAGTCTCCGCCATAATGCGCCCAAGAGGAATATATCCCACCACTTCGTCGTAGTCGCGTGTGAACGTAAGCACTCCGGTAAATGACACGCTCCATCCGAGATCAAGGAACCGTTTCGCGATCGCGTTGTCTCCGACGAAAAAATGCACGTTGCCGCGAGTATCCGGATGCCGTTGGAGTATCCGAAGAATATCGTCGTACGCATCCATGGTGCCTTGTGTCGGACGGCCATGGATCATGAGCGGCTTCTTCGCCTTTTCCGCAACAGCGATCTGCCGCTCGAATATTTCTTCCTGGCGTTTTTTCTCCTCTTGTTCTCCTGTCGGCCATTTATCTTTTGCGGGCCAATGATAATCAAGACCGCACTCCCCTATCGCCACTACACGCGGATGCGCCGCGAGCTTTATATAATGCGCGTCATCAAAATCCTCGGCGTGATTGTCCGTCGGGTGCTGGCCGATCGTCGCCCAGAGGTCATCGTGTTCTTCAGCCAACACAATCGCTCTTTCCGACATTCTCCGGTCAGTGCCGACGACGATACTCGCGACATTCGCTTCACGCATGCGCGCCAAAACTTCCGGCAGGTCGTCTGTGTATCGCTTGTCGTTCAGGTGCGAATGGATGTCGATAAAACGGAAAGTCATAAATCATATCATAGCACAACATCATAAGCGTATTCTAATCAATAGCTTGGAATCACTTTTGTTAATAATTCTTGTGGCGCGCGCAGGGAAATTCCCAAATGAAGCCGTTTTGTGTTGTAGTACGGA
>MHLP01000039.1 GCA_001821435.1 Candidatus Lloydbacteria bacterium RIFCSPLOWO2_01_FULL_50_20 | reverse complement strand
TGCGTCATAATTATTTACTCAACTAGCTCTTAATAGAGCCACCTTATCATGATATTAGCCTCACAAATTTACTATTAAGCCCCACTTCGCGGTCTCTCACTCGGGCAACAATTACACTTCTACAACACCCAAACACCCTTGGCATGACCAAGGGTGTTTTTTGATTCGCTCTTTTTCCTTTCTAGTATTCCCTCATCGAAAGCTGCGCATCGAGCTTCTTGATGAGATCAAGCACGACAGAAACAACGATGAGGAGTGCGGTGCCGCCGATCGCAAGCATCTGGTTTCCCGTGAGCGATTGCATTGCCAGCGGGAGCACCGCCACCGCCGAGAGAAAGAGTGCGCCGGCAAACGTGGTGCGCGTTAAGATCTTGGCAAGATATTCCGCAGTTGCAGAGCCGGGTCGTACGCCGGGGATGAATGCGCCGGACTTCTGCAGGTTCGTCGCGATCGCTTCAGGATCGAATGTGACCGCGGTATAGAAGTAAGTGAAGAGAAAGACCAGAACGAAATAGAAGATCGAATAGAGCCAGCCGCTGGTGAAATTCGCTTTCAGAAATTCGCCGACCGCCTGCGCAACAGGATTCGCGACCCCCGCAAGAAATCCTCCGATCAATTGCGGAAAAAGCAATATCGACAGCGCGAAGATGATCGGGATCACACCTGCCTGATTCACCCGAAGCGGTAAGTACGTCGAAACGCCGCCGTACATCTTTCCTCCGCGCACGCGTTTCGCATACGTGATCGGCACGGGACGCTCCGCTTCGGTCATCACGATGACCCCGGCGACAATGATCACCGCCGCAACGAGAAATGCGAGATACATCGGTATCTGCGAAGGATCATACGACGCGAGCGTCTGGGTGGTCATGGTCGGAATTCCCGCAACGATACCCGCAAAGATGATGAGCGACACGCCGTTACCAACGCCAAATTCGGAAATGAGCTCGCCGATCCACATGAGAAATACCGATCCCGCCGTGACGATCAGGACATTTGAAAACATCTGGAACGGAGTGAGGCTTCCCAGCACCCCCTCACGTGCAAGGAGAATGAGGAGCGCATAACCTTGAAGCAGGGCAAGCGGCACGGTAAGCAAACGCGAGTATTGTGTGAATTTCTTGCGGCCAGCTTCGCCTTCTTCATGATAGAGCGCCTTTAACTTCGGCGACATCATCGTGAGAAGCTGCATGATGATCGAACCGGTAATATAGGGGCCGACACCGAGCATCACGATCGAAAGATTGGAAAGACCGGACCCTGAAAATACGTTGAGGAGCCCAAGGAACTGGCTATTATCAAAAAATTGCCGGAGTGCGACCGTATCAACGCCAGGAATGGGAATAGAGGCGGCAATGCGAAAAACGACCAACGCGGCGATCACAAAAAGTATCCGTTTGCGAAGCATTGGGTCGGTGAACATGAGCCGTATTTTGTAGAAAAAGTTATCCATTTTGAATACAGGGAGTAGTAAGTAGTAGGTAGAGAGTAGAAAGGCAATGATTATTTTTATGTTTTATATTTCCTACTACCTACTCGCTACTTCCTACTTGCTAACTATCGTTCCTCCGGAAGCTTCGATCGCAGCCTTCGCGGAAGCCGAAACGAGGCAGCCGGAAAGGGTGATCTTCTTCGAAAGCTTGCCGGTACCGAGAATTTTAACTTTTCGCATGCGTCCGCCGTCTTTTTTGATGAGCTTTTTTGCGAGAAGCGATTCGGGATTCACCGCATCTCCGTCCCCAAACGTCGCTTCGATGAGATCAAGATTGATCGGCGTCGGCTTCGTCTCGATAGACTTGAATCTATACCCGCGATGCTTTGGGTACTTCTTAATGATATCACGAAGCTCGGGACGCAAACGATGTCCAGCACGCGCTTTCTGGCCTTTCGTTCCGCGGCCCGCAGTTTTACCGCGTTTGCCGCCGCGAGCGACTCGTTTGGTCTTTCGGTGCGCATGAGCGCGCTTGAGTTGATGGAGTTGCATGGTTCTTTTTTTATGCTTTTTTATCCGCCGCTTCTTTATGTTCCGGTTTTTCTGCTGCTACTTTTTTTGCCGGACGGATCTGTCCCAACGCCTTGATCGTCGCGCGCGCCATGTTGAGTTTATTTTTCGAACCGCTCCAGATCTTTGCGGACACATCAGTGATCCCGGCAAGTTCCAGCGCATTGCGGACCGCAGAGCCGGCAACGAGACCGCGAGACGGTGCGGGGATGATCTCGACCGTTGCACTCGATGATTTTGCCATGACCTGATGCGGAATGGAATTTGTTTTCGTCAGGAGAACCGTGATCATGTGTTTCTTTGCATCCTTGACGGCCTTGTCCATCGCCATCGATATATCACCGGCCTTTCCGGTGCCAACGCCGACCTTGCCCTTTCTGTCGCCCACGATCATTGCAACTGAGAATGAGAAGCGCCGTCCGCCGGCAACCACGCGCGCCACGCGGCGCACATCGATCGATCTCTGATCATATTCCGGACGCGGACGATCGCTGCGGCCGCGCGGACCTCCGCGTTTGCCGCCGTCTTTTCCTCCCGCTCCGCGGCCAGATCCGCCGCGACCTCCTCCTCCGCGACCCGCACGATCTCTCCGTTGCGCATCCGAAGCAACTCCGAATGATTTGGGCGATCCCGGACCTTGGTTCACCGCCGGAGTCGGTAGCACTTTTGCTGCCCCTTCCGTGGTCACTTCTTCGTTGTGTGGTTTTTGTTCATCCATGATATTGCAAAATTAAAAGCTGAGTCCTCCTTCACGCGCCGCGTCCGCAAGCGCTTTCACGCGTCCTGCATACAAAAATCCTCCGCGGTCAAAAACGGCTTTGGTGATCTTAGCCTCTTTCGCTTTTGCGGCGATATCTTTTCCGACCAAAGCGGCACGCTCCAACTTGGTACCCTTCTTCACCTTAAGATCGGATGCTTGCGCGAGCGTCTTTCCCGCCACATCATCGATCAGTTGTACGCTCAAATGACGCGCGGATCGAAAAACTGCCAAACGCGGTATTGCTTTTGTTCCCGAGACTTTTGCGCGGATCCTGTTGTGCCGGCGCATGCGGTGGTAATTTTTTTTCTCGATCTTGTCCATACGTTATTTATTGTTTCTATGACTTTCAATCTGAGATAAAGTTCGAGGCGTCAAGGAGCGATGTCCGCGAAATGTACAAGTGATACTTTGAGCGGACTCGCGACGCAGGCAACGAAGAAATTTGCTCGGATTGGAAATCATGCTGTCTTCTTGCCCTGCTTACGTCTAATAACCTCATCGGAATACCGGATACCCTTTCCTTTATAAGGTTCGGGTTCTTTCAACGAGCGGATCTTTGCGGCAAATTGCCCGACTGCATCCTTATTGATCCCGGAAATATTGATCACCCCTTTCTCGGTCGTCACTTTGATCCCCTTCGGCACATCGACAATAACGGGGTGGGAAAATCCAAGCGCTATGTTGAGTTTCGCTCCCTGCGCATCCGCCTTGAAACCGACACCCTCGATCAGCAGTTTTTTCTCATATTCCTTGTTCACGCCGGCGATCATATTTTTGATATGCGCCACCGCAGTACCCGAAAGTGCTTTATGCTCGCGCGAAGCGTCCCGAAGCGAAACAGTGATCTCCTTGCCGCTGATCACGACGGAGACCGAAGGAGGAAACGGCCGAGAAAGTTCGCCGAGCGGTCCTTTGACTGAAACCGTAAGACCCTCCTGCGTCACAGTGGTTTTTTCGGGGATGATGATGGGTTTTTTTGAGAGGCGGGACATGGTGTAAAAGTATTACCAGATCTTGCAGATGATTTCTCCTCCGACATGCTCTTTGCGCGCCGCTTCACCGGTCATGATGCCTTTCGGCGTCGAAAGAAGTACGATGCCATGTCCCTGATTGACCGTGCGGATCTTTTTCGCTCCGGCATACAGACGGCGAGACGGGCGCGAAACACGTTCTGCTCCTCGGACGCGCGGTTGACCCGGCACTTCATAAGCTATGCCGATCTCGATCATCCGCTCAGTCGTTTTTCCTTTGAGCGTCTTGCGTGCGATCGAAGTGATATATCCTTCTTTGAGAAGCGCATGAGCAATGCGCAATTTCATATCCGAATACGGCACATACGCTACAGGCTTTCCCGCGTTTCCTGCATTCCGCAGACGCACCAGCATATCGGCGATGGAGTCGGTGATTACCATGATGATTTTGTGACACCGGGGATCTTTCCCTCGTTGGCTAATTCCCGAAAACAGATGCGGCAAAGGTCGAAATCCCTCATGTACCCGCGCTTGCGGCCGCATTTAAAACAGCGGTTCACCGCCCGAGTGGAAAACTTCGGGTTTTTTTGACGAGCTATGGTTGATTTTTTTGCCATAAAATAGACCGCATTCGTTTACCTGCGGAAGGCTTTCGCTCCACTCAATATCACGCCTGCATGCTTATTCCTTCAGCCGAAGCGAAGAAATAAGGAGAAAGGCGGATTAAAGAGAACGATGGAGGAATGCTAACATACCCTCATTTGATGTCAACTGTAGCGTCCATAGGTCCAACTTGTGCATCAAATACATAAGTCGGACTTATGGGTTGGTGTGAAGCGCAACAAAAAACTCCGTTGGGAGAAGGTGCCTGGATTTGAACCAGGGTGATCGCGGGTTGCACCCGAGCATGTGTTTTGGAGGCACATACCAGGCCGCGCGCGCCTTTTCACTCGGCCACACCTTCCCCAACGGAGCTTCTAGCCTTTAAGTATACAAATTTTCAAAAGTGATAAAAATCGCCGATGAACGAAGTAAGGTCAGTCGTCCATAAGAAGCTTTCGACTTATTGTGAGGATTTTTGGATGCAATTCGCGCTGAAAATTATTGGAAAATCAGATGCAATTCGAAGGTTTGGACAGCAAAAAATTTCTTTCATTTTTTCGATGAAGCACGCGAAGGCAAGAAAAAAACACTTGCATGCTGTACAAAAGTACTGCGTGTAAGTATTTTTTTGCAGTCGACAAAGTGATTCGCGAAAAATGAAGGAAATTTACCACGCAAAGTGGGCGAAGGCCTTGTTCGCCTCAGCCATTTTGTGCACGTTCTCACGTTTCTTGATGGCCTCCCCCTCGTTCTTTGAGGCGGCGACGATCTCGTCAGCCAGCTTTTTTGCGGTCGGAGCGCCTTTCTTGGAACGAGCGGCCTCAATGATCCAGCGGAGAGCAAGGAAGGAACGGCGCTCTGGACGCACCTCGCGCGGCACCTGATAGTTCGCACCGCCGACACGCCGAGAGCGGATCTCCATAACGGGGCCGGCATTTCGGAGCGCCTCCTTAAGCGTTTCCATCGGGTCTTCCACTTTTAGCTGTTTTTTGATCTCGTCCAAAGCGCCATAGACAACCCTCTCGGCGACCGTTTTCTTCCCGTCCCACATGACGTAATTCACCAATTGCGAAACCTCAAGTGATTTGTACTTGAGATCGGGCTGGCGGATATTGCGGTTTTTTACTGCTCTACGCATGATTGATTTTTAATGAGTGAAGCGAGTATAAAAATCACCACCCCTCACTAATTTTGCCACTAAAATAACGAGCGACGCTGCGCCCGAATAGGGCTCGGCTATTCGCCGAAACGCGTCGCGTATATATCTCTTATCTTTGTGATAGTAAAATGTTTTGTTCATAATTGTTTCGTAAAATTTAGTGAGGGGTAAAGAAAATATATTCGTTTCACTCATTATTTTCTACTACTTTTTTCTTCCGAACGCTTCGCGCCGTATTGCGAGCGTCCCTGCTTACGATTCTCGACACCTGAAGCATCGAGGCGCCCGCGGACAACCGTGTAACGGAGTCCGAGGTCTTTCACGCGACCGCCGCGCACGACGACGACAGAGTGTTCCTGGAGCTTATGTCCGATACCGGGGATATATGCGGTCACTTCCATGCCGTTGGTCAGGCGAACGCGTGCGATCTTGCGAATAGCGGAGTTGGGCTTGCGGGGTGTCATCGTTGTTACCTTTGTGCAAACACCGCGTTTGAACGGCGAAGAATAATAGATCGGGCGATTCTGAATGGAATTGAAGCCGCGGCCCATCGCCACCGCTTTAGACTTGCGGCGCACTTCTTTTCGGTTCTTCTTGATGAGTTGATTGATAGTTGGCATAACCCGATACACTTTCAGAAAAAATCCCCCTACAAACTCACGGGGTATGCGCTAGTCTAGTATATGACCCCTGAAAATGCAAGTCTTCGTTGTTATGGGCTATATTAAAATTGTTGCCAACCCCTCTTGTTGGATTATCGGGGCACTGACCATGGAAATGAAAAAAGGCGACATGTGTGGCCTCATGCCGCCTTCGTGATTTTAGTAGCCATTGCCCTCTTGGAGTGGGGCTACCCCTTATTGAACAACGGAGGAAACTACATAATACACATTCGGATTACCCCAATCGACGGGTACCCCGAGTTTTGTCATCAGATCTCTCTCTGAAATGGCCGTGCTGAACTCCCATTTATGGGAGGGATCAGATGTCGCTCTTGCAGACCAGTGTAGGAGTAGACGCTGATTCCCATGAAAACAAGCGCCAAAAGTATGGCCACTACGAGCAATGCTCTCTCCACGGAACTCTCCTTGGGTAAATGCAACAATGTAAGACGAAACTACTCCATTGAAAACCTACCAGCTTATAGATAGAAAAGCAATGATACAGGCGAAACTTCACACACTAGGATGAACCAATAAGGAGAAAATAGATGAGATAAATGAGCGGCAAAAAGAATCTCCAGAGAAAGAACGCAAACACCAGAATAAACACCAGTGCATAGCGCTGAAAATACTCCTCAACATAACGGTAACGAAGCGGAAGCGCATTAAAGAGCACCTTGGAGCCGTCGAGCGGAGGGATGGGGATGAGGTTGAAGATCGTCAGCACAATATTAATGAGGATGATAAGCTGCATGATCCCGAGCATGTCCGGAGAAAAATTCTGCGCGCCGAAACGAAGAATAAGCGCAAAAAGTACGGCGATGCCGAAATTGGTGAGCGGACCAGCGAGTGCAACCTTCGCATCACCCCATTTTTGATCCCGCAGATTATACGGATTGTACGGTACCGGCTTTGCCCAACCGAAGACGAATCCACCCGGAAGGAGTGAAGTGATGAAAGGGACGAGCAACGAGCCGATCGGGTCAAGATGTTTGACCGGATTCAACGTCAGCCGACCCGCGAGGCGCGCTGTCGGGTCGCCGAGATATTGCGCCATGTATCCGTGAGACACTTCGTGCGCCACCACGGAGAAAATAAGCACCGCGACGGAAAAAATAACTTGTATAAGTCCTATGTCTTGCATAGTGAATTCCCCCATGATAGCATAGACGCCACCAAGCTTAAAGTGCTCGATACCACTATGGCCTCATCAAACACCTGTAATTATTGTAAAAAAGGCACTCGTGTTGCGGGCGGCTATTCGAATCGTGTCCGAGCGACACAATTCAACCCGACGGGAAACAAACGCAAATATCCTAATCTGCAATGGACCGCGCTCCCGAAATCTTTGGGCGGCGGACGCGTCAAGATCTGCACACGCTGCTTGAAGGCAGGCAAACAGCTCGAAGCTGTAAAAAAATAAGCGCGAAAAACAAATAGACAAATAAAAAAATCCCCGGCGCACGAGCACCGGGGATTTCGTTTCTGATACATAAGCCGCTGATACATAAGTCCGACCTATGTACCTTAGAGGTCTTTTTCTAGGCTACCTCTTTCTGCGGTGCAATGGTTGCAAGCAATTCTTCCGCTTTTGTTGACCAGCGCAGCTCAAGCTTGGTCTTCGCATTCGTGCCGAGCGGGAGACGTCGCGCAAACTCAAACGTCCACCCTTCTCCTCTCTCGGTCACATTCACACTCTCATAGATCCCCCCGAAAAGATCTGCGAGATAGTCCGCGGTTTCTGCTGCACCCGCTTGGCGGACCGCCTCCAGTCCGCAAAATTCGGGGCGCGCGCGATCCCACCATGTGAGGATGCGGCAATGCCCATCACGCACCATCCATTTTGCGCTGTTAAGCGAGAACCCGCGCTCGCGAAGCGACGCAAGCGAGAAAGTGACGGCATCGCCGTCTTTTTTGCTTCGCAGGAAGCGCTTTTTCCACGTTTGCTTAACTTTGGCGCGGTACTCTTTGTCGCCAAGGGGGCCGGAAGCATATCTCTGGATGAAATCCGGACCCTCCGTTTTTTCGGTGATGGCGAAAATGATAAACAACTTTCCACCCTCCACCAAGGTCGGCGGAAGATGCAGCCGGTACGGCATGGGATTGAGCACTGGTTTCTCCTCGTAATGTGTTGAAAAACAAAGTGAGACTCGAAGAACCTATAATGAACAGGGTATCACGACAAATCAGTTGTGTCAAATATTAGTGATATCTACCTGTAAACCACGCCCACACATAAGTCCGACCTATGTACGTAGGTCGGACTTATGTATACTCCTATTAAGAAAAAAACCGCTTCACTGAGCGGTATTTAGCGCATGTTGGTTTTGAAGCGGTCAAACGACCCCCTCTTGAGTCTCAACCGTAAGGTCTAAAACACGGTGTAATAGAAAATATGAACCTTTACTGATCCGCGCGATAAGCTCTTCGTCCTCCTCCACCGTGAATTCAAGCAGGTCATCGCGGCAAATCTGCTGGAGCGCCGCCAGGCCAAAGAGCGGGTGGAGCGGAGCAACATAGATGAGGTCAAAGAGTTTCCAAATCGCACACTTCGCCCACCAGTCATGCCTGTCCAAAACCCGCCGGTTGATCCCGTTAACTATTTTTTTGACGAGTATTTCAGTCCGTCCTGTGTCTTTTTCAAAATCTTGGTATGCCTTGAGACATTGAAGAACATCATCGTGCCGCATGTTTCCTCCTTACGGAGCATCCGTGAACATCTTTACCAACTCAATCACGAGGCGATTTCCGTGTCAAAGAAGTGCACTTACTCCCGCTTCACCATTTTTCCGTTGCTTTCAAATCTGATCAATCCCTCGTTAAAAGTAATGAAATAGGGAATGCGTAATCGATCAAGCATCTCGAGTACTTCGACATGCGGATGGCCATAACGGTTATCCGCTCCTGCCGAAATGATCGCGACACCAGGTTTCACCGTACGAAGCCATGTCTCACTTGAAGAAGTTCGTGACCCATGATGTCCGAGTTTCAGTACTTGCGCCTCAAGTTGATCGCCATGAACCGTCACTGCATAATCCTCTATGTTTTTCGGAAGGTCCCCGGAAAGAAGAAATGAAGTCTCACCGTAGCGAATGCGCATGATGATGGATGCCGAATTCGTTTCTATGTTCGTTGTATCATGATCAGGGTACAGAATATCCGCTTGTACTCCACCACCCAGATCGATCATCATCCCTTTTTGAGCTACGAAATGTGCGATATTCCGTTTCACTATTTCATTCTCAGCTTCAGCCCATACGCCATTCGTGGAACTTGCGCCGGATTCAACCACAACATCAAACGCATAGCGATCGAACATATCAAGAAGTCCGCCGATATGATCCTGATCCGGATGCGAAAGCACAACCACATCGATCGAACGGTCCCAGCGCGGCATGACTTCACTGAGCGCACGGAGGACGGCACCCGTAGGCGGTCCGGCGTCGTAGAGCAACTGATTCCCGTTCGGTGCTTCCACGAACACCGCGTCACCCTGGCCGACATCAAGAAACACAACGGTAAGTACGCTGTGTTTTCGTTCCAGATATGCAGTGAGAATAAAAAAGTCTACGACAAAAAGTAACAGTAAGGAGAGGAAGAGCGGGTGCCGTTTTGCCCATTGAAAAAGTCCGCGGTGATCCATCGCTTGAGACTAAACACTTCTCGGTATATTGGCAAATTATGAAGGACCCGAGAGCGCAAGATATACTATGCTCATGGACGCCCAGCAAGAAACACCGCTTCAAAACATCGCGAAACAGTTCCAGATCGACGGGACGATAGCAAACATCGAGCCTTTCGGAAATGGGCGTATCAATGAGACATTGCTCATCACCACCGACAACGGCGAACGCTATGTATTACAAAAGTTACACTCCATGTTTTCCCCGGCGGTTCTTGAAGATATCCACGCGTTGACCCGCACGATGAGGGAGCGTGGTCTTACCACCCCTCTGCTTGTTCCCACCAAAACAGGAGAGCTTGGCCTCGTAAAAAACGGCGATTGCTGGCGCATACTTACCTATATTTCCGGACGCACGATCGAAGACCGTATGACGCCGGAAGAAGCGCAGAATGGAATGGAGTTGATCGGAAATTTCCATAATACATTCGCGAAACACGAATATGAATTCAGACATGCGCGCGTGGGCTTCCATGACACTCCTTCCATTATGACGAAACTGAACGACACCATGAGCGAGTACGCTGATTCAGAAAAACAGCGGATGCTTGAGCCATTCGGCACACATATCAAAGATGCTTACGGCAAACACGTAAATGCCTGGATGCATCTTCCGAGGCGGATCATACACGGCGACCTCAAGTTGAATAATATCCGTTTTGCCGAACATTCATCAGCTGCGATCGCCCTGCTCGATCTCGATACGCTCGGACGGCACAGCGTCCTCATCGACTTGGCTGATGCGGCGCGCAGTTGGTGCAACCGCGCCGACGAGGGCGATGTCGAACACGCGGAATTTGATCTCGCGATTTTCCGCGCAATGATGGAGGGCTATGACCACACTGCGGACTTTTTGAGTAAAGAAGAGCGTGCCGCGTTGCCGGAAGCGATCGCGCAGATCACACTTGAGCTTGCCGCGCGATTTTTGACGGACGCTTACCGCGAATCGTATTTTACATTCGACGCCGCGAACTACCCGGACCGCTTAACGCAAAACCTCACGAAAGCAAGAGCGCAGTTCGCATTGCATCAAGATATCGTTCGAAAACAAAACGACATTGAAAAAATTACCGAAAATAAAAATCCCGATCATTGCTCGGGATAATACCTCATTGATGAAACCCATCGGGAGGATAAAAATAGTAAAACTCGTAAAATTCGTACTGGTTCCATTCGCGAAGAGCAACGGCCGCACCTGGGTCATTTTTTTCCAAAACTTCCTTTATTGCTTTCCCCATCATTAAACTCGGCTCACATTCGATACTGCACGGAACATGGAAATTGTAGTCGAAGAGCAGGTTGTCGTTCACCTTTCGTTTTCGTAAGAACTGAACCGCCGGACCCCATTCAAACCCTTGAGTCATCGCTTTTTCACAACCGGCATAAAAAGCGTTAGCGCAACAGTCGGGGTAACCAAGAAATTCGCCAATCTCGAGTTCGTTCACCCACAAACGCTCCAAAACCGACGCCTCGCGAGCAATATAATAATCTCTCTCATGTTTTTTGTGCAAGAGTCCAAGCCTTACAAGCGAGTACTCAAGAGAAGGGGTTTTTGCTGTAAAAAATAGGCGGGGTATTCTTGTTCCATCTTGTACATCGCCAGATTTGCGCCAGGCCTTATCCCTTCAATCATGGGAATAATGTACGCACGGATGAGCGGGTCCAGCTTGTACCACTCGAGAAATTCATACTTGTCGGCAGACACAATATCCCTCTCTCAGTAACGAGGCAACAAGAAGCCTCTCGAGCAACCCTATCATAAAAAGCATTGCTGTCAATTTAAAGCTTCTGATATAAAAGCCGAAAGAGTTTTTTCTGAAATTCCGCAAGCGGCGACAATTTGACGGCATGGGATTGGGTTGAGCAAAAAATGTGGCCGGTTTACAAAAGCCGGCACAACTGTTAACGTTTGCGCAGAGAAACAGCATGAACAAAGGAAAACACATGAACAATGGCGTCATCCTCCATGAACTGATCGAGAGCATTCCGGATTTTCCGAAACCGGGCATTTTGTTTCGAGACATGAGCCCCTTGCTCGCCAACCCCTTCGCATTCGGCATGGTGATCGACCTTATGCAGTCACGCTGGAAACACGCGGGGGTCACCAAGATCGGCGCGTTTGATGCGCGTGGATTCATCTTTGCCGGAGCGCTCGCTAAAGAAATGACACTCCCCTTCTTCATGATCCGCAAAAAAGGGAAATTGCCGGGGAAGACCGTCAGAAAAGAATACGGTTTAGAATATGGCCGAGATTCTTTGGAGATCAAAGAAGGTGTCGTTCAAAAAGACGACCGCGTACTCTTCGTTGATGATCTCTTGGCGACCGGCGGAACTGCACATGCAGGCAAAGAACTTATCGAGTCATTCGGTGCTTCAGTCGTCGGACTCTCGACACTCATGGAACTGGGAGAACTTGGCGGGCGGGAACTCTTCGCCGGTGAAGTGTACGCACTCCTTACGTACGGCAAAACGATCGAGATGACCGATGTCATCGCGCGATACGAGAGCAAGATCGTGCTCATTGAACGTCTGCATTATCCCTACGGCTTCGCGTTCCCGGGCGGACACGTCGATCCAGGTGAAAATGCGGAAGAAGCCGCAGGCCGAGAATTCACCGAAGAAACAGGGCTGGTGCTTACGGGGAAGAAATTCTTCATGGAAAAAAGCGGTGCATGGCGTGATCCGCGTTACGAGTCAAGTCACTCCTGTGTATTCACCGGTGAAGCACACGGCGAGATACGCGATGAAAAACATCTGACCAAGGTCGTGCTCATGAGTCCCGAAGAGATCCTCGCGATGCCGGACGAAAAATTCGCGTTTGACCATGCAATGGTCCTCAAAAAATTTATTTTGAATCGATAACGGCAAGAGGGCGGATGCCCTCTTTTTTGACCGCGCTTCACAGAAGCCGTAAATAATGTTATTGTCCGTTCATTCTGTTCTTCCACATTTTGTTCTCTATATAAGGAGAGGTGTCCAATGCCGAGAGGCGATAAGATATCATTCATTGCGGTTCCCGACATGCTGCCGCTCGCACAGAGTGTGCATGGGATCATGGCGGCAAAAGATTTTGCGGTGCGCGACGTCATCCCCATTGAGGTCAAGCGATTCGCGGACGGCATCACTTTGCCGAAGATCACGCAATCGGTCCGGCGCACTGAGGTCTATCTCTTCTATGCGGCCCCGATCGATCGTCCCGATCTCGGACTTGCCGAACTCGGAAAGATCCTGAACGCCGCTCATTTCGGTTCTCCGCGATCGATCAAGGTCGTTCTCCCTCACTTCTGGGAAGGAAGAGCGGATAGAAAATCCGAAGCCCGAACCTCGACCAATGTCAAAGAGCTCGCGAGGATCATTGAACACTATCCGAGCGTGGACGGACTTTTTACGTTCGATCTTCACGCGGAACAGATCGTTCTCGCATTTGATCATGTCCAGACCGACGACCTCAAGGGACAAGTCCTTCTCGCGGAATACGCGCTCGGGATCCCCAGCTGGAACGCAAAAACTGTCGGGGTTGTGGCCGCGGATGTCGGGGGCGTCAAACGCGCAGAAAAATTCGCGAAGCGGTCGGGTTTTCCTTTTAAGGGACTGGTCTACAAAGAACGCGTAGAGGCAAATGTCGCCAACGCCAAACGCTACATCGGCGATCCGATCATCGGCCTCAACGTCATACTGCCGGACGACCTCATTGATACCGCCGGCACAATGATCAGTGCGGCAGCGAGGCTTCGGGAAGAGGGCGCCGCAAGTATTACCGCATGCACGACGCACTGGCTCGCAAGTCCGAGAGATGTTCCCGGTAAAGACGCGACGTGGCGTACGGCTGAAGCAAAATTCCGAAAGGAAGGAATAAAAGTACTGGCACTGAATACCATCCCCCGGCCGCCGCAATATCTGAAAGATCACGCGGACTTTCTTACGATGATCCCCTGCGACAACATGCTCGCCAACGCGATCATGGAGTCGCTCACTTCCGGCGGAAGCGTAAGCAAGCTTTCGGAACAAGATATTCCGTCGCGATAAAAAAACATCGCCGCACCCATGGGTGCGGCATTTTTCTTTTTTCTGGTATGTTTTTTATTGTACGATCGCATACATGACCGAGTCATGATAGGCGCCGTTCTTGTACCACTCTTTACGATGTACGCCCTCTCGGGTGAAACCCGCTTTTTCAAGCACACGCTGAGAAGCTGGATTTGTCTCCCATGTGTAACCCCAGATGCGCTTGAAACCGCACACGGTGAACCCGAACTCGGCAACAAGACGAAGCACTTCGGGCATGATCCCTCGTCCCTGAAACTCCTCGCCAAGCCAATACGAGATCTGCGCCTTATGCCCGTCGATGTTAATGAACGCGATCGATCCAACCACCTCATCGGAGACAGTGATCGCAAAATCCATGCGGCGTGCGTAATGAAACTTGTCCCGTTCTTCTGCGAGCCGGAGGAGCCAATCTTGCGCATGTTTTTCCGTATACGGATGGGGAATGTTCGAGACACGTTCGGCGATACGCGATGAGTTGATATGCCGCACGAGCGCAATTTCATCACCTTGCTCAAACGGACGAAGTACGAACCGTTTATCCCGGGCGCTCATGTTTGGCAATTTTTTGATCAAGATCATAAACACGCTCCTATGGAAGGAATTTCGTCGAGATCGGATACTGCCGGTTGAGCCACGCGAGACCTTCTTTCGATACGATCGGTCCGGGCGGAGCTTGACGGCGCTTGAACTCTGCGCGCGCGGTCATGAGCACAACGCGCTTGACTGTTTTGCGGTCAAATCCTTCCGCGACAATTTCCTCAACACCTTTGGACTGTTCAATGTGCAGTTCAAGTATCGGGTCAAGTGTCGGGTAATCGGGAAGCGAATCCGAGTCTACCTGATTAGGCCGCAGCTCCGCAGACGGCGGTTTGGTGATCGAATTTTTCGGGATCATGATACCGTCCCGGTTGCAATTTTCCGCAAGCCGGTACACATCACGTTTGAGCACGTCTTTGATGAGCGCAAACCCGCCGCACATGTCGCCGTAGAGCGTGGCGAATCCTACCGAGAATTCGGACTTATTCCCCGTGGCGATCGGGATAAAACCAAAACGATTGGCGAACGCCATCAAGATCATCCCGCGAATGCGCGCCTGCATATTCTCTTCGGTCACGTCACCCGCGATCTCTCCCGGCTCATGAAAGCCGATCAGAGGAGTAACACTTTTTCGGAGTGTTTCATAAACATCAGCGATCGGAACGGTCTCGAGACGAATACCGAGATTCTTCGCAAGCGCGAGAGCATCCGTCAAACTCCCGTCCGACGAATACGCTGAGGGAAGCCGTACGCCGACCACTTTTTCCGGACCGAGCGCTTTTACGGCAAGTGCGGCGACAAGCGCCGAATCGATACCGCCGGAAAGACCGATGACCACCCCTTTGATGCGATTCTTTTCGACATAATCACGGAGTGAGATGACCAGCGCATCTTCAAGCGCATTGATGTCGTCCTGATCGGAAAAATAACCGACTTCTGGACCGGCAAGATCGGCGACAACGACGGCATCCGCATACGCCGGTGCAACGCCGATGACCACGCCATCTTTGTTCATGATGAAACTCCGGCCGTCAAAGACAAGCTCGTCCTGTCCACCCCAATAATTCGCATAGAGGACGGCGCAGCCGAGTTCTCTCGTCACATCGCGTACCATCTCCTCCCGCACGCTTCCTTTCCCCCACCAGTACGGCGAGGCGTTGGGAACGAGCAGTAAGTCGACGCCTTTTCCTTTCAACTCGGAAATCGGATACCGCGTGAAAAAATGTTCGCCATGCGCGGCGTCGTATTTTTCCCACAGATCCTGGCAAATGAGCGCCGCCAAGCGGAGGCCCCGATATTCGAATATCTCGATCCCCAGCGTGTTCGGTTCGTACCAGCGGTAGTCATTGAAGACCGTATCGGTCGCGAGGTTGGTTTTTGCCTGCAGATTTTTTATCGTGCCATGCTGTATGAGCACGCCCATATTGAAGAGCGGCTTTCCTTGTCCGCCGTTCGGCACAGTGACACTCATCACCAGACCGACATCGCCGATGTTCTTCGCAAGGACGGAAAGAGCAGCATCATGCGCTTGGAGGAACGACGGGTAGAACCGCTGATCGCCTTCGCAATAGCCGGCGATCGCATCTTCTTGCGCGACGACAATTTCCGTGCCGCTTGCGACGGCTTTTTTGTATGCAGCAAGCAGGCGTTCCGCGTTTCCGGCGAAATCACCGACTAGGATATGCGACTGTATGACAGCAACTTTCATCTTTTTTTTCCTTTATGAACCTATGAACCATATTTAAAGAACAACATCTCTTCAGCCGTCCATGCTATCATGAGCGGCTCAATAAATGGGCGGAAGGAAGGTCATCCCTTCCGCCAGACGAGATCAAGGAGTGAGCGCTTGAACGAATTCTGCGACCGTTGTTTCGATCTCCTGACGGCGATTGATCATGCTCCACAGCGCTTGCGGTATGAGCATTGAACCGTTCAACGCCCCGAGGAGCGACCCAACGATGGACGCGACCGTGTCGGTATCCCCGCCGAACGCAACCGCATCATAGAGCGCCTCTATGGAATGTGGCTTGCGTAAAAAGAGCGCATAAGCGACTGGAAGCGACTCATAGACATAACAGCCGCCGTTCCCGAAATTCGAACGAAGCAACTCATTCGAGGTCTCGGGGGTCACTCCTCCGAGCAACTGAAAACGTTCGGAGAGAAAGTCGTCGTCATTGATGACAGCTGCAGGAAACACCCTCTCGCCGATCAAGGCAGCATGCGTCACTCGCTCTGCAAAACTCTGCGGAAGAACGATGCTATTTCCAAGCAAATGGTGAATAGCCACCACCTGCGCGAGACCTGACGCGACGCCCATCGCACTATTGTGCGTCATGAGCGCAAGAGATTTGATCTCGGTCCGATGTTCACCGCTCAGCAATGGATCAACACCGCGTAAAGCGCAAAAAGCTCCAACGGGATCGATCTTCATCGCCACGCCATTTCCTTTTCCGCGTTTTTTCTGCGTGCGGCATGGGGCGCTTCCGGACACGCTCCAATGTGCGCCTGCTTCAAGTCGTTTGACTGCCTCTCTGGTACTTCCGCCCCATCCGCGTGTCGTACGCGGAAGTTCTGCGACATGTTCGCGAGCGATATCGCCAAGATCGATCCCGAGCATGTGCACGATCGAACGTGCGATCGCAAGCTTGAGCTGTGTGTCATCGGTCGTCTCGCCTTTTGCGATCGGCCCGAATTTGTGATCTCCGCGCTCAACGAATGTAGTGAGACGTCCGTATTGTTTTGCAATCTCGGTCGCGGTCATCATCTCAAGCGGAGCGCCCAAAGCATCGCCGATCGCGCCCAACGCGAACATGGCGAAAATGCGATCTGCTAACGTCAGAGCTAAATTCATCGTCACTCCTTTTAATCAAAGAACTTCATTTTTTCAGTTGCCCACAATATTGTGCGAAACTGAATAAATGGGCGGAAGAGAGAGTGTCCCCTCCGCCAAAATAAACAAATCGACTAACTTGCCGGTGTGACGAATGTCTTATCGGCAACATCACCGGTGAGACGCCTGACCCGCGCGAGCGCTTCAGGTGATCCGAGCGCCTTGGCGGAGTTATCCGGCACCTTCACCAGCTCATGGCCACAGGCTTCTACGGCTTTCACCACAATAGAAATGCTCGGGATCGGGGAAACACCAAACTCATCGGAAAAGTCAAAGGTGAGACTTGTCCCAAGACCGTGTGCAACATTGAAGCGTTCACGATTTGCCGCATCAATGGAATGGATCAAGCGCGTGGTGAGACCATCACTCGGCACTGCACGCTTCGTCCGCATCTCCACCTTGTGACGCCGATAAAAATCCTCGGCATCATCAAGAAATGAGACGGGATTACCGGAGTCCTGGCGAAGACCTGACCAGCGCACGGCAAGGCCATGCGGGAAGTTATCGAAGAAGTACTTTCTTCCGTATGTGTCGGTGAGTGCGACCGAAAATTCTCCGTCATAGAACTCATCCCACTCCAAGAAAAAGCGCTGATGAGATTCCATCGTTCCCGCACGGTCATCGTCCTCGTAATAGATACCCGAAAGCACCTGAATGGGTTCATGAGGAATGGTCCCCAAGCTCGGGGTACCATGTCGACGGGCCGCACTCATTTCGGAAACTCCCAGAAGCTGTTTCGGCGGAAGAGCGCGAAAGAGACGTTCATCCAATTCATCGTGCCACTCCGGTCCTCCTGCACGGCGAAAACCAAAATCGATGAACTGGATCCACGGATGGGCCTTGAAAAAGAGGATCTTCTCTTCAAGGCGTTCTTGTGCGTCCCGATAGATCTTTGTCTGCTGCTCCGGTGTCATCTGTGCAAGCAGTGCACGGATACGAAGTGTATTCATGATCCGCATCCCAGGACATTCCCAATACGTCTGTTTTTCCCAGAGACCCGGGAAACGCAGGTCATATTGCCCGTCGGCCGTCACGGAAAGCTGATAGGACGGATACTGGAATTCTCTCATGAAATCGACGTACTCATCGTGGAAGACCCGCGGATGATTCGTCTCTTTCGGCGCATATCTGGGAACATGGTTAACAAGTCGTAATCCATACAGGTAATCGATCTCGTCGGGCCGCATGCGTAACGAGCGGACATGATCGAGCTCGCGCCGCAGATCGCGTTCATCGATGATCTCCGCAAGACGCTCGGATGCCGTCCGATTGTGAAATGCGGAAACAACAGGCGTTCTCGGATGACACAGCAATGCAAACTGTCCGGTCGTGAACTTATATGAGTCATTGCTCAGCACCGCACCAATGATCGGCGCACCATCTCCAACCAACGGATTAAAACCGTACATATACGACCTCCTGACAAGTTGTCGTGGAACAAAACCTCTCAGTGCAAACTACGTCATAGTATGCAGTCTGTAAAGGCTACTCAAGGAACTGCCGTATCTTAGTGTATTATATACACTATCAAACTGCTGTCAACCCCACAGTAATCCTGCCAAGAGGCCCGATCTACGGGGCAGGGCCCGTAATGAACACTACTGATAGAGCTTATGCGCTCGGATGTATTCCGCGACTGGCGGATCGACCAGATCATCGAAAGGTTCACCATGAGCGATCCTCCTGCGAATTTCCGTGCTCGAAATATCTCCGACCGTCCGTTCAAGAACGATGAAGTGCGCCGGGATCTCCCCTTTCTCCTGCAAGAGCCGCGGATGCGGATAACCTTCTCGCGGCAACACGACGAACGTCCAGTTCTTCATGAGCGACTCGCCCTCCCTCCAATGATGGAGCACCTCGCACTTCCCGCCGTACTCAGGGCGCGGCACGAGCACATCGACACCTGTCGCAAAAATAATTTCCGCGTCAGGATACTCTTGCTCAAACTCCCGCAACAGAATGGCGGTCGGGATCGATGCGCCACGGGCTTCACGAAGATCGATCTCAAATTTTGTCGGCTGTTTTTTTCGCCATGCTTCATTGAAGGCAAGTTCGGTCATGCATACCCGATGTTCCGAAGAAACAAGATCGGGTTTATCAAGACGCGACCCGGAAGGAAGCCAGAGTATGAGATCGAACCTCCCGCTCTCGGTGAGTACCTCCGCAAACTCACGATGCGCTTTGGTCACCGGATTTGCCGCCGATCCGACAACGGCGATGCGTTTCGCTCTTTCTGTTCTCATTAGTGTTATTATTACACTATCTAATATGTTACGCAACAGTTGCTTGGATCGGCAGAAATATTCATAAAAAGCCCGGGAAGATCCGGGCTGATGGAACCGCTGCGCGTTAAGCGATTTGCGAGGAGATGATCCGCCCCACCTGCAGGGCAGACATATCTTGCCAAGCCTTGGCGAGCGAACCGTTCATGTCGATGGCGCGGCAAGCGTCTTCGATAACGAGAACACCGAAACGTTCACGCCGGGCATCCATCGCCGACCATGCAACGCAATAGTCCGTCGCGAGTCCGACAAAGAAAAGCCTCTTGATCCCTCGTGCACGCAAACTATCGCCGAGTCCGGTCGATGTTCCGTCCGCCTCCTTGAACGCGGAGTAACTATCGGTGTACGGATGGTAGCCTTTCTGAATAAATCTTGCGTGCGGAATTGAAAGGCCAACATGGAGTTCGGCGCCCTTCGTTCCCTGCACACAGTGATCCGGCCAGAGCACTTGTTCACCGTAAGGAAGCGTGATCGTTTCAAACGGCTTCTTCCCAGGATGCGAAGACGCGAACGAAATATGTCCCGCAGGATGCCAGTCCTTCGTAAAAACCGCATTGTCAAAATGTCCTGCCAACGCATTGATAACAGGCACCACTTCATCGCCTCGAGGGACAGCAAGTGCCCCGCCGGGCATGAAATCGTTCTGTACGTCCACGATGACGAGCGCATCGGTCTCACGGCAGATTTTGATCGTGTCCATTCCGTTCTACTCCTTTGTGTCCCTTGTTACAGCCACAAAAACCATAGCAAGAGGCTCTTTGTGTGTCAAATTTTTTTCAAAAAAAATGAGGCAGGTCACCCTGCCTCAACCGCATTTTTCTAACGCATTCGCACACTCCACAGTGCTCCGTCTTTGATATAGAGCACTTGATCATCGAGACGCGTGAGCATCATGTCAGTGGCGATATATTTATCAGCAACATGTACCGTCTTTCCGTTCGTCGGAACAAGGATCATGAGCGACCCGTCATCTACGACAGAAGCGACAACGCCCTTGGGAAGAATCACCATGTTCAATTCCGGCGTATCCGCAAGCGTCCTGGAGAACACATACGACCCATGTTCACGATCGAGGGTAAATTCAAGCCGCTCATACTCGCCATTTTTCTTGAGCGCGATCACCGCAACAAATCGTGCTCCGCCTTTCGCATCAACCACGGTGAGCGAATCAAGCTCGGGCGTGCGCACGATCGCACATGCACTCTCCGCAAACGGAAGTATCAGAAACTTCGCCCCCAATGAATCGTGGATCCCAACGCCGTCGAAAAATTTTGTCGACCGTTGGGGTGCACCCCACGTCCCGCCGACGGCAAGTATCGGCTTCCCAAACAGACGAAGTGCGAACTCGGTAAGACCTTGTTCAGTGACCGCAAAAAGTCTGTTCCCGGAACGAAAAAGTCCAGAAAGCGCGATCGGAAGGCTCAGTCGTTCCGACAAGCCAGTCGCTTCGGCGACATAATCGGCGACAAGCGTGCCGTCAACGATACTCGCCAGAAGCCAACCGCCTTCAACTTTAATGACTTCACTCTTCGGTGTAAGAAACTTTCCAATCGTACGCTTTGTGGAAAGATCAAGCAGTGTGCCATCTCCAAGCCGCAAAATTCCCGAGGGAAAAACACCGATGATCGGACGAGAAACATCTTCAAAAAGTTTCTCGAAGATGAGCGCGCCTGCCTGCGTAGTGATTATCCGCATGATCATCCGCTTATTCACCGCCGTAACGGCAGTGTCCAACGGTGAAGGTGGCTTTGTCCGTAGTCCTTTTTCAAATGTCGCCTCATACCATTCGGTAAGCGGCGCAGGAATGACGCGAAAATCCCGCACGGCCCGATTGAGACGAACACCAGGAGAAAAAACGGACTTGTTCGCTTTCATGCGCGTCTCGAGATCACCCGGCCTGTACCCATCGAGCTTTCCCTTGTACGGGTGAATGCCCGTCCAAAGTTGAAACGTCACGATTCCCCAGGCGAACCAGTCGCTTGCCTGATCAAAGCGTTTCGCGTGCCAGTCGCGGATCGACGGCATGATCACGGAAGCCCCGAACTTTCCGATCGCCCACGAATCCACATCGATCACATACGGCATCGGCTCACTCGTGTTTTTGATCTGCGCAAGCCAATTGAGCTCGTTCGCGTCAACCAAGATCGCACCTTTATCGTGGGCGAAATCCACCGTTTCACGCATCCGCGCGACAAGTATCTTTGCCATCTCGTCCGTAAATCCTTCACGCTGACGGAAGTCATTGGTGAAGACCCGCGAGAGCGGTTCTCCTGAGACATACGCCATGTGAAAGCCGATCGGCTCACCCGAAGGCAAGGTCACGATGCCGCAGGGCGCAACGATGGAAGGATGCGTGAGTTTTCGAAGCAGCGTGATTTTTTCCGCCATGCCGTCGTAACGCATCTTATCCTGATCGACATAGAGCTTGATCACAGTATTCCCCACACGATAAATGGAGCCTTCGCCGCCGCTTGAAAGATAATCCGGTAGGCGGAGCGTGAGTGTCCCTTTCCCCTCAAGTATTATTTTCCGGGGGAGTTTCAGCGCGCTCATAATCTTCTCCTTTCTCGTCGTTGCAATCAATAAGGACCACCGCACAGGCGATGTCATCGGAAGGTTCGTCACCGCGCTTCCGATAGTCTTTAAGCAGACGATTCATCCGGCGCTTCACGAAGGCACCTTCCGTTGTTTTGAAGTCGAGCAATTGAATGACCGTATCTTTCCAGTCAACACCGTCAACTTGCGTCACTCCGTCGGTAAAGACGGAAATGGATGCCATATTCGCGAGCTCATCTCTACTGAACGGAATAACTCTTCCCTGTATTCCGGCACTTAAAGAATGCATCGTTTCGGAAACTTTTGCGCATACGCGTCCCGGTCGTTCCATCCACTCCTCTTCTTTGAATACTTCTTTCAAGAGCGAGCCGCCATGCGCTTCGATAAAGCAGTCATAGCCTCTCGGTCCGTCATCCGCATACGCGGGATAAAAAGGCATGTTGTTGTCCCAATCGTAGCGGAGGAGCGTCGAACTTCCATCACGAAACCGGAGCGCTATGACCCCGTCACCGCGAAGATGAACATAGCCGCCAGAGGGCGTCAGGTACGCATACGTACACGTCGCAAGCGCGTCATGCGCCGAAAAACCAAGCAGCCCAACCGCTTCCTTAAGCATGATCCACTGCGCAAATCGGATGTGTGCCGGACTTTTCGAGAGCGGGGTGTCATCGGCGATCTTTCTCATTTTTTTTATCGTGTTTATGAGAGTGAACGTCAGCATGCGCGCACCCATATCCGTCTCTCCTCCCGACGAACAGCCGTCGGAAACAACCGCTATTGCAAGATCGTCCTGCGCAAACGAAAGCGCGTGATCTTGGCATGGTTTTGCCTGAAGCACGTGATCGCGGCCGATCACAAAATGATGGTCAGCGGAAAACTTGAACATATGGACCTCCGAAAGAAAAAGGGGCGGTATGTGCGCCGCCCCAGGTTGTCGATATTCAGATCGTTGCCGCGATCTGCTGACTCGGGCCGCCCGTCCCCAGTGATTGGGACTGGCTCGACACCGAACGCGAAACAAAATTGGCGATCTTTGCCAGGTTTTTCGCGCTGGCGTCGCCGGCATCAATGAACTGCGTGATGCCCGCTTCTCGGCTGAACTCGTCGAGGATATCCTTGCAGCGATCGACATTCACGCCGATCAGGATAGAGATCATCGATTCGAGGATCTCTCCGGTAACCGACTTCGCGAGCTCAGTCTTTACCATAGGCATCGTCGCGACTGATGCGTTCTCTCCACCGTCAGTGATGATGAACACGATACCATTCGCAAGATAGTCCCGGTCATACAGCTCTTTGCCGTATTTGTTCATCGCGCCGATTGCGGAATAGACCGCATCGCACAGCGGCGTCCACCCGCCGGGATTCGGCATCGGATACTGCGCCGGGTCGATCTCGGCAAGCGGTTTGAAGCCGTGAATTTCCTTCACGCCGTTCGGATGCTTGTCCGAGAAATAGAGCACGCGGACAAGCAGGTTGTCGGAACGCGGCGAGCTCTTGCATGAGCCGACCGATTCCTGCACCATCGCCAGAAGTTGATCCATGAATCCGGAAACCGATCCGGACTCATCGGTCGCGATCGTCACCAAGGTGTATTCCGTCGCACCTAAGTGTTCGATACGCTTCGCGGTGAACGTGAAGTTCCCGCCCAACTTATGGTTCTGCATCCCTTCGGGGGTGATCAGACGAGGCATAGTATTCTCCTTTCAAGAATCGTGAGATGTTATTTCAAGAAGTCGGCCGACGAGACCAGCGTCATTCCTTGCGACTCCATGACCTTCAGCCACGAAGACGCGATCGCCGGAAAGTCAGGACCATTCCCCACTTTCGGCACGGGATTCGTGCAGTCAGTGAGAATGTGAAACTTCTGGATATGCTCGTCACCGATATTGCGCGCGATCTGATCGACCGTCGACTTCACACAATGCGAAAGCGCTTCGCCGGCAACGCCGACAATATCCGCTTCCTGGAGCATCGTGAGAAAATCGCTATTGAGCATCGTTGACGGGTCATTCGGATCCGGCACTTCGGCCATGAGCGCGCCATAGTGTTCGGTGAAAGGGTTCGCCCCCTTCGTGACATAATTCACCGTCGCGAACTCTTTGCGCTCCCACGCCTCGAGCGCTTTCAGAAGGTCCGCCTGGACGTTGTGCCCAGGGGAACCGATCTTGCAATGCTCGGGCCATACCATCAGGTTGTAGTTCCCGTTCTTCTCGAGCGTTTCTGCGTACGTCGACATGCGGAGACGCAGTTGCGGATCGCGCGGCGTCCAAATACCGTTCGCGATATCTTTCGCAAAAATGAGCGTGAAGGGCGGCGGCAATTGGCCGTCTCGATCGCGCCACATGCCCGGATGCCCCACATCGATCGTATGGTGCGAATCGAGCGTCACGTGGATATCCTCAAACTTGTGCCCGACACGAGCCACGAGCGCCGCAAGGCGTTTCATGTCCTCGTTCGCGCCGTTAACCGGCAGGCTTGATCCGGCCGAATCCATGAAGTCCACTTGCGGGTCAATGACCAACAGGTGGACCTTGAGTGCTTTTCTCATAGCTACTTCCTTTCTCTGTTAAGTTATCAATGAACAGCAGAACATCGCGATAAAACAGTTGCCTCATATATTTGGGAGATTTCGTTTCCCGAGGCCGCCTCTCCGAAAGAATGAACCCTTTCGGAGAGGCAACGCGTTGTTCTACTTCGTGTACTTTATACACTAATAAAAACATGTGCAAGCCCGAACTGTGGATAAAGTGTGTATAATACACTAAGTAAGGACGACAAAAATACTGTCCGAAGACAGTTCTGCGCCGAAGAATAAGCGGATTTTTCGTTTAAAGGACCTCGACAACCATCGGGGTGTGGCGCGTGAAGCGATAGAGCTCCGCCGGACGATGCGCCCCTTTCCTGCGATATTTCTTTGTCGATTTGACCAGATCAAGCACAAGCAGCTTTTTTCGGAAATTACGCTTATCGAGCCGGTGCCCAAGCACGATCTCATAGGTAGATTGTAATTCCGAAAGCGTGAATTCTTTAGGAAGAAGTCCGTAGGCAATATTGGTATAAGAAAGTTTCCCAGCCAATCGCTCGCAGGCAAACTGCAAAATTTTTTTATGGTCATACGCGAGCGACGGAACTTTCGCTATGGGAAACCACGCCACTCCCGCATACTCTTTCGTTGTTTTCAGGCGAAGCACGGGAGATGGAAGCAGTGCCATATACGCAACCGAAACAACGCGGCCGAACGGATCGCGCTTTGGATCGCCGAATGTCGCAAGCTGTTCGAGATACACATCACGCACTCCGGTTTTGTCGAAAAGATGGCGGTTTGCCGTATCTTCAAGTCCTTCCTCCCCTCTTGCCAGTCCGCCAGGCAACGCCCAGTGCTTTTCATGGGGGTGTTTCTTCATAGCGATCAGGAGCACCTTAAGCACGCCATGCTCGACGGTAAAAATGACCACATCGGTGGCGATCACTGCATGTGCGTAGGTTTTTTTGACTGCTGACATAGCGTAAGGATAACACAAACTAGAGTTTGCGGAAAAGGAGCTGAAAGATCTTCTCTTGGAATTTCGCGATCGTAGGATTTTCGATCACGACAGCAGTCTCGGTATTGTAGTCGATCACCGCAACCTTATTCCCGTAAATGATCTGGGAAATGTTGTACTCGAACAGATCAAAGTCCGGCGGAACTACTTTGATCTCGCGCTCAAGTCTCGGTGTTTTTTTCATCTTATTCGGCACATTTGTTATGAGCTTGCGCTCAAGCTGTTTTTGATCTCGGAAGACACGATATTTTTTTGAAAGATAATTGTGGCGCCATTCGTGCTCGGTAACCTTTGAGGAACTGTAGCGATAATAGATATCTCCCCGCTTTAAACTCATTACCACATCATCGTTGATCGCGCGGATAGCATCGGCGCCCTCAACATATTTCACGACCGGTCGACACGCATCAGGGCTTTGGTGCAATGCCGTAAGCTCCGCCATTCCCCGATCGAACTCATCCGAAAGTTTGAGAAATTTCGCTTCAAATTTTTTGGGCGATTCCGCAGCATAGACTTTGTACTTTCCTTCCAGGGAAATACTGGCCAACCCTTCTCTCAACAGTCCACCCAATGCGTCGTAAACCATTGTCCGATAAAGACCTGTCCTTCGGGCAATACCGGAAACGCCCGATTTCCCTTGTTCAAGAAGCGTGAGATACACCGCGCTTTCGCGTTCATCCAAGCCGAGCTTTGTGAGAAATTCCTTATGGTCCATATTGTTGTATGAATTTGATACAAGTTATTATACAAAAATAACATTGGAAAAACAACTTAAATCAGCGCAATCGACAAAATACATACAAATTTTGAATTGTTTCAAGACGAGTTGATGCTCCCGGGTGTACGTTCAGATCAGATCATCCGTACCTTGAAAGGGAAAAATCATGCGCGGCATACTCCGATACACCTTGGACCAAGAAAAGTATCCTTGGCTTCACAAAACTTGGAAAAGAGGGAAATGCGTTTTTAGATATCACGGATACACGTATGGCTGTATCAGTGACGGCGGGATTGCCGTGACCGAGCGGGGAAACAAAGGTCCTTCCTATGAAGTCCCGGAAAATTCCGTGAACTGGGAGGACAAGTGACCATGAATGAATGCCTTATCTCGGTCGATATTGAAACAACGGGACCGACTCCGGGTATGTACAGTATGTACGAGCTCGGTGCATGCGTTATCAGTAAAGAACAAAAATGCTTTGAAAAAAAAGTGAAGCTCCTCTCAAAAAATTCCTACGATCCGGAAATACTCGCCGTAATGCACATCACTGACGTCAGCATACTCCTCGGACGAACAGGGATGTACGGCGCCAAGACAACGATGAGGGCTTTCGCGAACTGGGTGAACCAAGTGGCGGGAGAGAAAAATCCGGTCTTTGTCGGGAACAATGCACCATTCGACTGGATGTTCGTCGCATGGTACTTCACCGCGTATGGCATTAAAAACCCCTTCGGACATTCAGCCTTGGACATGAAAGCATATTTCATGGGAATGACCGGATGCTCTTGGGACAAAGCGACTTTCAAGAACATGGCTCAATATGCAGGTATGCCATTCGAGAAACTTCCGCACCGTGCGCTTGATGACGCGATCATCCAAGGAAAGATCTTTTCAGCGCTTCTTTGTTCACAAAGGAAATAATCATGAACAACACCAATAAAAAAATCATTCTGATCGACCAGGACGACGTACTCGCGAATTATCACGCGCGGTTTCTTGAAATATGGAAAAACGAACACCCTGAAAAGGTCTGGGTCTCGCTGGCGGATTCAGCGGAATATGATGTCGATAAGAATTATCCCCCCGAATATCGCGATCTCATTGAGGAGATTACCGTGCGAAAAGGATTTTTCGGGAGTCTGAGTCCGATATCCGGAGCAAAAGAGGCACTTGAAACGATGCTTGTACTAGGGCATGACGTCCGGATCGTAACAGCGCCAAAACGCAAGCATACGTTCTGCGTACCCGAGAAGTTCGCGTGGATCGAGAAACATCTCGGGCAAAAATTCGTAGAGCGCATCGTTCTCACTCGTGATAAGACACTCGTTCACGGCGACATCCTGATCGACGACAAACCGAATGTGCCCGGCGTTTGCACGCCTTCATGGGAACAAGTATTCTACGATCAGCCGTACAACCGCAGATACAACAACCGCCGCCTCACGTGGGCGAACTATCAAGAGGTACTCGGCTTATGAGCTCAAAACATGTCTATTTCGTTCGCCACGGGGAGTCCGTAGCAAATGCGACGGGAATCCGCCAAGGGCCCAAAAGTCAGCTCAGCGAAAAAGGGAGGATACAGGCAAGTGCTGTGGCAAAACGTATCGCCCAACTCCCCGTCGGATGTATTCTGGTAAGCCCCTATGTGCGCACCACGGAAACCGCGCGGCCGCTCATTGATGCTTCGTGCCCCGCTTCCGTCGAATATTCGGAGCTCTTCATCGAGCGCGTGAATCCGTCGATCATGCTGGGAACAAAAGCTGGTGTTCCGGAAACTGAACAGATCTGGGACGAGATCGCGAAACATTACGGCGTTCCAGGCTGGCGGTATTCCGATGAGGAGAATTTTGAAGATCTTATCCTGCGTGCGAAGAAGGCACTCACATTGCTCGAAACGCTTCCGGAGCGAACCATTGTCGTCGTCTCGCACGGGATGTTTATGAAAGTGATCTTCGCGTATGTTCTTCTCGGCGAACAACTGAATGGACGAACGTTCTGGGACAAATTCGTTCCCGCAAAAAACGTCGCCAACACCGGGATCATGCATCTCGAGTATACCGAGAACTACTGGAAAACTGGAATGTTATGGAAACTGCACTCGTGGAATGACCACGCACATCTTGATGAGCATACGCGCATTGCAAAAACATAATCTTCATGGCCGGCAAAACATGCCGGTTTTTTATCTCCCCGGCGATCGAGATAGGAGCGATTTTTGTATAAAAAAGCGCCACAAAGTGCGGCGCATGAATGAACAAACCATTTATGTTTTGTCGTTAACGAGGAACGACATTTGTTACTTTTCCTTCGTTGGCGATCCAAAGATCGGTCACCTTCCCTTCTGCATCGACCGACTCGATCCTCATCGTACGCGGCCAAAGATTTCGGTGCACAATAAAGAGGAACTCGCCAACGGAATTGCCGTCAAGATGCACACGGTCATGCTGGGTATGCCGCAATGTCAGCGCACAGCCGCTTCCGATATCAACCGAAGCGACTTCAAGATTAGGCAACGCTGCATGATATGCATACTGGTGTGCCAAACGATCGCGGACGTGGCGGTACCCTTCCTCATTGTGAATGTCCGTCACCTCAAAATAATCGTGCTCCGGATCGTCTTCCAGCGCAAAGAATGCGTAATCCCGGATCAATTTTGGTGAAAAATAGGTCTGAATGAACGATTCATCATCATGTTCGGCAATGATATGTCGGAACACTTCCCAGAAATTCGCACCAATGAGGTCCGGGAACCATGCGCGATCTTCGTCGGTCGGCTCACGGCAGATCCGTTCAATGTCCTGAAACAACTGAAAACCCAGGGAATAATGATTGATACCCCAGAGCGGAATTTTTCCCTCAAATTTGTCTCTCCAACGATATCCTGGCTGTCCGGTCACCCGCGCGTGGACGTCGAAAAAGTTGTTCATCGCGCTATTAGAGACCGCACCGAGCTCCAAAGGAGAAAGGCAATTGAAAACCGTCCGCTGGAGCGTACACGCTGCACCTTCGTGGACAACCTTGGTGCGTGTGTGAGGATAGAAGTACTCGTTGATCTTGCGAAATATCCGGGTGACTTCCGCCTCCCATTCTTCAATCACCCGAAGACGAGGCCCTTGCTTTTCGATGAACTTCAAGATGTTTTCGTCCGGCGACTCCGGTATCCTGATCTCGATCTCATTCTGCCCACGAAGAGGACTGGAGGATCGGTCATGAAAGACCGGATTGAAACTCCGTTCGAACTGCTCGACTCTTTTTTGGAGACGTGCGAGTTCGTCGTCGTATGAACGGGGTTTCGGTTTACGTATCAAGTCCACCGAATATGGTCCCAGCGCCATGCAGGCCGTCATGAGGTCGGAAACACGCTCTTCTCCGTATTTTTCTTCGCATTTTCGCAAGAAATCTCGGGCAAAGATGAGGTAGTCGACGATTCCTTTCGGATTCGTAAACTGCCGGAAAAGGAAATTGTTCTTGTACACCGCATTGTGTCCGCAACCGGCATGCGCGATCACGACGAGCATTTCAGTTGCCGTGTTGTTCTCTGCGCAATAGAGCTGGCATGGATTCGTGTTTTGCACGATCTCCAGGTATCCACGGGAGCCCGTGGCTTCAATTTGGTAACTTTGCATGCCATAAAACCAGTGGTAAAGCTGGAGCGGGAGCGCTCCCGTTACCATCGCATCTTCCATCTGTTTCGATGTAACGATCTTCACCTCATTCGGATAAAGATCGAGCCCGCACTTCTCGACCGCGATCTCTTCAGAGATCTCGAGAAAGCGTTGCAAAAGCGCGGGCGTCCATTCTTCACCTTCATAGATCGGTCTCTCGAACTTTTTCATTTGACCTTCACTCCTTTCTTCTTAAACAGCTTCCGAAAGACCGGGATGATTTCCCGAGGTTCGGTTAACGCTGCGATCGTCAGTTGCGGATACGGCTTTTGCAACTTACTGAACGTTCTCCAGAACTCCGTATCTTTTCTTTCGTTGCCTATTTGCACATAAACGTAATACTGCGTTCGCGGCAACACCACCTCGTTCATGAACTTTATTGTTTTTTCCCGATCTTCCGTAAAGTTGTCGCCATCGGATGCATGTGTTACGTAGATGTTGTACTGGCTTGCGGGAAAACGCTCTTCTTGGATCTTTTGATGGAGCTCGAGGGCGCATGAATATTCCGTACCGCCCGTTCCGGAAGTCCCAAAAAACTCTTCGACCGATTGGCATTCGTACGCTTCACCGTGATAGTGAATGAGCACGAGGTGCACGCGACGGTAAAGCTTAGTGAGAAAGAGATATTCGAAGCGGAACAACGTTAGTGCCAACAGCTTGTCTTTTTCTGACATGCTTCCGGAAACGTCGAGGTGGAAAAATACCACCGCCTCAGTGACCGGAACTGGGATCATTTCGTGATGCCGATACCGAAGATCCATTTTTTCGAACTGCGGTACGACACCGAGCTCATTCTCGAGCTCACGGATACGCTCAAGGTGATAACCCTTCTGCATCTGCGCCTGACGCCAGCGGGGAGAGCCCGATTGCTTCTTTGCCTCCTCTTCAGCGATGACCGCTTCTTGCTGCTTCATCTTCTTTCGCTCTTCGTCGAGATCGTCCTCGATCTGCTGCTCGATGACCTGAAGACGGCCGTCGGAGCGGAGGATCGTACGTTTGAGGTCGAGCAGGTGTGCGGGTCCTACTGAACTGAATCCGCGTTGCTCCAGCCGCAATTCGTCGGAACTCGTGAGCATCTTAAGCACAAGATTGGGGAGTTCGAGATCTTGGAAGACATATCCGATCCATTCCTCTTTCGTAAGCGGAAGCCGCATACGTCCTCCGCCTCCTCCTTGTCCCGCCTCCTGGCCATGACCGGATTTTCCTTTTCCAGAACCAGACCCCCCACCCTGTTTGGGAATTTTGTCTCCCTTGTGTAGGATAATGTTGCCCGGGAAAACCTTCTCACTTGGTGCACTCGAAGGGTCGTGCCGTAAACGAGGAACAGACATGAGGTCGATCTCAACAACAATGTCCCCGTCACCAGTGATGTCGGTGATGCCTTTTCCGCTCAGCTGCTCCTTTACTGCTCGCTTGATCGCGTCATCGTAACGTTTCCGAAAACGCTCACGATTCACCATCATTTTCTCTTCCCAGAGCGAACCACGCTGGTCCACGACATGTGAATGACATACAAGCGGATTGTCCATGAGATTGTTCCTTTTTCAAATTGCGATTTGAAAAAAGGGATCGGAGCTAAAAGCCACGACCCCTTCAACCGTCTGATCAATTGATCGATCAGTCTTCCTTAGCGAGGCCTGCGTACCAGTTGGCGATCTTCACCGCCTGGAGTTCAGTAAGCCCTTCGTCCTTCATGAAGCGATCCATGAAAGATTTCCTTGTGTCATTCTGCTCCGTCGTGCGTGACGCATTCGAAAGCAGGATGTTTTGATGGAGCTCCACCGAATCGAAGCAGTATTTTTCGATCACCTTGGCAAGCTTCGGATTCTCACGCCAGGAAATGCACTTATCCCGGACAACCCGATGTTTCAGATCGTACTTTACTGCGTCGGTGCGAACTTGTTTCGCCTGCGAGACCCCAGCGGCTTTCTCTCGTTCTTCAAGCCACCTATTGAGGCCCTCGTGATTGAGCGACGTACCCGTTATTGGGTCGATCGCATCCTCGCCTTCCATCCATTTGTCGGCATACAGAATGTATTTTTCGTATTCATCCTGTGCAAGTTTCTGCGACCCCTCATGAAGTGCGAGGCGGATCTTTTTGCCGATGTATTCCTTGTACGGACCTTCGAGGTATTCCTTGATCCAGGAAAGATATTTTTCCCGGACATCTTTCGGGAAGCCTTCATAGTCGACCTCCTTCTTGAGAAGGTAAAACAGGTCAACAGGATTGGCGCTGTGCTCAACCGGGTCGTTCACGTTATACACAGTGCCTAAGATCTTCTTCTCGAAACGAGTTGAGAGACCGTCCATGCCTTCGTCGTTGCCGGCAAGGCGCCGATAATCAGCGAAAGAGAGAGCGCGCGGATCGACATCCTTCATCTTTCGGCGATCGTAGACTCGCCCTTTGACGAAAAGATCACCGACCTTTTCACCTTTCTCGTTCTGCGGTTCTCTCATCCGCGAGAGGATAACGAATCGCGCGATGAGACGGATCGTCTCCGGCGCGCATTTCGCAATGTCGAGCTTGCTTTCGCGGATCATCTTTTTCACGATCTCGATCTCTGCGCTTTCACGCAGGACATAAGGGACGCGAATGATGGTCGCACGATCAATGAAGCCTTTGTGTCCGCCAGTCTTGAATTTCTCGAACTCATCGAGGTTGGAGTGCGTAAGTAGCCGGCCATGATACGGCAGAAGCGGCAGACGCTCGGATGGCCGATAGCTGCGATCCTGCGTCGCGCCATAGAGCGGATTCAGCATGCTCTCCTGTGCACGGTGGAATTCGCGAAACTCCATCAGTCCTTCGGTCGTCAGATTGAGGCCGCCGGAATAGTTGTACGCGTCCGTATCGCTGGTCGAAAACTTTCTGACTTTTTGCAGGTCAACGGCGCCGACAAGATCTGAGACGTCCTGAACGGACTGATCTTGTGCCTCGACAACGGCAATGCTGGTCTGGCGCAAGAGTGACGGATAAAGTTTCACAGCACGAAACATGCTGAGATCACCGCCAAGCTGATCGAGTCGCTTTACCAACCACGTAGACATGAGAAGTGGTATGCGCCAAGTCGGGATATGGTAACGGTCGTGGAGCATTCTGCGACGCCCTTGCTCGCAAAAAATTCCGAGCGGCGATTCGAGAATCGGCGAAACGACCGGAAAGTCCCTTTCGGGTTCGATTCCTTTCGGCGCCAGATTCTTTCTCAATCGTTCGATGCCTTCTTCAGACAAAGCGATGGTCCAGAATGGAATTCCCTCGAAAAGAGAGAGCATTCTCCGAACATAGTCAGACTTCGCAACTCCGGGGGGGCCGAGAAAAACGGGGATCTGCTTCGATTCTTCGAGGCCCTGGTTGGCCTTCATGAGAAAAGTAACGAACCGTTCATTCACTTTCTCGAAATCATAAAACTCTTCCAGCGAAGGATAAAGCCTGATCACCTGATTTTCAAAGTAGGGACCCAAACTCTCATCTTTGCTGGTATCGACAACAACGGAGTTGCCGATCGCCCTCAAGAGGCGACCATCGACAGAATCATAAACCTCGGGATTTGCCTTCGCTGCCTCGAGGAATTCATCGATCGTGCACACTTCAGGGGCCGTAGCACGGAAACTTTCAGCAAAAAGTGCCGTAATGCTCTTTTCTTGTATGTCCGACATGGCGTCCACCTCCAAGTTGGGTATTTTATGGAATGAAACAGCCTGATGACACATGCACCAAAACCGATGTGTTGGCTATATGTCAACGAACTAAAACAATCACCTGTTTTTAACCCTAGCATCGCGGTTCACATCGTAAAGATTGACGCTTTGTCAAATCCATTCTTGAATACCCGAACAGGATCAACGAGATCAACTATTTCAAAAAGTTGGAGGGGTGAGCCGATTCTGTTAAGCTTGCGGTATCGGGTGATGAACATTTTTCACTTCGTTGCCTGAAAAATGGGGATATCCAAGTCTTATCCACAAGGTTATTCACAGATGAAAGCGAAAAGGTGTGTGGCGTCCCGGTAGTATCCGCCCAATGCGGAACTACGGGGTAAAGAATTGGCCCGCCGTCGTAAGAACTATGGCGGATAAATGTCCGCGCTTATGTATTGAGTGGGCGTGTGGCGGAACTGGTATACGCGTACGTCTCAGAAGCGTATCCCGAAAGGGTTGAGAGTTCGAGTCTCTCCACGCCCACTCAATACAGAAGTTGTCTCAGACCTGTCCACCAAAGACTTTGCGTCGGCGGAAGCATACAGGGGAAACCCTTGAGCGTTCGTCTCTCCGTGCCCACCAGTAATTTAACGTGGTTAAAACAGTATTTCGTCTATGGTAATTGGGCGCGAGCAGGCAACTGCTTGCCTGCGCGAGAGACTCGAATGGACTTTCGTTGTCGAGTCATCGAGACCGAAAGTCACCCGCCGAAGTGATCGGCGAGTCTCTCCACGCCCACTCAGTACGAAAGCAGTCTCAAGGACATCACTGTCCCCACTAGGATAATCCCTTTTCTGTGTTACTATACTGGACAGACATTTTGTTTTTTCACAGCATGAAATCAGGAAAGAGAGATAGGCATTGGAAAACGATAAAGATCCCGGCAACAAATTCAGAGCATTGATCGCTCGCCCTCAAGGCGTCTTTGGTTACGGCGTCGAAAACGCGCTCGGTGCGCACGTTGGAGAAATGGCCGGTTCAGAGGTGATCTACGCGGGAGGTTGGTCAATTGCTGGGTCAAAATGTCGTCCGGACATGGGTCAGGTAACAATGACTGAGCAGCGTGATGCTGTTCGCGACATCGTCCGCGCGACAAAATTACCCGTTATCGCGGACATTGACGATGGCTATGGGGATGCGAAAAACATCATCCGAACGGTCGCGGAAATGTTCGGCACGCTCGAATATGATTTTGAAACACGCGTTGTGCATCGCCTCGCGGGTGTCCATATCGAAGACCAGAAATTTCCCAAACGCTGTGGACACATTGCCGGTAAAGAACTCGTTCCCATCGAGACGATGGTGGGGAAAGTTCGCGCGGCTGTCCGTACGCGCGACGGCGTGTATTCATCGGGAATCATCGTGGCACGTACCGATGCGTTTAACTCCAAGACCCAAGGCAGCATGGAAGAAGCGGTTTCCCGTTCAGTGGCATATGCCGACGCGGGAGCTGATCTGCTCTGGTGCGAATTCAACGGGTGCGGCCGTGGATTCCCTGAAACATTCGCGGAAGGAGTGAAACGGCATCATCCGAATATTCCGCTCGCATTCAACTATTCGCCGTCTCTTCCATGGGTCAAGACCCCGGAGTCGGAGCGTCTCGTTTTCTCGGATCTCACCGCAATGGGTTACAAATTCATTTTCGTGACCATCGCGGACTTTCATGCGCATTCCATGGCCTCGTACAACTACGCGAAGCGATTCCGCGAAGTGGGCGCACGAGCACTCTGGGAAATGCAGGAAGCAAAACGAGGACATCCGACGGAGAGCCACCAGGCACTGATGCGTGTCGACCAGTGGCAGAAAGCGGAAGCCGAATTCGTCCCCGGCGCTAAAGAGCGTCAGGAACAAGGGGAAGGTTTCAAGAAATAAGTTATACCCCGTGCATATTGCACGGGGATTTTTTATACGCAGAAAAATTTCTCGCGATCCCGACTTGTCGTTTTATTCTGCGTATAAAAAATAATCGATCAACCATTCACAACCTTTTTCGCCTGCTTGAAAATATTTCACAGACTGCTATAGTGTTGTGGCCTCTGCCCAGGTGGTGAAATGGTATACACGCATGCTTGAGGTGCATGTGCCGAAAGGCGTGGAGGTTCAATTCCTCTCCTGGGCACCAATGAGGAAACTGCAAGTTTTGAGAGCCCGCCTCGCTTCGCTCGGCGGCTAGTTTGTACTGAATTTTCTGGGCAAAAACGAATTGGCGATTTTGAAAGAAGAAAAGAAAAATTTTTAATCCAAGAATCCATTTTAAGGTTTAAAGATAAGAAACGGCAGAGATGTCGGTTTTTTGTTTGGCTTGACTTTATCGTAGTTTCGTGTATTATAGTAAGCGGCACCTAAGAAAATGGGTGGCCAGAAAGGAGAATTGTTATGGACCATAACAATCTTGCAGGCCAGAAGTATCCCCACTGCCAGTGTCGTCACGGTCCGTGTTTTGACCACGAACCGGAGTGGGAAAACGTCGGTGAGAAGCGGAACGAGCCCAATCCAGGAATCTTCGGCAAGAAGACCTACTGGGCAAGCCGCCACTGCGGACAACCGATGGCGCGGTACAAGGAAGTGCAGACGCAGAAGTGTCGGGAGTGCGGAAGGACCGAGGACAACATCACGAACTACTATCTCGCACTCTGCCTCTGCTGCGGCCACCACTTCACCAACAACCATCACGGCATGTAAGCGAGATGTCTCAACTGGGGTTGTGAGAGAAATCTCACAACCCTTTTCATTTTTCTTGATTTTTGAATAAATTAATTTCATAATTGAATTGCCGCCAAAGAAAAATTGGAAATTGCTATCGGTGCGGCTCCGCCGCCTTTCCGAATTTTTGCGAGGGGACTTCCTCGCCGCCTGCGGTGGCGAAATGCGTTCGGACTAATTCAAGAATACTACACCAAATTATAAACAAAGAGTCCGCCTGATGGCGGATTTTTTGTGCTATTTTTCTGTTTCTTCTTTCGGCGCTTCGGTGATATCGACGTCTTCTTCAAAATCTTTCGTCGAACCTCCGCCCATCAATGTTTGTTTCATCTTCCGGCGTACATCACGGATCGCTTTTGCGCGTACATAATACAGTTTCGAGCGGCGCACGGTCGAGCGTTTCACCAGCTCGATCTTATCGATCATTGGGGAATAGAGCGGGAAGATACGTTCAACTCCGACCCCGCTCGCAACCTTGCGTACGGTGAACGAGGCACCCGGCTCAGCTCCATGTTTTCGCGCCAGCACAAGCCCTTCAAACGCCTGAAGGCGATATTTCTTTTTTCCGGCGTCTTCAAGCACTTTGACCCAGACACGCACCGTATCTCCCGTGCGAAATTCGAGTTTTTTTCGTGCCTCAAGATTGATGGGTGAAAGCTTTATTTTGTTCAATAGTTCCGTATTCATAGTAGTGGCTAATCTAACACGGCCGGAAAACCTTTGCAAGACTGACGAAAACGGTTAAACTCAAGCTCGGGCCGCTCCATCAGCTGACGCTCATTATTTTCTGTGGGGGGTCTTTCTTTCTGCTCCTTTTTCCTTCCTTCCTGGACAAGAGTCGACGCGGACGATCGTAAGCGATTGATAATATTCGTATCCTCCGCGCCGCGTTCTTTTTAAGCCGCATTTTTTGAGGTAACGCATCCATGCCTTATTATTCAGCACGTTCATGACTTTCAGCGGCACATTCATCGTATCGAGCTTCACGGCGGTGATCCCATATTTTTTCATAGCCGCATAGACATCTTTTTCTGACAAACTGGAAATATTCGTTAAGAAACATCCGCCAGGAAGAAGCGTCGCCCGAAGGATGGAGAACAGATGCGTCGTAAGAAGAATTCCCTCATAAGGATTGTCATCGGAACTTCGTTCGCGCGGAATATACGGCGGATTGCATACGATGACATCGAATTTCCTTTTTTTGATATAACGAATCGCGTCACCGCAGACAAATTTCGCGCGCTTGTCCTTGATATTATCCTTGCACGACACGATCGCATGAGGACTAAGATCAACAAGCGTGGCAGATCTTACTCCTGGAAAAGTGCCGAGAATATATTTTGAGATAAATCCCGATCCCGCGCCGATGTCGACCAACGATTTACCTCGGAAGTATCCGCGATCCATCTTATTGAGCGCGCGGCAAAAAAGCAGCGTATCAATACTCGGCCCCCATGCTCCTTTATATTTTCCTTGTTCAAAATCAAGAGCGACACCTCCGTACTCTGTTCTTCGCACGGGAGATTCATATAATTTAAAGATGGTGTCGCGCACCGTTGGCGGCATTTGCGCGATACGATAGACGTCGGTAACTAACACGGGGTTTTTTATTGTCGTAACGAAGAGCTCGCTTGCTTTGGGATGGTTGAATATCCGTCGGCCTTTTGCGTCACGGTCTTTTCCCATGACGCTCGCAAGCTCGGTGCCATTGGCATAGATATGCTGTTCGCGAAGATCTTTGGAAAATCGAAGGATCATGGGAGATAAATTATTGCGAATTCCTCAACTCCCCTAACGCACGGACAAAATCGGCGGGAATCGGCGCTTCAATGGTACGTCTTTCTCCTTTCGGATATTCGAAGGTGATCATCCTCGCGTGAAGCGCGACGCGGTCAAATCCAAGCGCGCATGCCCCCCCATAACGCTTGTCGCATACGATGGGGTGACCGATCGCTTTCAAATGCACGCGGAGTTGATGTGTCCGACCCGTTTGGGGTTTCAACTCAAGCAATGAAAATCCTCCGCTTTCTTTGATCACACGATATACGGTTGTCGCCTTGCGAAGATTTCCGCGAGCTCCGGTACCCGTCGTCCACTGCCGAAAATCGCTTCGGCTGCGGCCGATTGGAAGCTCGATCACGCCTTCAGATGTTTGGAGCGCCCCCTCAACGAATGCGTTGTATGTTTTTTCTATTGAATGATCGAGAAATTGCCGTTGGAGAAAATAAAATGTCTCATCATTCTTGGCGATCAGGATCACGCCGGAAGTTTCACGATCGAGCCGGTGAAGAATTCCCGTACGCGGCGCATATCTTCCCGAATCAAGCGTGTGCATGCCCCCGACGTCTTTCAGGTTCGGATATTTTTCAAGCACCCAGTCGGCGAGCGTCGGCTCTTTGGTTCGCCCGTCCGCATGCATGACTAAACCCGCAGGCTTGTCGACCGCAAGAAAGTCCTCGTCTTCATAAAGTATCTGTGGGCTCATAAAAATAAAAAGCGCTGTGCACCTTGGTGGTTTCCACAACGCCTCCCCATAGGGATTTCACTCGCCCAACATCGCCTTTCGGTTTGGGTCGGACCAGACCCTCTCGCTTCCTCCTTTGGAAGCCGACTCCCGTTCTCACGCCACCATACCGGGGATTTTAGCAAGCAAAATCATCATAACTCAACTGATTTTTTCTTGCAACCCAATACCGTTCTTTGTTTTTTACTTTCCACACCGCCGTTCTCGCTCGGCATATTCTCCGAGGATACGGTCAAACTCTTTGCGCGTAAGGGCCGGCCATTTGGTTTCTACAAAAAAAAGCTCGCTATACACTCCCTGCCACGGAAGAAATCCCGAGAGCCGCTGTTCCCCGCTGGTGCGGATGATAATATCCGGATCGGGAATATCCTTCGTCCAGAGAAGGCGGGAAAACTCTTCCTCGGTGAGTGAGGAAAGTTTCTCCTTCGGGATACGATGGATCGCATCAATGATCTCCGCACGTCCGCCGTAGGAAAGCGCGATGCCAAACGTAAACGAAGCGCACAAACGCGTCTTTTCTTCCGCATTCCCGATCGCACGGAGAATGTCCGCATCAAACCGATGCCGCTCACCGAGGAAAAGAAGCCGCGTATCATCTTCAAGTGCTTCTTCGGTCATGCGCCCGATCACTTCGCGGAAAAGGTTCATGAGGTAGCCGACTTCTTCTTTGGCCCTGTTCCAATTTTCCGAGGAAAATGCGTAGACGATCAAATTTTTCACTCCGTTCTCTTTGCACCACTTCGTTACTTCGCGTAATTTTTCGTATCCTCTCCGATGCCCCTCCAAAGACGGCAGCCCGTTCATTTTCGCCCACCGGCGATTACCGTCCATGATGATGCCTATCGATCGGGGTATTTTGCGGTCGTTCATGTTCAATAGAGTAGCGTAAAATCTTTGAATTCTCCTCCCGGCATACCCCACGTGACATCCACATGATTGACATGCGCCAAAAGAGGACCCTTTTTGAGTTCTTCGATATATGCCTTGAGCTTTTCCTCTTCACCCTCAGCAACCACAAAGACTGTCCCGTCTGCTTTATTCTCTACCTCGCCGACCAGGTCGGAGCTGCGTGCCCTGCGTGCCGCAAAATCGCGGTACATGACCATTTGTACGCGCCCTGATACGCTACATTCAATGCGTTTTTTCATGACCCAATTGTATGCGAAGAAGAGGCATGGTAATTATTGACAGTTCAGAAAAAATGATATACACTTTTTATAGTTTATCCGTGTCCCGCTCTTCCGTGATCAGTCCGCACAATTGAGTATGCACTTTTATAGACGATGTTAGAACCTCCGACCCTCCTTCGTCCCGCCTTGGCGGGACTACGGACGGGCAAGGATTTCTGAAATAGAAACGGCGATTAAACTAATCTCTTGTTTCTGAACGCGAATCCTGAACTTGCTTTCAAATATTTCTCAAATTTTTGAGCCTTAGATTTATTTTCAAATGCCCCATACCACACTATTTTAAACGGGACTTTGCTTGTAGAATATTTAGCCTCTTTATTGTTGTGTTCCCTAAATCTTTCTTTAAGATCAGAAGTTGATCCGACGTAGAAACTTTTATCTTTAAGACTTTGCAGGATATAGCAATAATGCATATTGTTTTGCCCCACTACGCTAAAGCTTCGCGGGGCCACTTCGCTTTATTTATCAAAATGTTACAAGCCATTGATTTTTTGTGCTTGCACCGCGTAGCTCCCGAGTCAGACAAGGGAGCGAAGTGGTGCATCCTGCAGGATTCGAACCTGCGACCTTCGCTGTGTAAAAGCGCTGCTCTACCAACTGAGCTAAGGATGCGTGAAAAAGTGGGCGGGTGAATAAAGCAGTTACTCCCAGCCCGACTGAACGATGTTCGTCGTTCGGGCGGGTGCCAACTACTTACCCCGTAGCAAGTCTTCTTTGCTACGGGGGGAGCTCATCGCGCGATCAACAAACAATAAAACAAATTATCGACATACGCAATTTTTTACGCTAAGGTGATGATACTGTCCCCGTAGTTTAATGGATAAAACAGAAGCCTTCTAAGCTTCGGATCCAAGTTCGATTCTTGGCGGGGGCATCTGGTCAAAGAGAGAGATCGCACAGGGAAGCAAGCGGACCCGATTGGAAAATCAAAGCGGCAGCTCTTCTTCTGATGTCTCAACCGAATTCAGGGGGATGCTCACCCCGCTTCCTTTATGTAATTGGGGAGCACGCGGAGAAATCGAATGCAGAGCCGTAAACTCTTCTTCTTTTTTCCGATAGAAATCGATCACCCCGCGAAGCTCCTCTATCGAAAGCACTGCTTTATTTTTCCTGATTAACGGTGAAACTGTGGGCTCAGTGGTCACTTCACCAAAAGAAAGCCAGGCGAGAAACCCGATAATGATGGCAGCAAAAATCGTGCAGCCGATGACACTGCGCCACAGCATGTTGTCATTCATCTGCCCCGATGTGAAGCGGCGAACCAACGGACCGAGAAAAGAAAACGAAATTTTACCGAGTATTTTTTCCATATGCTAAGGGTTCTTTAAGCCGACCAGATCGATGTTTATGCCACCCGTCCACGAAGAAAGGGTGCTGGTTTTATCGGGGGCGCTCACGCTAAAGCGGTTGACGACCACATGCGCAGGAAACGTTTCGATAAGACGCAAAAAGTGAAAGAGTTCGCTCCACGTGCCTTTAATGATAAATTCTCCCCGAAAACCGGGCAGAGCTCCGCCGATAAGATCAAGCGACTTTGTTTCCACAAGCGCGTGCGACGTTGAGCTGCCGAGTGCTTCTATTGCTGCCACAAACTCGACCTGGCTTTCCTCGGCAGGGTCGTAAAAATATTTCTGAAGTGCACCGCTTTCTTTTTGCGCCTGTGTGACCACTTTCTGCGTAGCAGTAAATTCTATTCCCTTCTCTCTTTCATCCGCGATCTCCTTGCGCAACCGGGTTTCTTCTCCCCTTTTTGTCTGGATCGTCGAATACTCGAACCAAAAAATGCCAAGCCCGACAAGATTGAGTACGGAAAGCGCAATAATAATGTTGATCAGGCGTTTCATGGTCATTTAAAGGTGATCGTCGCGGTAAAACTAATGTCATTTTTCAGCGTGACATAATTGCCTCCATATTTAAAATCAAGCACGCGCGGGTTCGCCTTGACATTCCTCCGAAAGGCGAAGATATCCTCCTGCGTCAGTGCGACACCGGAGATCTGCATATTGACGGCACTTGCCGTGCGCACGTATGAGAACGAAGCGATATCGATCCCAAGCGGTTTTTGAAGAATGATCTCCTGGAGAAGTACTGAAGGGGGAACATCGACAACCCCTTCGGTGATCTTAAGCAGCGCCATCTGCTGTTTGATCAAAGCAAGATCCGCTTCGGCTTCTTTCGCGCCCTCCGGAGTGATGGAACGCAGATCGGAAAGATTCTGCTCCAATCCCTTTGTGCTCAGATAAAGCGTATAGTAGGCGGGGGTAAAATATACTACGCTTAATATCTCGAGCAAAAAAAGCGCGCAAAGCACAATGATACCGAAACGCAGCCAATGTTCACGGAGCAGCTCTTTTTTTTCAGATGGGGAAAGCAGGTTGACCATAAAAATTTCAGTTCGTGAATGTATTACGAAGTGCAAGTCCTATTGACGCGCTGAATCCGTGCGATTCATGAAGCTTCAGCGGCGGAATAACGTCATTGAACGAGCAGACATTCACCCAGGGGTTCGCAATGATCACTTTGATGTCTATCTCTGCCGACAGATATTCCTCAATGCCTTTCAGGTTCGCGCCGCCGCCCGTCAGATAGATACATTCGATATTTCCTCCCACTTTTTCGCCATGATGCGTTTGCCAATACGAATAATGGCGGATGAGGCGGGCGCGAAGATCTTGGAGAGCGGGATACATCGCTTTGTGCAGTGATGCTTCTTTTTCTCCTCCCACAAGACCATATTTCACTTTAAGACTTTCAGCCTCTTCATAGGAAACTCCAGTCGCTTTGACAATAGCTTGTGTCACATGATATCCGCCAATATCCAATGAAGCGGAGAACTGTACGACGCCGTTCGCGACCACGAAAATGTCGGTGATCATTTTGCCGATATCGGCAACAAGAAATGTCCCGTTATCACCGCGCGTAATAAGCGCTCTGGCCATCGCCTGCGACTCGAATTCAAAGGCCTTCGGAATGATGCCGGTTCCCCGGAATATTTCGAGATACTCTTCCACAACAGCGCGCGGAAGAACGGAAACGACCACGTCGAGGGTATCTTGGCGCTGATGTGTGTCATCGTCGATCACCATATAGTCAAAGATTGCATCGGCGACGGGAATGGGTACATGCTCTTCGAGGTGGAGTTCGACAGCGTCACGTATCTCTTTCGGTGAAACATACGAAAGATGCATATTCGCCAGATAACCCTGCTCTTCAGGGAGGGCGACGTTCGCAAACGACAACTGATGTTCCTTTGCGAGCGCGGTAATGGCCTCAGCTAACTTTTCTTTGTCTCGCACCCGCCCGTTCGCGATGACACCAAGCGGAAAATTCTTCGTCGCAAAACGCACGACAGCGAGCTGCCCTTTTGCGGGAGCAAGCTCAATGAAGCGAAGCGCATCTGCTGAGATATCGAGTCCGACCGCCGGCATTGTGAGGAACTTCGGTGCATTAAAAATTGAAGTCATCACTCTTCATTATACGTGACTTTGCTTTTCATGCTAAGCCAATCCTCGAAATGGTGCTATGATCGCCTTTTTGCAAACCAGTGTTTTGCCAAGGGAACTGCGATAGGAAGTACGGAGAGAAAAATAATAAAAAGGATGATAAGGGTGACATAGCGCTCGGCTCCGGGAATTTTCGCCCCGAGAAAATATCCCGCGAGAGGGAGCACCCCTCCCCAAAGCAGGCCGCCGATGACGTTATACGTGAGAAATTTTCCGTATTGCATCCTTCCGACGCCGGCCAATATCGGAGTGAACGTGCGCACTGCGGGAATAAAACGCGCAAGGATGAGACTCTTTGCTCCATATTTTTCAAAAAAAACGTGGGCATCATTGAGCCGCTCTTGAGAAAACCACCGTGAATCCGGTCTGGTGAATATCATCGGGCCGACTTTCCTACCGAACCAATAGCCGACCGAATCGCCGAGGATCGCAGCGATGATCGTCGCAATGACCAGCGGCGTGATCGGAATGACTCCCTGAGAAGCAAGAAAACCGGCCGTAAAAAGTAAACTATCTCCAGGAAGAAAAAAACCAAAAAAAAGTCCGGACTCGGCGAAAACTATCGCCGTGACGCCGACGAGCCCCGTTATAGTGATGATGCTTTCAATGTCAAACATAAAAGGGGATTTTTAAAATATTATGAAAGCATGCTGCCCGCCTCAGTGGGTCTCTCCGGGTGAAGGAGTATCGCACCGCCATCGGGAGATTTGACGGCAAGGATCATGCCGTTGCTCACAAGACCGCGGAGCGTACGCGGTTCCAAATTGGTCACGAACGGACATTGTTCCCCGATCAGCTGTTCCGGAGAATAATATTCGCGGATACCCGAAAGGATCTGACGAATATCCCTTTCCCCCTCGATGGCCGCCTCGGCTTCCATGTCGCTCCTTTTTTCCTTTGGTCCGAAATCGACCTCAAGCCGGAGCAGTTTATCTGCTCCCTCGATATATTCAGCAACAAGAATGGTGCCGATCTTCATTTCAATATTCTTAAAGTCTTCGATAGTGGCCATAAATGAGTAGGTGGGGAGTAGTAAGTAGCGAGTAGACAAATACAGAATATCACAGTTTCGCTTCACCAGGAGATTTGGTGCCCGAAATATTCGCGCGATCAAGGTAACTCTGGAGCACCAGTGCAGCAGCCGAGGCGTCATTTCCACTATTCTCACCGGTCACACGTGCCGCTTCCTGTGACGAGAAGACCTCGGTCATGAAAAGAACGGGAAGACCGGTCTTTTTCTTCAGCGCTTCCGCAAAAGGAATAATATCGCGCATGAGCGGATTAGGTTCGTTTTTGAAATTATGCGACTTCCCCATGATGATCGTCCCGATACGTTCGAGACGGCAAATTTCCGTGATATCTTCAACGAGTTTTTTGCTGTTCGGGATCACGCGCAGCGGAAAAGCCATCGTTCCCCCATCATCCGAGGTCGCAATGCCGACGCGTTTCGTTCCGTAATCAATGGCGAGATATTTCATAAACGGAGGATACGCCAATGAAGACACTGGCGCAAGGCGTATTGCCCTATGAGCGTCGGTGAAGATCGGTCGGGGCCTAAGCCGAGAGATTTGCAAGTATCGCGAAATGATCGGAGATTTTGTTATGAAGGGTTTTATAGGAAATAAAATTTAAGTTTTTCGATGCCAGAATCCAATCAATACGCCTAATGGGGTTCCAAGACGGATATGTTGCCGAGTCGTTACTCAGTGGACGGTACGCTTGCAAATCTAACTTCTCAATAAAATTTCGTAGTGAAGGTTCGTTGCCCACTAGATCACAATTAAAATCACCAGCAAGGACAATGTTTCCTTTCCGTGCAGCTGTGACTTTCTCAACTAATAGTAATTCTTGCCCGCGTGAATCCAGACGCAACCAGTCCAGATAGACCAGATGAATCGAAGCAATCGACACTAGAGTACCATTGGGCAATGTGGCATCAGCTATGACAAATCCCATGCGGTCAGTCGGGAACGCAGGAGCGAATTGAAACGACTCGCAGTTCACCAGTGGATATTTTGAAAAGAGTGTGTTCCCGGAGACAAAGAGGCTTCCAATCGAGCAACTTGGCGCAAAAAAGCGGTATGGATACCGGAGTCGCTTGTTCAAAAACTCAAATTGATTAATGCCGCCGCTCAATATCGATGTCCTGTCTATTTCTTGAAGTGCAACAAAGTCAGGATTATATGTGTGGACGCACTCACAAATATTCTTAAGATTTTGCTCTATCTCGTCACGATCCACGGCGAGCGGCCACAGGGCACTCTTACGATTACGCCCGTGCATTATATTGAGATTAAAAAGCAAAAAAAACATAACTTAATTCTAGCTTAACCGTGAGGAAAGAAGCAGCAAAGACGAGCATTGCCGCTCAATCATCCCAAGGCGTCGGTCGCAAAACACCGCGTTCAATCCTGTCGCGGGGAAGAAACGGGGACAGCCATGCTCTGTAGAAAACACCCCGTGTCACCAAGGTACGCCTAAATCACCAGCATGTTATAGGCGAACCAGCGCAGTCCCATCTCCCGCATCTGCGT
>MHLP01000038.1 GCA_001821435.1 Candidatus Lloydbacteria bacterium RIFCSPLOWO2_01_FULL_50_20 | reverse complement strand
GTTTTTTTAAATTGCGTCATAATTATTTACTCAACTAGCTCTTAATAGAGCCACCTTATCATGATATTAGCCTCACAAATTTACTATTAAGCCCTCATTTTCGTGGTGGAGTACGGACGTTTCGAAGTGACCTAACCGACGGCGCAGGAAAACCACTGGAGGCACGCGCAGACACACAAACATTCCGAAGTCTGAGGGGTGTCGAAAAAGAGGTTGGTAAAAATCCGAAAAAAGTCGCGGGTGGCACCATACTTGATTTCTTCGCGTACACAGAAGAAGGATCTGAGTTCTTTCCGAATATACAGTTATTCAACCTTCTGCTTGATCCATTCGTACTCTCGGATAAGACATATATTGCGGAGGGGATAACAACAATGAATCACTTGCTGAGGGAAAAACTTCTGTCGATCTACGGGAAAGATCACTCATGTGAGATCAGCTTGTATAATGTTCTGCCCGAGAAGATAAAGAAAAAAATACCACCAACATTGCGTGAGCGCCTTGATGCATATTTTTAGTTTACACCCCCACGATGCTTCGTGGGGGATTTTGTTATTTAGAAAGAGTGAGCTAGTATGTCGGTATGTCATTATCTGTAGGCATTGTTGGGCTACCGAATGTCGGGAAATCGACGCTCTTTAATGCCCTCACCAAGAAGGGCGCGGAAACCGCGAATTACCCGTTCTGTACCATTGACCCGTCGGTGGGTATCGTTACTGTTCCCGATGAGCGTCTGTGGCAGCTTGCCAAATTCTCTTCTTCAAAAAAAACCATCCCCGCGATCGTCGAATTCGTCGATATCGCCGGACTGGTAAAAGGAGCATCGGAAGGCGAAGGATTAGGTAATCAATTCCTTGCGAACATCCGTGAAACGAGCGCGATCGGCGAAGTCGTACGCATTTTTGAGGACGATGAAATCATTCATGTGAACGGGAAGATCGATCCTCTGGGCGATGTCGAGACGATCAATCTTGAACTTATTCTTGCAGACCTCCAAACGGTAACGAAACGCATGGAAAATATCGGGCGCGATGTGCGGCGCAATGACAAAGCAGCCGTCAAAGAACACTCCGCGCTCACCAAGGTGAGAGCCGTACTTGAGGGTGAACGGCTCGCTTCCTCGGCATTGCTCGACGAAGAAGAGGGAAAGATCGTGAAACAGCTCAATTTGCTTACCGCAAAACCCATTCTCTATATTCTCAACAAAAAAGCCGGCGGAAAAAATCTCGATGAAACGAATGACGAGCGTTTTCAAAAATTACTTGCTTTCTTCAAAGATCGCGGAGACTCCTACGTGATCGTCGACGCGAAAATTGAGGAGGAACTCAACGAATTTGAGGGCGAGGAGAAGAAAACATTTGCGCAAGAACTTGGCGTAAAAGGTGACGGCGTCGACGAGCTTATTGTCGCGGCATATAAGTTGCTGGGCTTGATGACCTATTTCACTACCGGAGAAGATGAAAGCCGCGCATGGACGATCAACGCGGGAAGTACCGCACCGGTCGCTGGAATGGCAATCCACACCGACTTCCGCGATAAATTTATTCGCGCCGAGGTCATCAATTGGAAAACACTTCTTGAGGCGGGATCATATGCTGCCGCTCGGGAGAAGGGCCTCGTTCGCACAGAAGGAAAAGAATATATTGTGAAAGACGGAGACGTCGTTGAGTTTAAGATCTAAGCGAGAGCGTCAAAAGCCGCCCTTTGAGGGGCGGCTTTTGACGCGGAAGAACGGGGCGTCAGTGTTTCGCTGCGTCGATCTCATCCCAGGCACATTCCTGGCAGATGCCGCCCAACGTGAGGTAGTTGTGGCGGCGACCTTCGGCGGGCAGGTAACCGCAGACGATTTCCATGGTCTCTCCTTTGGGGCATGGCGAACTGCAAAAACTATATCATTAATTTTGATGTTTGTCTAGTACTATTTGCAGAGAGGCCTATTTTGCGAGTATTATTAAGGCTCAATGAAGGAATACGATCCAAAGAAAATCGAGGCGAAATGGCAAAAGAAATGGAAGGAGTTCGGCCTGAGCCGCACCAGAGACGACCCGAAAAAACCCAAATGTTATGTGTTGGGTGAGTTTCCGTATCCCTCAGGCGAAGGACTCCACACCGGACACACCCGTATCTATACTGCGAGCGATGTGTATGCGCGCATGAAACGCATGCAGGGATACAATGTGCTTTTTCCGAGCGGGTGGGATGCCTTTGGTCTTCCCGCCGAGCAATTTGCGATCAAGAATAAAGTGCATCCTTCCGCATCAGTGAAGAAAAATACCGAGCGCTATCGTGAGCAGATGGAGTGCGTCGGACTTTCCTATGACTGGGAGCGCGAGGTGAACACCACCGATCCTTTCTACTACAAGTGGACGCAATGGGCGTTCATTAAAATGTTTGAGAAAGGGCTTGCGTTTCAATCCTTCGAACCGATCAATTGGTGCATGACATGCCAGACGGGTCTTGCGAACGAAGATCTTGAGGGAAATAACTGCGAGCGCTGCGATACGCCGGTGGTGAAAAAACCGATGCGTCAGTGGATGATCCGCATCACTGATTACGCCGACCGGCTCATTGACGATCTTGAGACGCTTCCCGAATGGTCCGAAGCGATCAAAGAGGCGCAGCGGAATTGGATCGGGCGCAGCGAGGGAGCGCAAATCCAGTTTTTAGTTTCCAGCGGCCAGTTGCCAGAAAAATTTTTAATTCAGGATATTAGCGTGTTCACTACGCGCCCCGACACGCTTTTCGGCGCCACGTTCGTCGCCATATCGGCTGAACTTGCGAAGCAATGGCTCGATGCGGGCTGGGAGGCCAGTATGGAAGTTCACGCATTCATCGAGAGAACCCTCAAAGCCGAGGCAAATCGGTCATTTGATGAGGTACCGGAAAAAGAAGGCATTGCGACCGGCGTTTTCGCGGTCAACCCCGCAAATAATGAAAAGATCCCCATATGGATCGCCAATTATGTTCTCTCGGGCTATGGATCCGGCGCGATCATGGCGGTGCCCGCGCACGACGAACGCGATTTTGCGTTCGCGAAGAAGTATAAGCTCCCGATACGTATGGTCATTTGCCCGAATTATCCCGCTTCACATTGCCCGATACTGGATGAGGCGTACGCCGGCTCGGGGCATCTTGTGGAATCCGGAAAATTCACCGGCATGTTTTCCGATGATGCAAAAAAGGCGATCACTGCATTTATCGGCGGAAAAATGACAAAACAATATCGCCTAAAGGACTGGGTCTTCTCGCGTCAGCGCTATTGGGGAGAACCGATCCCCGTCGTGCACGACGAAAGCGGAAAAGTGTATCCCGTCGATGAGCGCGATCTGCCGGTCGTCTTACCAGAGGTGAGATCGTACGCTCCGACCGGGACAGGAGAGTCGCCGCTTGCGGATATCTCCGATTGGGTCAATGCAAAGGGATATATCACCGAACGCGGAACATTCAAAATAGCAGAAGAGAAAGATGCGCTGAAAGGTACAGAAACAAAAATATTCCGCCGCGAGACGAATACCATGCCGCAGTGGGCTGGTTCATCCTGGTACTATCTGCGGTTCATGGACCCAAAAAATGCTGACGCGCTTGTCGGCAAAGACAAGGAAAAATACTGGGCACCCGTTGACGTCTATGTCGGCGGAGCGGAGCACGTAACGCGCCATCTTATCTATGCGCGATTTTGGCATAAATTTCTTTTCGACATTGGCGTTGTCTCGACTCTCGAGCCGTTCACCCGGAGAAAAGGCGTTGGGCTTGTACTTGGCGAGGGCGGAGTGAAGATGAGCAAGAGGCTGGGAAACGTCATTAATCCTGATGACATCATCGAACAATTCGGCGCTGATTCTCTGCGCATCTATGAGATGTTCATGGGGCCTTTCGGACAGGCGATCGCATGGTCGACGGACAACCTCGTTGGTGCGAGGAGGTTCATTGAGCGTATCTGGAGATTAAAAGAGAGAGCGCATCGTGAAGTTGCTTCGGGAAAAGATACGGAATTGCTGCTCAATCAGACCATCAAAAAAGTCGGGGAGGATATCGAAGGATTCGCTTTTAACACGGCGATCTCACAGCTCATGATCCTCTTGAATCATCTCGAGAAACTTGAGAAAGTCCCTTCTCACGCTTTATGTTCTTTTGTTCGTCTGCTTGCGCCGTTCGCTCCCCACGTCGCCAATGAACTCTGGGAGGAACTTGGTCAAGAGACTTCGCTCGACAATGAACAATGGCCGTTATTCGATCCGGAGAAAATTCTTTCGGACGAAATGACGATCGCCGTTCAGGTAAATGGAAAACTGAGAGATACATTTTCTTCACCCCGCAATACCGGTGAAGAAGAAGTAAAGAAAGCCGCGCTCGCACGACCGTTTGTCCACAAATGGCTCGAGGGAAAGACGCCGATAAAATTGATCTATATTCCGGGCAAGATCCTGAATATCGTCATTCATTAAAAATGTATTTTCTCGCAACTGCAATATGTTCCTTTGCGTATCGCATGTGAAGATCATATTCGGTGCGCGTGTGCGAATTCACAGAATCCTCATCTTTTAAGCCCTTTTGACATAGAGCAGTATTTTCTCTGGTGGTACTTGACAAGGATTTTGGTAATGCTAAAACTAAGCATAACCGAGTATTGGAAGAAAATTGTCAACCCTATGGTGAGTCTCGGTAAGAAGAGTTCGACATATTCTTCAAAAGGATCACTGTGGAGATGATGTCGTGGTGGATATCCGAAAGTCGGGATCTGCTACAGGGTCGATCTTTCGTCATGGTCTCAGGAAGGATGAGAATGTTCCCGAGGGCTTACAGAAGGACCGCCGCTGTGGAGGTCCCACATCAGACCACTCACAGAGTCAATGCTGGTCATTTATTTATGTTTTTATTCTCAGCTGTCGTTATTTCGAGGATGATCCTGAGGACAAGAATTTTTAATTATTCATCAGTTTATGAGTACGGCACAAATCACGTTTAAACCAAAGCAGGTTACAAAGCATTTTCTTTCTGTTTTGCCTAGGCGAGCTCAGGATGTCATCACAAAGCGCTATGGTCTCGGCGCTGAGACGAAGAAGATGACCCTCGAAGCCATCGGTGAGAGTTACGGGATCACCCGCGAACGTGTTCGGCAGATCGAAAATTTTGCACTTGCCTCGATCCGCAAATCCGACGTCTTCAAGGCTGAACTTCTGACGCTCGAGGAATTGCAAAGAGTGATGCTTTCACAGGGTGGTTTGGTGCCGGAACACGATTTTCTGGAGAGTCTTGCTCCTGATAAGGGTACGCAAAACCATGTTCATTTTTTACTTGTCCTCGGAGATCTTTTTGTAAAGCATAAAGAAGACGAAGAATTCACCCATCGCTGGAGCGCCGACCATGATACCGCCGGAAAGGTGCACGAATCACTGCGGAAACTCTATGCATCCCTTTCGGACGACGAGCTCATCGAAGAAGCGAAAATGGTGGAGCGCTTTCTTTCACACCTGAAAGACGTTTCTGAGGAATATAAGAACGAAGAGATCCTCCGACGCTGGCTTTCCCTTTCAAAAAAGATCGGCAAAAATCCGCTCGGCGAATGGGGCATGGCGCACTCGCCGAATGTCAACGCCCGCGGTGTCCGGGATTATGCATTTCTCGTTCTTCGCAAGCACGGTTCACCGATGCACTTTACGGAAGTGGCGAAGGCTATCGGAGAACATTTTGACAAACGTGCGCATATCGCGACGACGCACAATGAGCTCATCAAGGATAAGCGGTTCGTGCTGGTGGGACGAGGCCTTTATGCGCTTTCCGAATGGGGATACTCGACCGGTGTCGTTCGCGACGTGATCGCGGATATCATCAAAAAGAACGGCCCGCTTTCGCGCGAGGAGATCATCGAGAAGGTCATGCGTGAGCGCTATGTCAAACCGAACACCATTCTGGTGAATCTGCAAGACCCGAAATATTTCAAAAAGAACAAGGAGGGAAAATATGTCGTTGCCTGAGCTTCACAGTAAATGAGAACCGCCCCTTAAGAGAGGCGGTTCTTTCTTATTGGTGATTCCCCATTCTTTCCGCATGCGATATACTTGAGCACACCCATGTTTGCGCCATTTACATCACTTTTCGACACAACAGTTTTTCGGGTCATGACGCAGGTCTATGAGATCTTCGCGTTTACCGCATTTATCTGGGGTCCGGTTTTATCCGTCTGGCTTGCACAAAAATTGTGGCTGAACTATGTTCAGGCGAAATTTATCGCGAAAAATTTCGATTTTATCCTTCTCGAGGTCAAATTACCGCGCGTCATCGGAAAAACACCCATCGCCATGGAATTGGTGCTCCAGGCGTTCTACCAGCCCGATATTTCAAATTGGTATGAACGCTGGTGGCTGGGAATGGTCCGACCATGGTTCTCGCTTGAGCTCGTTTCCATTGAGGGTGCGGTGAAGTTTCTCATTCGCACCCCTGCGAAGTATAAGCGGATCATCGAGTCGACCATTTATGCGCAGTATCCCGATGTCGAGGTGCACGAGGTGAAGGACTATGTCTCGCTTGCGTCATACATCGGTCAAGAGCAGGAGTGGAGTTTGTGGGGTTGCGTGTTCAAACTGAATAAGCCCGACCCGTATCCTATTAAAACATATATTGATTACGGACTTGACTCAACGATGACCGATGAAGAGAACAAGAGCGATCCGATCACTTCGCTCATTGAATTTCTCGGGGGAGTCGGGCGCGGTCAACAGATATGGATTCAGATCCTGCTCCAGGTGAACGGAAAGCGTTACAAGACCCCGGGAAAATACTTCGGACGCCATAATTGGCAGGAGGAAGGAAAGAAACTCATACAGGACCTCCAGGATAAATATGCGGGTGAAACGGGAATGCGTGCAACAAAAAGGCAGGCTGAGGTCATACATGCTATCGAGCGTTCGCTCGGCAAAGTCGGTTTTGATACGGGCATTCGCGCGGTCTATATCGCCAAAAAAGAACAGTATGACCGGACGAATAAATCGGGCATCAGGAATGCTTTTCAGCAATACAGCTCGCAAGACTTAAACGGTTTTCGTCCGACCGGATCGACTGGTTTCGATTATCCGTGGCAGGATTTTCACGGCATACGCGGCGCAAGAAAAAAGAAGAAGATGTTTGATGCATATGTGCGGCGCTCGTGGTTCCATCCGCCTTACAAGAAACAGCCATTCGTCCTAAACACTGAGGAACTTGCGACGATCTATCATTTTCCAGGCGGCGTTGCGGAAACTCCGACATTCACGCGAATAGAATCACGCAAAGGCGAACCGCCGGCGAATTTGCCGGTGTAATAACGCATGCCCCCGCTCGAATCAACCGAAACATCGGCAGCACACACACCATCTCGGCGCGCACGCCGGTCACTTTGGTGCTTCGCGGTCATTGTTATGTTGGTCGCGGCATCGATCATGGGATGGAAGGAGATCAGTGCTTCACCGGATGATTTCCCGACCCAAAAGATCATTGCAATACCGTCCGGTTCAAGCCTAGAGCAGATCGCTCTTCTGCTCGAAGATGAGCATGTTATCCGTTCGCGGCTTGCCTTCATCGCGCTTGTGCAATACAGGGGCGCCCAATCACGCATTATAGCGGGGGACTATTTTTTTGCAGCTCCTCACGATCTTTATGGCGTCGCTCAACGACTCATCTCCGGGACACGCGGTATAGAAAATATCCGTATAACGATACCTGAAGGTACGTCCGCTTCCGGTATCGGAAAAATACTCAAGAAGAATCATTCCGAATTCAATGAGGCGCAATTCGTTGCGCTTGCGACTCCGAACGAGGGCTATCTCTTTCCTGATACGTATTTTTTCTATTCAACAGCTACGAGCGGCCCGATCATTGAGACGCTTCGGGCGAACTTCAGAAAAAAAACCGCCGCATTATACAACGAGGCGCTTGCGAGCAAACGCAATTGGGAACAAGTCATTATTATGGCGTCTATCCTTGAGGAGGAAGCCGGAACACCGGATGACCGCCGCATCGTTTCTGGGATACTCTGGAAGCGGCTGGAAAAACAGATGCCGCTTCAGGTCGATGCGCCATTCGCTTACGCGATCGGAAAAAACTCCGCCACACTTTCCATTGACGACTTGAAGATCGATTCACCGTACAATACGTACCGCAACAAAGGGCTTCCGCCGACACCCATTACCAATCCCGGACTCGATGCGATCGATGCCGCCCTTCATCCGAAAGCGACGCCTTATTTTTATTATCTATCGGATAAAAACGGGGTAATGCATTATGCCAAAACTTTTGACGAGCACAAGTTGAATAAGGAACGGTATCTTCGGTAGGATGGATGTACGTTATGGATCTTCAGAATATTTCCAAGGCATACTTCGTCGGCGTCGGAGGGATAGGGGTTTCCGCGCTTTTACGGCTTTTGGCGGCGCGCGGAATAGCGATTGCGGGGTCGGATATCCGTCTCCCGTCGCTCACGACACTGCCGCCGGGCGATTATGCTGAAGGAGAAAACGCGGAACATGTACCCCGTGATTCCGGGGTGCTCATCTACTCTCCCGCAGTGCCGGAATCGCACGCCGAACGTGTTCGTGCCCGCGAGCTTGGGATCCCCGAATTGAGCTACCCGAAAGCGCTCGGAGTGATCACGCATTCCTATAATACGATCGCGGTATCGGGAACACACGGCAAATCGACGACCACGGCACTCTTGGGAAAATTGTTCGAAGCGGGAGGATTCGACCCGTCGGTGATCGTTGGCGCGGAGGTTCCCGGCCCGTCCCGAACGGATGGAGGGAAATGGGACCACAACTTGCATATCGGAAAAAGCAACATGTTCATCGTCGAGGCATGCGAATATCGCCGAAACATGCTGGAGCTTTCCCCGCAGGCGATCTTGCTGACGAATCTTGAACTCGATCATCCCGATTATTATCACGATCTTGCGGATGTGAAGAGCGCCTTTCATGATTATATTGAAAAACTGGGAGTGAACGGTCTCCTCATTATGAATAATGACGATGCGAATATTCGCGATATCACCCGCGGATTTGACGCATCGATCGTTCGATATGGGATCGGCGAAAGCGCTGATCTTATCGCGAGGGACATCAAGCAAACCGGTTTCGGACAGTCGTTCGATCTGGTGTGGAAAGGAACGCCGCTGGGTACATTTACAACGCCGCTCCCGGGACTTTATAACGTCTATAATATCCTCGGTGCCGTCGGGACATATCTTGCATACAGCGGAAAAACAGAAACCATCCATGAGGCGCTTGCGAATTTTAGCGGCGTCGCGCGGAGGTTTGAGATCATAGGAATGCTTGATGGCGCGACGATCATTGCCGATTACGCTCATCATCCGACGGCGCTTCGCGCAGTCGTTGAGGCGGCACAAGCGAAATATGAAGGGAAAAGAATTCTTGTTATCTTTCGTCCGCATCACCGCGAACGGACCGAGAAGCTTTTTGATCAGTTCGTCGCGGTTCTTCTACAGATCGAACATGTGATACTGGCGGAGATCTACGATGTTGCCGGGCGCGAAGAGGAGCGGCGAGTTAGCTCCCGTGATCTTGTGGAAGCGGTGCACGCAAAAGATCCGAGTGCCGATATTCGTTATGCAAAAGATCTGGAAGAAAGCGAGACCATGGCAAGAGAGAAAGCGGACGCATTTGATGTTATCCTTGTCATTGGCGCCGGTGATGCGGATGAATTGGCAAAAAAGCTTGTGCACCATGAGTTTCAAGATATCGAACATCAGAAAAACATTATTCATGAGCAACTTCCCGCGATATGAAAAAACATAGACTTGCATTTGTTGATATCGAATCAACGGGGCTTGACCCGTTTCGTCATGAGATCATCGAGATAGGCATCGTCCTTGTCGAGCAGAAGAATGACCTGTTTGGCCTGCCTGCCGCGATGGGCACGGCGCAGGCAGGCAAACAATCGCTCGAACTGATCTCTGAACACGAAATACAGCTGAAGCCTATCCACATCGAAACGGCGGATCCCAAGGCACTTCTCATCACAAGATACAAAGAGCGCAACTGGTCGAAAGCGGTCGGACAAAAGGAGGGGTTCGAAGCGGCGGCAGCATTGCTTGAAGGGACTATTTTTATTGCACAGAACGTCGCCTTTGATTGGGCGTTCCTCCAGAAAGCGGGAAACGAGTACGGCGTCAATTTCGAAAAACAAGTGCATTACCACAAACTCGATCTTGCCTCAATGACGTTTGGAAAGTTCTATCATGACCCCAAGCTTACGAAGTTTAGCTTGCGTGAAATGGCTGGATATTTTGAGGTAACCAATCAGGATGCGCACACGGCGCTTGCTGATGCGCGTGCGACATTCGAGATTTGCAAGAAGGTGCTGGCCCTGCAGTGAGCCCGCTAGAGGCGCGGGTCTACTACGGGGCTGGTAGCATGATTTTTTAACAAAATTTCCGGCGTCGCTCTGCTCTGTTGATGCCTTCCGCATCGTGTGTTACTGTGTGCCGCATGAACGGATCAAAAGGTAAAATTTTCGTGGGTATGAGCGGGGGAGTAGACCCCAGTAGTAGAGCTAATAAGCTCACTATGGGGCAGGCTCTTCGTGCGTCAAGACAGAAGCGGATCTTCGTTGGTTTATCAGGTGGTGTCGATAGCTCGGTGGCCGCCGCGCTGCTCAAAGAACAGGGTTACGATGTTGTCGCTGTTTTCATCAAAGTCTGGCAGGCGGATTTTTTGCCCTGCACATGGCGCGAAGAAAGGCGTGATGCTATGCGCGCGGCCGCTCGTCTTGATATCCCGTTCGTAACGCTTGACCTTGAAAAAGAATACAAAAAAGAGGTTGTTGACTACATGGTACGCGAATATGGGAGAGGCCGTGTTCCGAATCCCGACGTCATGTGCAATAAACACGTGAAATTCGGTGCATTTCTCGAATATGCAAAAGCGAACGGAGCGGATCTTATTGCGACCGGACATTACGCTCGCATACAGTCGCCAGTTGCCAGTCACCAGTTTCAAGTAAAAAACGCAGATTCAGATCCTTACGCCTGGAAACTGGCAACTGGCAACTATAAATTGCTTAAAGGTGTGGATAAAGAGAAAGATCAGAGTTATTTCCTCTGGACGCTCACACAGGAGCAATTGGCGCATATACTTTTTCCCGTCGGTCATTTGCTGAAAAAAGATGTGCGGAAACTTGCGCGCAAATTTGGACTGCCGAATGCGGAAAAGAAAGACAGCCAGGGTCTGTGTTTCATTGGAAAGGTCGACATGGCGGATTTTCTCAGACATTATTTGCCGACCAAAAATGGTGCGGTGCTTGATACCGAGGGGAAGACCATCGGCACGCACAAAGGGGCGCTCCTGTTTACTATAGGTCAGCGCCATGGGTTCATTGTCAAAAGAAATCTGCCCGGTGAAGAGCCGTATTTTGTCGTCGCAAAAGATATGCAAAAAAATACCATCACTGTAGCGCATCGTGATCCTGAAAAATCCCAGAATGGATATCGCAATATCGGACTGGGGATGTTAAATGTCATCTCAAAAAAATCAGCCGATCACCGTAAGCAGAAAATTCTGGTACGCGTGCGTTACCGCGGATCACTTCTTCCGGCAACATGGCGATTCGGCGCTCATTCCGGCGATGAAGAAGCAGAGATCATACTTAAGCAGAACGAAGAAGGGATCGCTCTCGGTCAGTCTCTTGTGCTGTATAAAAATGAGGAGTGTCTGGGAGGCGGTGTGATCATGCGCACTTCACCTTAAGACCCTTTGCTTATAGAAATATTGATATACCCATCGCATAAAGGATGGTGACCGGAGTTGTATCGGTATGGCCTGTGCGGTATGGGTTCACTTTAGGCCATTATTGACGTATGATAAGATGCTAAGATACATTGTCATGATCAAGTGGATAACCATTGTAGCGTTCGTCTTTTCCGGACTCATTCTCTGGTTTCTTTTTCAGGGCTTGTCATTAAATCCTCCGACCTCAGCGCCGCCTTCATCAAATACGATCACTATTATGCATGCGTATAAGGACGGCGTGCATCGTTACATTGGCGCACTCCGCCTTCCGCATTCCTGCTATGACCAGCTTGATCCCTTAGTCTCCTCAAACGCAAAAATGCCGAATAGTGTCATTCTGAGCCTCACGACAAGGGACAAAATGCTCGATCCGCGTCTTTGTTTTCAGATCACAACGACCTATCCTTTCGAGGCAATTACGGATGCGCCCGAGGATGCAAAAATGATCCTTCGGGTCAACGGAGAGAGTGTCCCTGTCAATTTGGTCGAGACGGCGTGGCAGGATCCAAGAGGAACGATCCTCAATCTGGAAAACAATCCGAAATAAAAGCATGAAAAATTCATCGGCGGGAGCTATGCCCATCTATATCGTCAAGGCTTCAGGGGAACGCGAGCTTTGGGATGCACAGAAACTTGAGCGCTCTCTGCGAGCAGCGAAGGCGAGTAACGATGTCGTCCAGGAAATCGTCAGACACATCGAAAAAGACCTGCGCGACGGCCTTCGCACGAACGAAATTTATGCGCACGCCTTTTCGTTCCTGAAGCGTTATGACAGGCCAAGCGCGGCGCAATACAGCTTGCGACGGGCGATCGCCCAATTGGGTCCTTCCGGTTTTCCGTTCGAACGCTTCGTGGCGAAAATTTTGAATGCGCGCGGTTATCATACCAAGGTCGGCCAGATCGTCAGGGGATTCTGCATCGCGCATGAAGTCGATGTCACTGCGGAAAAAAATGACGAGCGCATCCTTGTCGAAGCAAAGTTCCATAATTCTCCGGAGATACGGTCCGATGTCAAAGTGGCGCTTTATGTTTCTGCGCGTTTTGCGGATATCGAGAAACGGCTTGCCGAGGAGGAGCCAGGGGAGCGGTTCACGCACGCATGGCTCATCACGAATACGCACTTCACTTCTCAGGCGATTCAATACGGCTCCTGTTCCGGGCTCTCGCTCACCGGATGGAATTATCCGAAAGGCAATACGCTTCAGGACATCGTACAGGAAACACAGACTCATCCCATCACCTGTTTGACGACGCTTACGCCGGCACATAAATCACAATTGCTCAATGAAGGTGTCGTGCTTTGCCAGGATATCCTTAAGGATCCTGCGCCGCTTGCACGTATCGGGATCAATAAAACGCGGATAGCATCGGTCTTGAAGGAGGGAGAACAGGTTTGCCCGGTTACGCTATAGTTTGTGCGCCACCAAGACCCTTATTGCTTCTTTGGGTGGGGTGAGGGTATACTATAAATCTTCATGGAACTTTTTGCCGTGTCAGAGTGGGATCTCGTGCTCCGCCTTACCGTAGCGGCTTTTTTGGGACTTTTGGTAGGTGCAGAACGTTCCCGTGTGGGAAAACGTGCCGGTATGCGCACCTATGCACTCGTTGCTTTGGGGGCGGCGCTTTTTGTCGTTATTGCCGGAGTTATTTCATACCAATATGCTGAAACATTCGTGTTTGATCCGCTGCGCGTGATGTCGCAGATCGTTGTCGGCATCGGTTTTCTTGGTGCGGGAGTGATATTCGTTCAACGGCAGATACTGACCGGGCTTACGACCGCTGCGGGACTTTGGGTCGTCGCGGCTGTCGGTGCCGCTGCGGGATTCGGTCTCTACGTTATCGCCGCGTATGTCACATTTCTTACCTTGGTCATTTTCGAGGTGCTCTGGTATGTCGAAGAGAGATTTGTGCGTACGGCACGGACCGATATCGAAGAAGAGTTCATCGAAAGCGCCAGACGCCCTCGGCGAGAGCACGAAAATGAAAGTTAATTTCCTGCGCGTATGAAAAATTCTCCCACCAAGATACGGAAGGCAGTTATTGCGGTAGCGGGGAGCGGAACGCGCTTTTTGCCCGCAACAAAAGCTCAGCCGAAAGAGATGCTACCGATCGTCGACAAGCCGATCGTTCAGTATGTTGTTGAAGAGATGGTCGCCTCAGGCATTACCGACATCATTCTGGTGACAAAGTGGGACAAAAAAACCCTCGAAGATCATTTCGATCGCTCGTTCGAACTGGAATACGCTCTTGAGCAGGCGGGTAAAAAGAAATTACTCGACGATGTCCGCAGGATCTCGACAATGGCGAATTTCATTTATGTCCGCCAAAAAGGACCATATGGGAACGGGACGCCCATTCTCTCTGCGGCGAATTTGGTCGAAGGCGAGCCTTTCGTCTTTGCGTGGGGAGATGATCTCGTGCTCTCCAAGAAACCATTCACCAAAAGCCTGATCGAAAATTTTGAGAAGAACGGATCACCGGTCATCGGCGTGCAGGCCGTACCGAGAGAACATGTGGATCGTTACGGCATCGTGAAACTTCGTCCGGGCACGAAAGAAATGGAACTTGTCGTTGAAAAACCCGCCGTCGGGAAAGCGCCCTCGCGCCTCGCGCAATTTGGTCGCATGGTGCTTACCCCCGAGATCGTCGAGATCCTCAAGCGGACAAAGCTCGGAAAAGGCGGGGAGCTCTGGGTAACCGATGCGATCAGTGAATATGTCCGAGGCGGAGGCCGTTTTATGGTCGAAGAAGTCAAAGACGGGGAATGGCTCACGACGGGCGATCCGCTGAATTATCTCAAGGCGGTCGTCGAGTATGCGCTCAAACGCGACGATATCGGCCCCGGATTTCGTTCGTATCTCAAGAGCCTTTCGATCTAATCAATGGATATCACCGAGATCTTCGTTTTTTTTGTTTTGATCACTCTCTCCGCAATGTTTTCCGCGTCAGAAACGGCGCTTTTTTCACTTCGCGAAAGTCAGACTCGTCTTATGGAGCGTAACGGTGAATGGGGTGCGCGGCTGGTCGCAAAGCTCAAAGAACATCCGCAGCGTCTGCTCGTGACAATCCTTATCGGAAACAACATCGTGAATATTTCGATCGCATCGCTCGCTACCGTCATTGCGATCGCTTACTTCGGCTCTATCGGCGCCGGAATTGCGACGGGGCTCACGACGGTCGTCGTGTTGGTGCTGGGCGAAATATTTCCGAAGACATTTGCTTATACGTATCGCAAGCGCGTTTCGAGGTGGATGGCGTACTATATGTATTTCTTCTACATACTTCTTTATCCCGTCTCCAGTCTTTTTGTATGGATCGAGGAACGGTGGAAGAAGTATTCGCTCATGAGCTCAGCGAGTGTTGTTTCGGAAGAAGAGATCCGCATCATGGCAGAACTTGGCTTGGAGCACGGCGAGATCGATAAAGAAGAGAGGGAAATGATCGAAAATATTTTTGAGTTCGACGATATACCCGTCGGCGATGTCATGACGCCAAAAAAGAAGATCGACGCGCTCTCCGGTGCCGTGCCGGTCGAGCAGATCGCCTATTATGTCTCACAATCAGGATTCTCGCGCCTTCCGGTTTATGATGGAAACCCGGGAAATTATATCGGCTATGTTCACACCAATGACGTCATGCGCGTGCTCAATTCAGACGACCGCGATAAGCCTCTTGCACTCTTCATTTCACCGCTTACTGCCGTCGACGAACAGCTCCCGATCCAGGCGGTCTTTCGCCTGATGGGCAAGGAACGCTCGCACATGTATCTGGTGCACAGGGCTGGGTGGCCGGAGAAGATCGTCGGGCTGGTGACTATGGAAAATATTCTTGAAGAGATCGTGGGGGAGATCGAAGACGAGGGGGACCGCCGGGCAAAGTATGCGGGCAGGTTGGCATGAACCGGAGATCATGGCATGACACACCGCTAGAAAAAAAGCGGCGTAACTGATAGACTATTCTGGTAATGAAATTGTTAATAAAGCTTTCCGGAGAAAGTCTGAGCGAAAGAGGGGGCGATGGTAGTTTTTATGCGGAACCCGTACTCGAACGCATTGCCGAGCAGATCCGGGCATTGCAATCACAAGGACACCAGATCGCCTTGGTGATCGGCGGCGGCAATCTTTTCCGCGGACACAAATTGACCGAGAAACTTTCCATAGAGCGGCCGACCGCTGATTATATCGGTATGCTGGCGACGGTCCAGAACGCACTCATTCTCCGTGATTATTTCCAGACGAAAGGCATTGCCACACGGGTTTCATCCGCGATCGCAATGCCGCAGATCTGTGAAAGTTACATTCCGAAGCGCGCTCTCCGACATATGGAAAAGGGACGCATCATGATCTTTGCCGCAGGACTCGGGGCGCCGTATTTTACGACGGATTCGACCGCCGTTCAGCGCGCGCTCGAGATGGGCGCAGACATGCTTATCATGGCGAAGAACGGTGTCGACGGGCTCTATACCGGCGATCCGAAGAAGAACAAACGAGCGACTTTTATCAAAAGCATCACGGGAAGCAAGGTGCTTGAACAAAACCTGAAGGCTGCTGATCAGTCCGCGATCGCGCTGGCGAAAGAGCACGGGCTTACCATAAAGATAGTGGGAGTGGACATGATAAAGAGCGCTCTTGAAACAAAGATCGGTTCGGTGATCCTTCCTGAATGAAATGCGGAGTTCAGCGGGAGCTGAACGATTCTCTATATTATGTATTAGTGCTTTTTATAACGATCAGATAATCATTCACTTCATGTCAAAAGAAAAAGATCTCACGGCGGACAATGATGATGTTTCGAGCGGAAATGAAACCGGCGATACCGTGATGAGTGATATTGATTCGATCCGCTTTCAGCTCAGAGATCAGCTTGCGAAAGCAAGGGCGGAAAAAGTACCCAATCTTGCTCTTGTTGAAGTGATAAAAAACATTCAAAACACACTCAATGGGCTTGACCGATATGCACAGACGACCGATCCAGACTATCAAGAGAAAATTCGAGCGCGCATCGATGAGCTGATGGAAAGCACTCGTGAGCCGGTCGATCTCAGCAACAAACTGCAAATAGACAAACATATTCGTGATGATCACGGAGTGAATTTGCCGGCCAACCCAGATAAAACAAACGTCGTTGTTCCGCATGATTGGGAAGACCGACCGCAATAGTATTATCAAATTAAACATCTAAATTTTCATCTATGAAAAAAATTGAACGGAGCGGCGATGGAGAGCAAGAGAAAACCAATGCGCCATTCTCTTCCGAATATTACCACGGGATGCCTGATACGGTCATCGAGGGGAACAACGAGTATCGGACGGAGGTCGGAGCCCTTATCCAATTGCTTCAGCCTCTTCTTCTTGCCCGCTCCGTAACTATCGAAGTGATACAGGCAAAAGAAATGCTTGAGGGTTTACGCGAGGACGTCGAATGTCTTGAAAAGATCGAAGACTCAGAACAGCGCAAGGAAAAAGAATTGGAGATCAGAAGGGCGTTGAACGATATCGGGAGATTCATCGAGGTGTACGCGGAACAAGGTCTGACTCCGCGCGGCAAGGAAATGACCGGCTTGCGTGAGCCATCCGATCCGAGTGCGCAAACGTTTATTCCGCCTGATTGGAACAACCCAGGCGGGCGGCTTCAGTAGACATGGAACAATGGGAGCAAATTGTTCGTGCGCTTGGAGAAGGGTGTGTGGGGATTCTTCCTACTGACACCCTCTACGGCATCGTGGGCTCTGCGCTCTTACCGGAGACCGTCGAACGTATCTATACCCTCAAAGAGCGCGACCCCCAAAAGCCGCTGATCGTCCTCGTCGCTGACATCGATGATCTTGAACGATTCGGTGTCGTGCTTTCGGATAGACTTTCCGCGCACTTGAATACTTATTGGCCCGGACCGTATTCGATAATACTTCCGACAGCCGACGATGACTTCGATTATCTGCATCGCGGCCTGGGAACGATAGCATTTCGTCTTCCGGATAAAGAAGAGCTGCGCAAGCTTCTCCGCGAAGCCGGCCCCATCGTTGCACCGTCGGCAAATATCGAGGGGCAGCCACCGGCGCAAACTATCGAACAAGCGCAAAAGTATTTCGGCACCGCTGTCGATTTCTATATTGACGGGGGAGAGATTGACGGAAAACCCTCGACGATCCTCGATCTTTGTGGCGAAGAAACGCGGAAAATTCGCTAAAACCCCCTATACCTAACTCGTTGTCGTTCGACAACGAGTTAGGTATAAGCAAAAAAATTGAATACAAAAAAAGCCGCTGTTCTGGGCGAACCCATACAGCGGCTTGAGGATAAGGGTGTAAAAAAACCTATGCGTAATTTGCAAAAGTCCACTTCACATTTGCCAGCAACTTTTCCTCGCTCAGTTTCCCTCGCCGAAAAAGCCATAAACCCGCCGGATCGACGTATTTTGCGAGATGCGCATAGAACAGTTGCGCACTCTCCTCGGCCGCTTCGAGGCTAGATTTTAATTCTTCGGCGATTGCTGGCTCTTCTTGCGATACATCTTGAATGTAAAAGCGATCTACCCAACATTCCGCGAAAAGCCCACATGACTGATTAAATTCTTCAAGTGCCTTTCGACTACACTCACAAAGAACCAAAGTAGGTGCGGACCTGCGGGGCAACAACACTCGAATCCTTGTGTGTTCAGACATATATTTTCCCTAAGTGGAGTGGAACATCTCGAAAACAAGCTGGATAAATAGTATACAATTTACATATTTTGTCAACCACCCGGTGATGTCGGAAACTCGCTATAATCTTAGGCATGCTTTCATCAACCGACATTCGCACACGATTTCTCGAGTTCTTTAAAGAACGCGGACATACTATTCTCCCGTCGGCATCACTTGTGCCCGAGAACGATCCCACAACGCTTTTTACAAGTAGTGGTATGCAACCTTTGGTGCCGTACCTTCTTGGCCAACCTCATCCAGGGGGAGTCCGACTTGCAAATTCTCAACTTTCATTCCGCGCGGGGGATATTGAAGAGGTCGGAGACAATCGTCATACTACCTTCTTTGAAATGCTGGGGAACTGGTCACTGGGTGACTACTTTAAGAAAGAGCAGTTGCCGTGGATCTATGAGTTTTTGACGAAAGATCTGAAACTTCCGAGAGAGCGTCTTTGGGTCACCTGTTTTGCGGGTGACGAAAAGTTTGGTCTGCCAAAAGACACTGAGTCGGCGGAGATCTGGAAAAAGATCGGCATGACCGAAGAGCGCATACTTTTTTACGATGCGAAGAAAAATTGGTGGAGTCGTTCCGGTGCTCCCGACAAAATGCCGGCAGGAGAACCTGGTGGACCGGATTCGGAGATTTTTTACGAATTCACCAGTGTGGCGCATGATCCGAAGTTCGGAGCAAAATGTCACCCCAACTGCGACTGCGGACGGTTTATGGAAATCGGAAATTCGGTGTTTATGGAGTACATCAAAAATGCCGACGGAACTTTCGGCAAACTCCCGAAGCAGAATGTGGATTTTGGCGGCGGCCTCGAGCGTATCGCTGTGGCAGTGTTAGACACGCCGGATATCTTTAAGATCGATATTTTTAAACAATGTCGGGGAACACTTGAGGAATTATCGGGCAAGAAATATGGGGAGGATGCGAAGGTAACCCGCGCCATCAGAATAGTCCTTGATCATATGCGCGCGGCAGTGTTCATTATGGCGGCGGGGGTACGGCCGTCAAACACCGAGCAAGGTTACATTCTTCGGCGTTTACTGCGCCGAAGTATGTTGTTTATCAACAAACTAAAGCCAAATCCGTCAGACGGCTCGTTTCTTTCCTTGGGGTGGATCGCCGAGACTTTTATCAATATATACAAAGGAGAATATCCGCACCTCATTCCTAAGCAGAGTGAGATTCAAAAACTTATCATTGATGAAGAGAACAAGTTTCTGCTTACTCTCGCACAAGGAACGCGGGAACTTGAGAAGATGGGGCGGAACATTGACGCCTTTCTCCTCTTCACTACCTACGGATTTCCAATTGAACTTACTGCGGAGATAGCGCAGGAGAGGGGAATAACGGTTGATATGGACGCGATGAAAAAGAAAATGGAAGAGCACCAGGCACTTTCGCGTTCCGGTGCCGCGCAGAAATTTGCCGGTGGTCTCGCGGATCATGCCGAAAAAACCGTGCGCCTCCACACGGCACATCACTTGCTCTTGCGGGCGCTCCAGATCGTGCTTGGCCCGGAGGTGCATCAGCGGGGTTCGAATATCACCGAGGAACGCCTGAGGATCGATTTTGCGTACGGACAAAAAATGACCGACGAACAAAAGAAAGAAGTGGAGCGGATCGTGAATGAAAAGATCACTGAGGCGCTCCCGGTCATCCGAAGCGAAATGCCGCTTGAAGAAGCGGAGAAGCTCGGCGCGGAACATGAATTCGGTCAAAAATATCCCGAGCGTGTTTCCGTCTATTCCGTCGGTCCGAAAGATGCGACACCAGAAAACCCGCAATTCGACAAACGTTTTTCCATTGAATTCTGCGGCGGGCCGCATGTGAACAATACAAGCGAACTCGGTCATTTTCGGATACTCAAAGAGGAAGCAGTGGCTCAGGGTATAAGACGTATAAAAGCTGTACTCGAATAAGTTAGAGGAGCGCCTACTTTCTGAAGTACCGCACTCCGCCAGTTTGCAGCGTCTTCGATGCATAGCGGCGATTGCACAGGGTATACGCCGGATCAAGGCGGTTTTGGAACAGTTTCCTCGCGAAACGTTTTTCTTATGACAGCAAAAAGTGTGTTATAATTTTGCTTATGGATCTGTTCCCACACAGAGAAAAGAACGGGCGGCGCTTTGCTGTTATTTTCGATATCGGAAGCGCCTCGATCGGAGGAGCATTCGTAGAGCTCAACACCGGAAAAGTTCCGGATATTATTTTCACGACACGCCGGGATATTCCCTTTCAGGAAAAACTGAACTTTGACCGTTTTCTTAATTCCATGATCAAAACGCTTGAAGAACTTTTTGCGCTCATGCAGAAGGCGGGCGGAAGAACTCGTGTCGATCAGGCGTATTGCGTCTTGGCTTCACCCTGGTATGCCTCGCAGACCCGACTGATCAAATACAGTCAGGAGACCCCTTTTGCGATAACGGCCGACGGACTTGATAAGCTCATTAAAAAGGAGATCGAGCTCTTTCGCGAGTCAAAACTTTTTACCCGCTCGAAAGGAGGGGACACGCCGCCGGAGATCGTGGAATCAAAGATCATACAGATCAAACTGAACGGTTACGAAATGAAAGATCCCTACGGAAAAAAAGCGTCCGAACTTGAGGTCGCGGTCTATATCAGCATGATACCGGGAAGCATACGCGCGTCGATCAACGAATCGATCGCTAAATTTTGGCATCCGCGCGGGCTGCATTTCTCTTCATTCTCATTCACCGCATTTGATACCATTCGTGATATCTTTCCGGACGAATCTTCTTTTCTCTTTATGGATATCGCCGGCGAGGTCACTGATATTTCTCTCGCGAAAGATAATGTGCTTTTACAGTCTATTTCTTTTCCGGCGGGAAAGAACAAGCTCATTCGGGCGCTTGTGGAAAAAATGAAAACGACACCCGCGCTCGCCGTCTCGGAACTTGAGCTTTACTCCGACCATCGTTCGACGCCCGAACATGCAAAAATGATCGAGGAGGTGCTTGGCAAAACCACGAAGGAATGGCAGGTTTCTTTCCGTGACGCACTGCAGCGTTTTGCCAAAGAATTTCCCATTCCGCGCGCAATATTCTATACTGCAGATGACAACATCACTGAATGGTTCGAGAGAGCGATCCGCGAAACGAATTTTGAACAGTTCTCTCAGGAAGGAGGGGTGTTCGTGGTCAGGTCGCTGGGAAACACTTTTTTGAACAAATTTGTTCATTTGGTCGACCCGGATCTCGAGGATCCATTTCTTGCCATCGAAGTTATCTTTGCCAATAAGTTCTCAACATTAATAAACAAATAGCACATGAGTAAATATTTGATCCAGGATATCGTCCCGGCGCACAGAAAGCAGCGAAAGGCTGCGAGCGTAGACGTCAAAAAGCCGATCGATGAAGAATATACGATCACTCATCCCGAGCATCCGATACGCAAAACACCATTGGCGGTAAAGAAAACCGCTGATCCGGCAACTGTCGGAAATCCGTGGAAAATGATCGCCGAACAGATAGGGAACGACGATCCGGAACAGCAAAGCAAGGAGGACATACCCGTCGAAGCTCCGTGCAAATCGGCAAAGATGTTTACGCCCGAGCAGCGTGATCAAGGATATGAGCAATATACCGAACAGGCTCATGATGCACCCGTTATTTCCGTTCCTCCGCCCGAGAAACCTCCTCGATTTCCGGAATATGCGTCGATGGGTAGCGGCGGTCAACGCCGGCTGATCGCGTGGCTGCCATGGCTAGCCGGACTGGCGATCGTTCTTGTCGGAATATATCTGCTTTTTAATTTTCTTTCCGGGGCGACGATATCGATAGTCCCGAAAAATGAAACTCTTCCGATCGATGAAAAATTTACGGCGGTTAAAAGCGCAGGAGCGAACGAGCTTGCTTATGCGATCATGTCCACAACGACGTCATTGTCGCTTGAAGTGCCGGCCACAGGAGAAAAAACGGTAACAACGAAGGCTTCCGGGAAGATCATTATCTACAATGAACAGTCGAATACGCAGCGCCTGATCAAGAATACCCGTTTTCAGGCACCCTCAGGAAAGGTCTATCGGATCAGTGATTCGGTCACGGTGCCAAAAGCGACCGTTTCCGGCGGAAAAGCAACCCCCGGTTCGCTCCAAGTGACCGTCTACGCCGACGAGGCCGGACCTGAATATAATTCAGATCCCATCGATTTCACTTTGCCTGGCCTCAAAGGATCTGCTCTTTTCACAAAAGTATACGCACGCTCAAACGGTTCGATGACCGGGGGCGCGTCGGGAACGATCAAAACCGTATCGGATCAGGATCTGAAACAGGCGGGAGAGACGCTGCGTGTACAGCTTGAGACCAAGCTGCGTTCAAAAGCGCGGGGTGACCTGGCGCCATTCCAGATCGCATATGATCAGAGCATCGTGGTAGAGCTTGGCCAGCCGGTGCTTTCGAAAGCGCAAGCATCCGCGAATAACAAGGCGGTCGTCACTGAAGAGGGGACGATCTCTGTCGTCTTCTTTAAACGCGCGGATCTCACAAAAGCGATCGCAAAAAAACTCGTGAATAATTACGAAGGAGAAGACATCAACATAAAGAATCTTGAGTCTCTTGAGTTCAGCATGTCTCCGCAAAACGGCAGTGCACTGATGAACGGAACAAAGCTGGATTTCATCCTGAAAGGTACGTCGGAATTAATCTGGGTCATTGATGATGCGGCCGTGAAGACTGCGCTCGTCGGCACTCCAAAGGACAGCTTCAATAACATTCTTTCGAAATATCCGTCCGTCGAGCGAGCACAGGCATCCGTCAGTCCGATATGGAATCGATTATTTCCTGACGATCCCGGACGGATCACCATAGAACTCGTCGATAAGTTATCCGAATAGGTTCGCCCTGTTTGCATCTCGCAGAATCGGCTTATATCGTTCATCGGGCTTTTGCGCCGACGTAAAGCTTTGGATATTCGTCTATTTTTCTTATGCACAGGTCTATTTGCCGGAATGAGACGGATTCAAGGGTTCGTGCTTTAATGAATAGGTGGAGCAGTAACTTTCAATATTAAATTTTATATTATGACGAACCAAGAAGGCATTAAAAAATTTATCATCGCCGCATGCGCCATCCTCGTACTTAGCATACTTGCCGTACTGCTTGTGAATCTGGCAAAAACGAAAGGTTTTCTGCTGAACAAAGACAACACTCCTGTTGCGGTATACACGCTGGAGATCAGGGAACCGCAACCGGTCACGACGAACGTCACCGGACAGATCGCCGAAGTAGACCTGAAGAGGAAAACGGTTCGTTTAAGTACGAACGGCAAAAATTCGTATACCGGAATAGTCACTGCAGATACCCAGATATTGCGGGGTGAACGCCATGTCAAGCTTTCCGAGATCCGCGTGGGTGATGTCGGGACGCTATTCACGATCGGAGCGATTGACAGAACTTTCGAGATCGAAGCGATAAGGATCATCGAGAATATCCGCAATATGGAGGATGGTCCTCCGCCCGCCGCGAGTTTTTAATTAATTTTTGCTTTTTACTTTTCCATGGAACATATCGCCGTACGTCGTTTCGTCAGGGTGATCACCATCGGAGCGATACTTTTCGGAGGAACAGCTTTGAGCTTAACTGCGAATGCCGCAGAGCCTGGTTACGGATATTTTTCATTCTTCGCCGAAGATCTCGGTGCCGGCGCATGCTCTCCCGGAGAAACACAATTTGATTTTGAGACGAAAAATTTAAGCAACGAAACGGCGGTCGTCGTCGAGAATATTACCATTACGGTGAACGACCAAGCAACCGGCGCGACCGTGGGGACGGTATCGGGGAACTTGATCTCGCGGACCAATACAATTTGCATTAATGTGACGACGCAAAGAGTATCCGTGAAAGTCGACGGGCCGCCCAATTACCGCGACTTCACCGGTGCATATACCGTATTAAACAATCCTGAAGCGTGGGCGGGGAAACGTATTCGGGCGCACATCCACCTTGCACCGCTTGCACAGGGACTGTCGATCCGTCCGGTATCGCCGACAGGACAATGGTTCAGTGCCCAGCCGACTTTCGACGCCGAAGTACTCAACATGACCTCGACACATGGGGTGACCGGCGTTCATTCGTTCAAGCTATACGCGGGAGCATTATCTCCCGCAACGGTGAACGTCTCCGGCTCTCCGGGGGTAGGCACTTATACCCTTACTTTTCCTTCTCAGCTTCAGGAAGGATGGCAGTCATGGGGATTTTATGCCGGCTTGAACGGGGGCGCTCCGGATCCGATATCCTCCTGGTCGGGATTATTGGCATTCGGTATCGACAGAACTCTGCCGATCGTTTCGTCGGTCAATACCCCCGATAAATTTTCTTTCAAGAACGACGAAACGCTGACGATCACCGGCTCGGCGCAGGATACCTATTCCGGGATACAATGGATACGGATATCCGTTGATGGAACAGAGGTGAAGAGGTGTGATTTTGCCGGTTCGGGAACGCAGGGGCCGTTAATTGCACCTGATTGCGTAACCGGGACCCTCGGTCCCTATCCCGTGAGTGGAAGCTCGCATTCGTATACCATAACGGCGCGGGACACCGCAGGAAATGAAAAAACACTCGACAGCATATTTTTCATTACGTGCGATAAGGATTCGTGGCAAAAAGGCGCGAACCCCGGTCAATTCAAGGGATGCTTCCACGACTATTTTACCGCGGAACGTTACGGGGACGCGCCGCCGGGTGCGGTCATTGCCAACCCGGCACCCGAATCGGCAACAGCCATCGAACATGATTTTGGTACACTTTCTCCTATTACTGGAACGGACTCGGCCTTCACGGCAGTATGGATCGGAACATTCACTTTCGCGCCCGGAATGTATGAATTTGTCACCGACGCAAATCAGTCGGCGTTAGTTTCGTTTCTTTATTCCGATAACACCGTAGAACAAAAAAGTTACGGATCAAATGTGTCGTTTGCACACACATTTTCCGCGGAAAGCACGGTTACCATTCGGGTCATTCTCTATAAGGAGACTCCGGGCAACACAAATACCGACATCAATTTCAGCTGGAAACCGTCCGTCTGCGATTTCAATGCGATTGGCACGAATCAAATGGTCGGCTGTCTCTACAAAGATGTCGGTTTCAACACCCTGCACGGACCTGCGGCGCCCGGACCAAACGTAACCGATCCGGCGGCAAGCGGCGCAGTATATGAAACGGCGACTGCGATCAACGAAAATTGGGGCACCGGGACCCCCGATCCGGGTCTCGCCGCCGATAATTTCGGGGCGGTCTGGAAAGGAAAATTTACTTTCCTTCCGGGATGGTATCGATTCACCGCAGGCAACGATGACGGCACAATGATCACCTTTCAATCTTCGATTCCCAACAACCTACGATGTTCCAATGCGGTCGTTAGCACAAGTTCTCCCACTCAAGTTTATAACAATGCGTTCATGACCGTCGGAACCACAGAGAAAACTTTCTATTGCGAGGTCCTTGCGCGGGATGACATCACCACCGTATTAAGCATGTGGGAAAATACCGGTGAGGCAAAAGTAAATTTTGGCTGGGAAAAACAGCCAAGCGGTGTCACTTACTGCAACACGACTGAAGCGGGCACGAATCAGTTTAAGGGATGCCTTTATAACGGCAACGAAGAATTTCTCGGGATCGCGGGTAGTCTTCCGAGCGGACCCGTTGTCACCGATCCGGCAAATTCGCCAAAGGTTTACACAAAAGCCACGGCGCTTGCGTTTGATTGGGGAGACGGCATAACTCCCGGAACAACGGGTTCACCAGACCCCGCTTTTACCGGACTTGATAATTGGTCTGCCGTTTGGAAAGGAAATTTCACTTTTCCTCCGAATACGTATCGCTTTACCGGAAGAGGATTGACCGAGTTGAGCGTTTATGTCGACGGTGTTCGGAAATTCAATAACATTACGGCAAGTTCTTCCTCTGAATTGACCTTTTCTGTCCCGACAACAGCGCTTATCGAAGCGGTCTATGAGGCCAGAACCGGTTCATCGATCGTGGGGTTCGAATGGGAGCTACTTTCGCCATCATATTATATTGAGCTCATCAATCCGCTCTCCGATCCGTACAATGCTTTTCCCGGATATGGACCGGTTGGAAACTTAAATTACACATGGGGATCTTCGCCGGAAGAGGAAGATTTTAATTCCTACACCGCCCTTTTCGGCCAGACTTTTTCAGAGGTGAACTTTTTGACGATATTCGGGAAAGGAGGGCCAAATCCTCAGGTGCATTCGCATTCCGGAAACCCGATCACGGTGTATATTGATATCTACAACCCGACAACGAGCACGTGGAAACAGATCTGGTCTCAAAATATTCCTGCGGGAGTTCGCTACTATTTCAACGGGCTGCAGATCCCGTTTTCACAGCAACCGGTCGGCGGCGTGCGTTTGCGAGGTTCAGCAGCAACAGACTCCGGGTTCCATGTTTTTTCCAGGTCGGTCTTCAGTTTCTCCGGGCCGGGAGCGTCTCCGGGCTATGCTTTTCGCGCCTCGTCTCGCAGTGGCTTTACGGATACTATTACTATTGATGCAGTTGTTCCGTCCGGGGTCACTAAAGCCGGAATGTGGCCAAAGTCATGTTTGCTCCCCGCATTCGGGACATGCGATATTTACGGATTGAATGTTACAACAGCTACCGCCGGGGATCCTTACAAGAACTACTCGATCACTTTCAATTCCGCAAACTCCACGGGATTCATCATCAATCGGTCGATTCCCGTGACGCTTGTCGTGTGGGGGTTTGAACCCGCACTTGTTCCCAAAACACTGGGGGTGGCCTTTGGAAGTCCGGCGGTTTATGATGTCGGCGTGAGAAGCGTCAATGGCTGGAGCGGATCTGTCTCACTAGGCAGCAGTATTTCGCCCGGTGAACCGACAATGACCTCTTCGTTTTCCCCGACGACCATATCGCTTCCTGTCGGGGCATCCGCTTCGTCATCGCTCTTGATAACGACCGGTTTAACGACACCGGAAGCGTGGTATACGATCCCGATAAGTCTGAGTGGGCAAAGCCGCGAGGGATCATGGCTTCGCGAGATTATTGCCGGACTTTACGTTTCCGACACTCCGTATGCCGAGGTGTCGCCACCCCCCACGGTAACGGTCACCGCGACTGCGACCACCGTTTCGCCCGCAGAAACCTTCCGCATTACCATGACTTCCACTGGAGCAACTTCTTGCACGTGGACGCGTACAAGTACTTATAGCGGAGACTGGACTGACCAGCCGGTTCCGGCGCCGAATTTAAGCTACGATTCCGGCGTGCTCGGCCCATGGGCGTCAGGTAACGCAACGTGGACATTCACCTGTACCAATGAGACCGGACAAAGTTCATCTGCTTCGGTAACCGTAACGGTTACGGGCAGTGAACCGGCGATCTCAGTCGCTCCTCCTCAGCGCGATTTCGGAAATGTACCGATCAATACTTTTGAGACGCACGACTTTATTGTTTCAAATGTGGGAGAGGCGGGAAGCACCCTTATCGGCACGGTAACATCTTCGGACACAACATATTTCCAGTGTATTGCCGGCTGCAATTATTCGATTCCCGCCGGCGGTTCGCATACGGTCACCATTCGTTTTACTCCCGGCGCGACCGTAGGTCTCATTGAGGAAACTATCACCTTCACTGCCAACACCTTACCTGCATCCTCCGTCGTCATTCCTGACTGGGGCACCGGCGTGCTTCCTATCTCCGGCGCAGGGCTCGATTTTGGCAATGTGATCATCGGGCGCTCAAAGGATCTCGTGCTCAACCTGACAAATTATGGCGTCACCGATATCAACGTCACCCTTGCCATGCCACACCCTCAATATAGCTGTCTCACTGACTGCACCATCAGCATCTCCGCAAACGGCGGAACGCGAAACGTGACGATCCGCTTCACGCCGGGAGCAGTCACGACATACAACGGAACCGCTTATTTTGAGGAGTATCCTCTTCCAGACGGACCGTCATTCCCGTTCACCGGAGCGGGGATCCCGGGGACCTTTAAATTCGAGGAATGGTAAAGCATTGCGGGGTTGACCTCTCATCCGACCTCTGCTCGTGTGCCATAATTTTTTCACAACTGTAAATGCGTTACATTTCTCCAAAAATGTTGTTTAATCGGCACTTTTCCAGAGAGAGTGTTTGACAAAAAATTATAGTCGTACTAGTATCGCTATTACGTCGAGCGAGGAGCGGGTAGAAAATTCTTATTTTACACAATGTCTGAGCGATGACGTGAACAAAGGTTCTTACCTTTACACCCATTGAAATGAGCGATGATAAGCAAAAGGAGCCGTTAATTACCGGCACGATCACCGAAGCCCTTCCGAACACGATGTTTCGTGTCACCACGGAGGGTGGCGAGGAAGTTCTTGCGTACCTCTCCGGAAAAATGCGCATTCATCGCATCAAAGTATTGGTCGGGGATAAAGTGGCGCTTGAAGATAACCCCTATGGCGGAAAGCTGCGCATTGTAAAAAGATTATAAATGGGATATGCTGACGGCCTGTCTCGTGCGGTTATGCCCTCGCGAGCCCCGTAGTGAGATCGTTTTTCTCACTACAGAGTGTAGCATAATGGGGATTTTGGCATGTGGTCGGTTTGCTGTATCATTTAGTCGCTCTACTACGGGGCGAGCCTTGTTTTTTAAACACACAAGAGTTTATGCGCGTGAAAGCTTCAATAAAAAAGATCTGTGCAAAATGTAAAACCGTTCGTCGGAGCGGCGCTATTTATGTTATTTGTGCGAATCCGCGCCATAAGCAAAGACAGGGCTAGCAATGCGATCATAACATGATTTATTCTATGAATTCTACTACCTACTACCTACTACCTACTACTGACTAATTTTATGCGTATTCTCGGTATCACCGTTCCGGACAATAAGCAGCTGTGGGTTGGACTCACCACGTTCTATGGTGTCGGTTACTCGACCGCCAAAAGGATCCTGCGGGAAGCCAACGTAGAGGCAACGAAGAGGCCAGGCGAAATTTCAGCTGATGAAGAAAACCGTGTCAGAAAGCTCATCGAAGGCATGAAGATCGAGGGTGATCTGAGGCGCGAAAAAGCAGGCAACATCAAACGCCTGAAAGATATCAAGGCATACCGTGGCGTGCGCCATACGCGAGGATTACCGACGCGTGGGCAGCGAACCAAGACCAACTCACGCACTGTACGCGGAAACGTGAGAAAGACCATGGGTAGCGGCCGGCGTAAATTGGAGAAGAAATAGCATCATCAAACATGGGAAAGAAGCGCATAGTGAAAAAAGGCGGGGGATCGTTAGACCAAGGATTGAAAGCCCGGTCTCTTTCGCGTGTCCCAAAAAAGAAGATCACCCATGCGCTGCTCAACATTCAGTCAACGTACAACAACACCATGGTGTCGCTTGCCGATGCAGAAGGAAATGTACTGATGTGGTCTTCCTCGGGTTCGCTCGGATTCACCGGCGCAAAAAAGGGTACGCCGTTCGCCGCCGCGAAGATCGGTGAGCTTCTGGCTGAAAAAGCGCAGTTGATGGGTCTCAGATCGGTTGACGCGATCGTGCGCGGCGTGGGAAGCGGACGAGAATCGGCTATTCGCGCATTTATCGCCAAGGGTGTCGAGGTCAACTCGATCAAAGATAAGACTCCGGTTCCGCATAACGGCCCCAGACCTAAAAAACCTCGCCGCATTTAGAAAAATAATGAATGAAGTGACTATATTTTTCTTAACCGTGCACCTTCTTCCGTAAATAATTCAAAATTGACCATGAACAAAATACCGATCGAACAAACCGAACGACACAGTGAACCTTTGAAGATGCACGGTACTCAGTTTTATTACTCATTTTCACTTGTATAAAACTGGTATGTCTGACCAAAAATGCAAAACTTGCCGTCGTGCCGGAGAAAAACTTTTCTTGAAAGGTGAGAAATGTTTTACCCCGAAATGTATTTTTGAAAAGCGGCCTTCTCCGCCCGGCAAGGCCCTTTCCGAACGCAAACACCGGAGCAATCTTACCGAATACGGTATTCAGCTGAAGGAAAAACAGAAACTGCGCAATGTCTACGGCCTTTCCGAGAAACAATTCAGACGCTACGTCAAAGAAGCAGGCAATGAAACATCCGGGTCTCCCGTAGAACATCTCTTTGAGCGCCTCGAACGGCGCCTCGACAATGTGGTCTATCGTCTTGGTCTGGCACAGAGCCGTACCCAGGCGCGTCAGATGGTTTCGCACGGACACATCATGGTCGGAAAACGCAAGTTGACCATACCGTCTTATCAGGTGAAAAAAGGCGAAATAGTTTCTGTCCGCGAAGGAAGTCGCACATCGCCCCTTTTTACGGCCGCAAAAGAAAAGATGGGGAAACATCCGATACCGAACTGGATCGCCGCTGACGCGCTCAAGCTGTCCGCTGAAGTGAAAGGATCGCCGAAGTACGACAAGAATGAACTCGGCTTTAATTTCCAGTCAGTTATTGAGTTTTATAGCCGTTAATCGAGAGGAAGGGCTGTAGTATAATGTATTGAGCATTCTTTATTAACATAATCAATCCCAATAGGTATGTCTGATTATAACGTTGCATTGCCGTCAAAACCCAAACCCGTCCGTGAGGAAGGGAATATGGGTGTTTATGAGATCGAAGGTCTTTATCCCGGCTATGGCCATACGCTCGGAAATTCACTGCGCCGCATTATTCTCTCATCTCTTCCCGGCGCCGCACTGACACAGCTCAAGATCGAAGGAGTACTCCATGAATTTTCCACGATAGACGGCGTAAAGGAAGACGTCATTACGATCATTCTCAATTTGAAAAAGGTGCGCTTCAAGATGTCGACTGACGAACCTCAGATCGTGACGATCTCGATGAAGGGCGCAAAAAAGATGACGGCGGCCGATATCAATGTTGTCGGAGGCGTCGATGTACTGAACCCTGAGCAGTACATCTGCGAACTCACCGATAAAAACGCATCGCTTAATATTGAAATGAAGGTCGAAGTAGGACTCGGCTATCTTCCCAAAGAGGCGATCCGGAAAGAAAAAGTTGAGATCGGTTCGATCGCGCTCGACTCAGCTTTCACGCCGATCCGCCGCGTCAACTATGAGGTTGAAACGATGCGCGTCGGTGACCGCACCGATTACAACCGCCTGATGATCACGATCGAAACGGACGGTACGCTGACTCCGCGCGTGGCGCTTGAGACGGCGATCGATGTGATGATCCACCAGCTGAAAGCGATCATCGGGTTCAAAGAAGAAGAACTGATCGAATCAGTGCCCTCCGCCGAAGCATCCGAGGAAATTGTGCCCGTACAGGGAGAGGCGGAGGTGGATACCGAATTTCTCAAAACGCGCATCGATTCGCTTGATCTTTCAGCAAGAACACAGAACGCACTCGCTACAGCGAACATCCGTACCGTCGGCGGCCTCGTACGCAAGAACGAAGCAGACCTCCTCGACGTCGAGGGCCTCGGCGAAAAAGGACTTCAGGAGATCCGCCGGGCACTTTCTAATTTCGGTGTCACACTGAAGCAATAAAATAGATCAACGACCCCACTAAAGAGCTTACGATGAAACATCATCATTCAAACAGAAAATTCGGACTGCAAAGAGGCGAGCGAGACGCGCTCATCCATTCTTTGGTGGCGGCCCTGATCACACACGGTAAGATCACCACAACCGAGGCGCGTGCAAAAACACTCCGCCCGGCCATAGAGAAACTTGTCACCAAAGCACGAAAGGCGTCGATCGCTGATGTCCGGCTGCTCAAATCGCGTCTCAACAATAACGCCAAACTCACTAATATGCTGGTGAAGGAGATCGCGCCTAAATATTTCGACAGAAAGGGCGGTTATACGCGGATCACCAAACTGGGAAACCGAAGCGGCAGAGGAGACGCGAGTCCATTAGCAACGATAGAGTTTGTCTAGAAAATTAAGGAGCCAAGCGACTATAATTTACTTGACCCCGTACCAACTTTTGCTAAACATATGATACCCACGCACAACTTACCACTTGCATCAAAATTGTTCCGCGACGCTGGCCTGAATCCCAGTAGTGTTGCTTCGCAAACTACGGGACAAGTAAGGCCGTTTAGTCGTGCTTGTGCACGCCGGACTACTTGCCCCGTAGCAAGCGTAGCTTTGCTTCTGGGGTTCGCCCGCGCGTCGCAGGGTAGGTTACAGGCAAAAGTGGTGCGGGGTATAAGAGATTATAAACTCGTTTCACTCGCTAACAATCTCTAATATGGAATACATCATTGATGCGAGAGGGAAATCGCTCGGACGGGTCGCGAGCGAAGCGGCCAAAGTCCTCTTAGCGAAGAATTCTCCCTCGGTAAAAAAAAATGTTGTGGCGAATGTTACGGTTCGTATCACCCATGCGAAGGCGCTCAATATTTCCGAAAAGAAATTACTTCAGAAGAAGTATCACAGTCACAGCGGTTACCCCGGATCGGATCGCTCGCTTTCTTTAGCGCATATTATCGCGACCAAGGGCCAAAAGGAGGCGCTCAAGCGCGCAATAAAAGGCATGCTTCCGGGAAATACACTTCGCGAGAAAAGATTGAAGCATTTAATTATTGAAGAATAAATCATGGCAACGACAGCAAAACCAAAGACAGTGAAACCGACGCAGCCGAAAGCGGCAGCACGCTCCGTTAAGGCGGTGAAGCTCGCGAAATCTGCCGTCTACATGGAAGCAGTCGGACGAAGAAAGACCGCCATTGCACGGGTTCGCGCCGGAGCATCCGCTAAAAACATCATTACCGTGAACGGCAAACCCCTTGAGGAATATTTCGGCACGCCGACCCTTTGCGCGATCGTTATGGCACCGGTAACCCGCGAAGGATTCCCGGGCAAATACACGATCTCCGCACATGTAAAGGGGGGCGGTATTCATGCTCAGGCAGAAGCTATCCGCCATGGACTCTCACGCATACTTGTCGGAGAAGACGCGGCGCAAAAAAAGGAGCTCAAAAAAATGGGATTTTTGAAACGCGATTCCCGTCAGGTGGAACGCAAACATTTTGGACTGAAGAAAGCCCGAAAGGCGAGCCAGTGGTCAAAACGTTAAGTTTATCTCAAGCCTCACTTGATCACTTTTTGACAGTTAAAGGATTTTCTGCTATATTTCGAACCTATGGATGACCAGAAACACATTGACAACGACCGACAAGGTATCCCGATGCCAAAAGACGGAGTGCCAAACGCTTTCGACGACGAGGCTGTTGATGATGTTGAGATAGAGTCGTACAACGATGACGCCGATTCGGGGAGCTCTACGACGCCCGAAGACCAGATCAAACGTTTGCGGAATAAGCTCCGCGAATGCACAAAGGAAAAGACAGCCAATCTCGACGGCTGGCAACGGGCAAAGGCGGATTTTGTGAATTATCGGAAACGCGAAGAAGAAGGGAAGGCGGAGTTTCTTAAGTTTGCCGGCGAAGGGGTCATTGACGACCTCTTGCCTGTTCTTGAGAGCTTCCATTCTGCCTTCGCGAACAAAGAAGCCTGGGAACGGGTGGATCCTGCGTGGCGAAACGGCGTGGAATATATCCATACGCAGCTCCTGCAAATACTGCGCGAGCACGGTTTAAGCGAGATCAACCCCGAAGGCGAGGACTTCGATCCCAACGAGCACACGTCAGTCGGCGTGGTGCCCACAGACGACAAAGCCCGGAACCATAAGATAGCCGAGGTTATTCAGCTGGGATACCGCCTGAACGGCAGGCTGCTTTGTTCGCCTCGGGTAAAGATCTACGGGGAACCCGCCGCCCCAAAGCACGAAGCGGACAAACCCGGTTGATGCTACTTCGGAAACGAAAATGGAGTAAAATGATAGAGCAGAGAAGTATAAATTTTATAAAAAGTTTTTATGATCTTTATTATTAACAGTAAGCAATAAATTCAACATATTATGGCAAAGATACTTGGCATCGATCTGGGGACGACCAACTCCGCAATGGCTGTTGTTGAAGCGGGGGAGCCTCGGATCATCGAAAATGCCGAAGGTGCACGCACCACTCCTTCTATTATTGCTGTCGCCAAGACGAACGAGCGTGTCGTCGGACTTTCCGCGAAACGCCAGGCGGTAACGAATCCTAAAAATACCGTCTATCAGATCAAGCGTTTTATTGGGCACAATTTTGACGAGTCGGCAGTGCAGAAAGACCGTGCTGCGGTGTCGTTCGAAATGCGGAAGTCGGCAAACGGCGGTATTGAGGTACAAATGGGAGACCCTTCGGCAGGCTCAGGGCAAGCAAAATGGTACCGCCCCGAGGAAGTCTCCGCGATGATCCTCCAAAAATTAAAGACGGACGCGGAAGCAAAATTGGGAGAGAAGATCACCGAGGCGGTCATTACGGTCCCGGCATACTTCAACGACGCACAGCGCCAGGCGACAAAAGACGCCGGGAAGATCGCCGGCCTTGAGGTGAAGCGCATCATCAACGAGCCGACCGCGGCGGCGCTCGCATATGGTTTTAATAAAAAGAAAGATGAAAAGATCGCCGTCTTCGACTTCGGCGGCGGCACATTTGATATCTCCGTTCTTGAAGTGGGAAACGACGTCATCGAGGTGAAGGCGACTGACGGTGACGCGCATCTCGGCGGAAAAGATATCGACCAGAAAATCATCAACTGGCTTGCCGAGGAATTCAAGAAAACATCCGGTATCGACGTACGCCAAGACCCGCTCTCCAAACAGCGCCTTGATGAAGGTGCGGAAAAGGCGAAGATCGAGCTCTCGAGCGCTATCGAGACCGAGGTGAACCTTCCTTTCATCACGTCGGGCCCGAACGGACCGGAACACCTTGTCATCAAGCTCTCCCGCGCAAAACTTGAGGAACTGACGCAGGAATTCGTCGACCGTGCGATGGAGATCACTAAGCGCGCCATGGAAGCTTCGCCGTTCAAGGTCCCTGATATCCACGAGATTATTCTCGTCGGCGGGCAGACGCGCATGCCTCTTATCCAAAAGGTCGTTGAAGCATATTTCGGAAAAAAACCGAACATGACCGTAAACCCCGACGAAGTTGTCGCGGCCGGCGCTGCGATACAGGGAGGAATTCTGCAGGGGGACGTTAAGGACATTCTTCTCCTTGACGTCATTCCGCTCTCTCTGGGCATCGAAACGATGGGAGGGATCGCAACACACTTGATCGACAAGAACACGACCATCCCCGCATCGCGTTCGCAGATATTTTCCACCGCGGCCGATAATCAAACGTCTGTGGAAGTGCATGTCGTGCAAGGTGAGCGCCCGATGGCAGGGGATAATAAATCGCTCGGAAAATTCATGCTGGATGGTATACCACCCGCACCGCGAGGAATGCCGCAGGTCGAGGTTACCTTCGACGTCGACGCGAACGGCATCTTGAATGTCAAAGCGAAAGACAAGACAAGCGGCAAAGAGCAGTCGATCCGCATCGAGGCACGCTCCTCGCTTTCCAAAGACGACATTGAACGGATGAAAAAGGAAGCGGAGATGCATGCGGATGAAGATAAGAAAAAACAGGAAACGGTCGAGGTAAAGAATATCGCCGAAAGTACGGCCTACACGGCGGAAAAAGCCTTGCGCGACAGCGGAGACAAGGTGCCTGCGGACATAAAAGCCGATGTCGAAGCAAAGATCGCCGAGGTAAAGAAAGTGAGGGACGGCACGGACATAGATGCGATCAAGAAGGCGACCGAAGCACTCTCACTTTCCATGCAGCATATCGGTGAAGCGATGGCGAAGACACAGCAAGCCGAAACTCCGCCGCAAACACCTCCCGAAGGCGGGGGAACACCTCCTCCCGAGGGAGGACAGCCGGGCGGAACCGTTCACGACGTTTAGAAAAATGAGGAGTCAGTGTTCCCTGACGACTATATTTTTCTTAACCCCGTATTCCTTTTGCTGCCAGCAGTAGTACTGGGGTCTAGAAAAATTAAGAAGCAACATATTACATAAGTCCGACCTATGGTAATCCATAGGTCGGACTTATGTTTTCTTGTGTTTTGCAAATAAAAAAAATCCCTCACACGGAGGGGCTCTTGATCACAGCGACATGTCGGTTCACTCCTGATCGTGCCGTTGTTTGCAGCCCTTGACAATTCTCACCATCACTAGCGCGAGGGCGTAAACCAGGGCCATGACCACTCCGACTATAAGCGATGGGACAAGGATACCGAGGAAGAAGTACCATAAACCCATCTGCATTGCGAGCACAACAGCGCCCGCGAACAGCATCATCGCGAACAACGTAAGAAATGCGTCAAGTTGTGTTCCAAAACAATACTGCATGCACACGCAAAAAGCTTTTTTCATAATGCCTCCGGAAATTGAGGGCGCTGACTACTGGGATATAACTTAGCATGTAAGGTGCATCTTGTCAAACAGACGAAAAACTGCTATACTTTTCACCATTGTGGCAAAAGACTATTACCAGACCTTAGGCGTTGACCGGAAAGCTTCGAAGGACGAAATACGAAAAGCGTTCCATAAACTCGCGCACCAATATCACCCCGACAAGAACGGCGGCAACGAGGCCAAGTTCAAAGAAGTGAGCGAGGCATACCAGACGCTCTCCGATGAGACAAAGCGCCGTGAGTATGATACTTACGGGCAAACATGGAGCGGCGGGCAAGGCGGCGGGGGGCAGGGACATTCCGGCTTTGAGGGCTTCGGCGGTTTTGGCGGGCAGGGTTTCGAAGGCGTGGACTTGGGCGACATATTCGGCGACCTGTTCGGCGGCGGCTATAGCGGCGCGGGAGGAACCCGTGTCGAACGCGGCAGGGATATTTCTATCGATATTGAGATCACCTTTGAGGAAAGTGTCTTTGGAACCCAGCGAAAAGTACTGCTGGGGAAAGCCTCCCTTTGTGATATCTGCAGCGGTACCGGAGCGAAGCCGGGCATGAAGATGAAAAAGTGTGCGACGTGCAACGGCAAAGGCCGTGTGACGGAAATGCGTAAATCGTTTCTTGGCAATTTTTCAACCGTTCACGTCTGCAGTACGTGCGGCGGAAAAGGAGAGATCCCCGAAGAAAAGTGCAAAGCCTGCGGAGGAGCCGGGGTCCTGAAAAAACAAGAAGAGATCACGATCAATATTCCCCCGGGGATCAACGCGGGCGAAATGCTTCGAATGAGCGGAAAAGGCGAGGCGGTAGCGCACGGAGGGATCCCGGGTGATCTCTATGTCAAAATGCACGTGAAGCCCCATCCGCTGTATCACCGCGAAGGACAAAATCTTGTCATGACACTCGACGTAAAACTCTCGGATGCACTATTGGGCGCAACCTATAAGATCGCCACGCTCGACGGAAAACAGATCGACGTCAAAATACCGGAAGGCGTGAAATTCGGCGACACGCTCCGCCTAAAAGACCGCGGGGTTCCCAATCCCGGTCGCGGACATTCCGGCGACATACTTATTCACGTGAACATCAAAACACCGACGCGCCTTTCCGGAAAAGTGAAAAAAATGATCGAAGAATTAAAAAAGGAGGGGATTTAATCCTCTATAAATATGCCACACTATGCCACTGCGCAACCAAATCATGACAAAAAAAGATCACGGCACTCAATGAGCGATCGGTTCTCTCGGCTGTTCACAAGAAAGGAGCGGTACTTGAACATCCGCAAAAAAGCGCGCTCGGGTTCTTTCATGACGCAGCCACAATGGCTCTACATAAGTCCGACCTATGGATTACCAAAAAAGAATAAAAAAACAAGCGGGGTTTTCCCGCTTGTTCGCACATCAATGCTTGCCGCTCAGTCGGCGTTTTTCGACTTTTTTCTTGAACCACTCTCGACGCCCCAGAAGATCAATGAAGATCATCCCAGGTATAAGGGCAATGTCGGTAAGCGCCTCACGCAGACGCGGTCTGCCGTATGTGATATGGTGTTCCGCACCCATGCCGCGCGCAAGCCAGCGCACGCGCAGGTAGTGGAGCCATGTCGAAACGACGACCAGTTTGGCACCCTCTTTCTTTGCGATATCTCGAGCGATTTCCAACTGCTCGATGGTCTCACATCCTTTCCTCAAAACAAGGATATCCCCACTGGGCACATCGAGCATGCATAGTGCCCGCAGGGAACAGTCAACCTCGTGCTCGCATCCGCCCACTTGGACGTTGCTTAAAACGAGAATCTTCGAATCGGGGTGTCGGGCATGCAGCGTCTTTGCCCTTTTTATACTTACAAAGAAATCCTGTTTTTCGATCGGTCCAATGCGGCCGTCCATCCACGAGCTTTTCGTAAGCGGAAGGATCAGATGATCCACGTGACACCTCCTTATCCAATGGTGGTAGGAAGCAGCAGGAAATTCATATGATCGTGGTTTCCCTGCGCAGTCGATATACTATCCTTGTATCGGCAAGCGGCCATCCGGCGCACACATAGACCGGCACATCCACACCTCTTGGATCCGTTGCGACGATGATGATCCGCACCGCCTCCGTGATGTCGCATCCGCGAAAGCCGACGAAGAAAAACGCACGGTCGGTAACGCGGACATTCGTGAACCCTTCTCTAGCGAGTGCGTCTCGCGCGACGGTGTCCTCGACGAACACCCCGCGAACGCCGACTAAAACAACGAGAAAGATGCTGAGCATGGCGAAGAAAAGATCGCTCATTTGACTACCCCTTTTCTCTAGGTCATTTGGTTTACAAAAACTACTCTGATAAAAATATACATCCTATTTTGTATCTTGTCAATAAATGTTTTGCGGGGAAGTTTCATGAACGCCGCGCCCTACCAAACCGCGTATTTTCATGCTAGAATGGCTCTCAAATGAAGAATAGCGAGGAAACGGTGCTCACGGGGGATAGGCCCACAGGAAAGCTCCATTTGGGCCATTTTTTGGGCTCTATCGAGAACCGCCTGAAACTCCAGAAAACGGCAAGCGGGAAACTGTTTTATATGATCGCCGACGTGCAGGCCTTGACCGACAACGCCGAGGATCCCGCAAAGGTCCGCGCGGCCGTACTCGATGTCGCCCTCGACAACCTCGCGTGCGGAATGGACCCGAAGAAAACGACGATGTTCATCCAGTCTCAGGTGCAGGAGATCGCTGAGCTCACGATATTTTTTCTCAACCTCGTCACCATCTCGCGCCTCAAGCAAAATCCGACGGTAAAAACCGAGATCGAACAAAAAGGCTTCAAGGGTGAGAGCGTTCCCGCAGGCTTTCTCATGTACCCCGTTTCGCAGGCGGCGGACATTCTCACCTTCAGGGCGAACCGCGTTCCCGTAGGCGAAGATCAACTCCCCGTCCTCGAACAGACGAACGAGATCGTGGATTCCTTCAACCGCATCTACGGCAAAACATTTGACCGCATCAAGCCCGTTGTCGCAAAACACGGCCGCCTGATGGGTATCGACGGCAAAGCGAAGATGTCGAAGTCCTTGAACAACGCGATCTTTCTTGCCGACAAAGAAGAGGTGGTCGAGGAAAAAGTGATGAAAATGTACACTGACCCGAAGCACGTCCACGCAAGCGACCCCGGCAAAGTTGAGGGCAATGTTGTTTTTAGTTATCTCGATATCTTCGATCCCGACCCGAAGGGGTTAGCGAAATTAAAACAACAGTATAAAAAGGGGGGATTGGGCGATGTGGTCCTGAAGAAACGCCTTGCCGCGATATTGAATGACGTCCTCGACCCGATACGCGAGCGACGCCGTGAATTAGCCGGCGACCCAAACCTCGTAATGGATATTCTCGAGGAGGGAACACGCAAGGCGCGACAGACGGCAAGGGAAGTGTTAAGAGAAGTGAAGACCAAGATGAAGATCAACTACTTTCAATAATAAGACTTATGCAAATGGCGAACTTCATTGTTGCGGAGCCTCTGCAATTCGGTCAACATATAAGCATATGCCTCCCTCGTTGCTTTTTCCGCGCCTCGAATTTCATCCATTTTCAAGTCTTATAATAAATGAACATATAACTTGAATATCATGAACGAACGCACACTCATCGCAAATTTAAAAGAAAAGATAGGTGAGGAGATCACGCTTAAAGGCTGGGTGGATATCCGTCGCGACCACGGCAAACTCATTTTTATCGACATGCGCGACCAAAGCGGCAAAGTGCAGATGGTCGCTCTTCCCAATCACGAGGAAGCGCATGATTCAGCGAGCAAGCTGCGCCCGGAGTGGGTCATCGAGGTCAAGGGCAAGGTCAATCCTCGCCCCGAGAAGATGGTGAACAAAGACGAGGCGAACGGCATGCTCGAGATCGAAATGCTCTCGGTCACCGTCTTGAACGAATCGGAAACGCCCCCGATCGACCTCCGCGGCGACGGCAGGGAGATCGGCGAAGATGTGCGCCTCAAGTATCGCTATCTCGACCTGCGCCGACCGCGCCTCCAGAAGAACATCCGCCTCCGTCACGACGTAATGCTCTACATCCGCAATTTCCTTTCCAAAGAGCGATTCATCGAAATAGAGACGCCGCTCCTTTCCAAGTCGACCCCCGAAGGCGCGCGCGACTTTCTGGTGCCTTCGCGCATCGAACCGGGAAAATTCTTCGCGCTTCCGCAGTCTCCCCAGCAGTACAAGCAACTTCTGATGGTCGCCGGCTTCGAGCGTTACTTCCAGTTCGCACGCTGTCTGCGCGACGAGGATTCGCGCGGAGACCGCCAACCCGAATTCACCCAGCTCGATATCGAAATGAGTTTCGTGGACCGCGAAGACGTGATGGACGTGAACGAACGCCTGCTTATCGCGCTCGTGAAAGAGCTCGCCCCGCACAAAAAGATCCAAGTGATACCGTTCCCGCGCATGTCCTACAAAGAAGCGATGGAAAAATACGGCACCGACAAGCCCGACCTCCGCCTCGACAAGAGCGACCCCGATCTCCTCGCATTCTGCTGGGTGATAGACTTCCCATTCTTCGAGAAAACTGACCCTTCGGCAGGTTCAGGGCAGGCAAGCGGATGGACGTTCACGCACAATCCGTTCTCCGCGCCGAAGCCCGAACACATGGAGTGGCTGATGCAAGGAAGTGCGGGTGAGCACATCGGAGAAATTCTGACGACGCAGTACGATGTGGCGTTGAACGGTTTCGAGATCGGCGGCGGAAGTGTCAGAAATCACACTCCGCTCGCATTGAAACGCGTGTTCGAGATCATGGGACACAAAGAGGAGAGCATCAACGCAAAATTCGGTCACATGCTTGAAGCGTTCTCGTTCGGCGCGCCTCCGCACGGCGGCATCGCCTGGGGCCTCGACCGCCTGATGGCCATTCTTCAGAATGAACCGAACATCCGCGAAGTCATCGCATTCGCCAAAAACGGTGAGGGCAAAGACCTCATGATGTCCGCTCCGTCCGATGTTTCCCCGGAACAGCTTACCGAACTTGGGTTGAGGGTTGTAAAAGGAAAGGGAGGGTAGTTTCGAAACTTAAGTATGCAGTGCCCGAGTGGCGAGCGAGGAAGTACTGAGGCCAGCAGGTCGAATGTTCCAGGTCGTGCTAGCACGAGCGTCTAGACGACCTCGTGCGCCGAGAGGGAAGTTGATTTCAAGATTTATGAAAAAAGAAGCGCCATCGTTTTCCTCGGATAACGAGATTCCTCGTTCAAAAAACGCCTCGGCCGAAGGGTTTCGTGAAAAATTGGAACAGGTATCGGAAGCCGTGTTTACTCCAAATGAAAAGCTGGAATCGCAATTGGGCAAAGCGGCCGCTGCGTACAATGTGGAAAACGCCATAGACTTATCGGGGGTGGAAATGTGGACCATCCGCCAAAAGATCGAAGCGCTTCAAGGTGCCGATCCTGAAAAAGCAAAAGAGCGGCTTGCTGAATTAGAAAGCTTTTTTAACGATGCGGCTCAGTATTTAAGGCAATACGGAGCAGAACAGTCAACCGCCGAAGCAAGCCGCTCGGATGACGTTTTCAAAAAAACAGTCGGATTCTTTGAGCGTTATGGAAAAACATATCGTGATAACGATCAAAATGATGCGCAAGGTGCTACTGTTTTGTCTGAAGACCGAAAACGGGAAATAGAAAGATTTTTGCTCGGGGATTCTGCGTATGAAAAAAGAATTCGACGAATGCGCGAAAAATATGGCGATGCCGTCCCGGAAGAAACAATGAAGGACTTTCGCCGGCATACGGTCGGAACCTTTTTTGAGGCGCTGTCCCGCAAAGGGTTTAAGCAAGAAAATCGGGAACTTACGTGGAAAGACAGAAAAGGCCCGTTTTATAAACTGCAAGAAACGGCCTCGGAAAAACTCTCTTTTTCGGCGAATCAGCCGGTTCGAGAAATTCTTAACCTTTTGGCAACAAAAGGAGTGGACCAGTTTTTGTCGCGACGGGACATCTTAGAAAACGGAAAATCACTTGCGGAAGCCTTTGACTTGGACACGATAAAATCGGAGCTGGGAGATGCGCGTAAACGCGGCGTGCCGGATGAAATTTCTCAAAAGGTAAACTCCATTGTCGCCCGCTTGAGCCGAAAAGCCAGAGAATTATTTCCTTATAAAAGCGGGTCGGGCAATATTGCAAATATTGTTGAATCAAAAAAAGCGAATTGCGCCGGATCTGCTCTTCTCGGCTCCCTGCTTCTTAAAGAGCTCGATATCCCTTACGCATATATTCACGGCGAGCGTCATGCCTTTGTCGGCTTCGACACGCCCGATGGAAAAATGTTTTTCAACCATTTCCAGGGGGGTCATCAAGAAGAAGTTACCGACGATGATTTCGACCGGACAAGAGTGGAAGAAATACGGCGTTTTATAAAAGATGGAGCAGGAAAAGTCTTGCCAGTGCGCATGGCTATCGGCACCCCAGTGAATTGGTGGAGCCCGGATGACGGAAAACAATTTTTTCAAGAAACCCTTTATTTTTATAAGAATATAGAACCCGGTTTATTTGAAGTTCTTTACGGAATAAAAAGCGAAGGAAGCGAGAATGTTTCGCCAGCGTCGGTGCTCGGAGCGGAAAATATCATTGACCCTTATCTTTTGCACAATCGCGAAGGAATCAAGCGGGCAATAGAACTCAGCCCCAACGATCCGAAGCTATTCGGTAAATTATCCAAGCGGGAAAACGCCGGCAACCCTGGAGTTTCGGCGACGGACATTAGGCTTTTTGAACTCGCTAAGCAGGCCGTTTATTCCGAGAAGGGGAAACAGCAGCGGAAACTTATCACAAAAATAAAAGAAAAGTTAAAAAAATTATTTGACGGATGAAGGAATCGGATAATGGGACGGATAATGGGGACAGTCACGATTAATTCTCGGTACACATGCTTCCCGCGAATCTCCAGTGGCTCGTATACGCAAATCCCATTTTTTACGCAATAGACGGTATTCGCTACTCGCTCACCGGCTATCACGAAAGATCGCTTTTCCTCGGCGTCGGAATACTGATAGCGCTCACGCTTGCCACACTGGCGGCCTCTGTCTTCGTCTTTCGCACCGGCTGGAAACTCTGGTCGTAACCGCCGCGCGGCGTCTGTTCTTAAGGGAAGGTAAAAAAGCTTTCGCAAGAAAGAAATGTAACGTATGCTTTGAATATAGATAAGCGAAAACCATGAGAACACACTTTAATGAGGAATCACCGTACGTTGCCCGCAAGGAGAACGACGCACAGACCATTTTGGGTTTAAGAAATGAGATGCAGCTCCTTTTAGCGCAAAGTTCTCCCGACCACGAGTCGATCATTGACTGGATAAATGACTACTCCGAGGAGTTTAGTGAACTAACGAGGGACGAACCTCAACTCTACGAGGAATATGCGAGCGCGAGAAAGAACGACACGGAACAGGGTATCTTCCTTAAAGGATTGCGCGAGAAGCTCAAGGAATTGAAGCAAAAAAACGCCCACTGAATCATACGGCATATGGTGTGGTATATATAAGCAAGTTATTATTTCATCCATAACATTATGGACAAATTTAAATCGTGGACGTTCGAGTGGTGGGAGGTGGCACTGATCAAGATCTGCCTCATCTCGCTCGGCATTTTACTCGCGCTCTACTTCTATGACTACGTCGCCGGCCTTACGTGGCTTTGGTGGGTATTCTTCGCCGCCACGGGTGCATACTTTGTCGTTCGATGTTTTCAAGAGAGATAATTTTTGTGGCACGCGAGAGGAAGTTTTTCAAGGATGGATCAAAAAAACCATGTGCAGGAAAAAGGGCAACAGCAGCTACAAGAAGTCTTAAAAATGTGATAACATTCAGTCATGACCAATCCCGGTGAAAACGCCCCTGAACAGTTTCCGACGCCCGAGGAACTGAAGTCCATATTTGAGCGACTGCTCAGCGGAAAAGACTACACGGTGCTCGTGTCGAACGAGGACCACGTGCAGATCGAAACACTCGAGAACGGCGAGCGGGTTGAATATGATTACGCGAAGGCGAAGTACGACTACCGCAACCATGCACTTCCGGATAAGTCGAAGGTTTCCGCATCGATCCACAAAACTTACTATTATGGCGATAGGCCGGGAGACGGAGAATGTGTGGCAAATTATCTCGACGGCAACTGGGAATTTATTTCCTAAATTATCAAATCTCGCCAAAGCATTCGTGAACAATCTCAGGAATAGGGGACAGGAGGAATAGGGGACAGTCCCTCCAAAAAGTTTTGAAACGTGGTCTCGTAGTAAGTTTGCGGTAGGCTCAAGAGCAGAAAAAAAAACTTTCCGTAGGAAAAAATATGTTGTATGCTCATATGTGTCGGAGAAAAAATTATCAATAAGCAACAATGAATATGGAACAAAGAGAATATGATTTCAAGGAATCAGCAGTGCAAATGAATAAGCAAGAGGAGCTCGCGGAGTTGCGCAAAAAACAGATGGTGGGCGAGTTTACCCTCGAAGAGTCAAAGAGATATCGCGAGTTAACAAGCGAGGATGAAGACACGCAAGGGGCGTCGATGGAAGGATTAACGAATACTGAAAAGGAAGAATTGAGTGCATTGAGACGCGAACAGATCGTGAGCACCGGTTGGACGCCTGAGAAGGCGAAACGGCTAATCGAACTGACAAAAAAACTCGGCAAATAATTTCTTCAAGAACTTTTTGGTTCGAACAACAAAGAGACATCACTCATCATTGACAATGTCTCTTTGTTCACGTAGCTTTTGGTGAGACAGCGCACAGAAAAGAGGCGGAAATGGAATACGAGGGCGATCTTTCGCTTCTGTGTCGATTGGCACGAGGCGAGGGACGGATCGGCGCACTCGGACTTTCGGGCGGGAATGCCGGCGCGGAGGGCTGCGCCCAGGCATGCGCATTCGAATCGTACGGGCTGACAAAGTTCAAAGTCATCGGTGCAATATCATCGTTTGCCGGACCGGCAATCTATTTTGCGGCCAATATGCTCAATAAAGGCGCAAGCTGTTATTGGGAGGAGTGCACGACCGAAAATTTCATCAGTTTTAGCATCCGCCGGTTTTTGAACGGCACGACGGCTGATGTCGGTTTTCTTGTCAACGATGTTTTTCGCAAGGAAGTACGCGTCGAAGCGATCAATCGTTTCCCGGGAGACGTGGTCGTTGGAGTAACCGATTGGAAGACAGGAAGAGGGCATTTGATCAACCTGAAAACCGCAGGGCACGAACTCTTCGATGCGGTCCGCGCTACTATGGCTATGCCGGTCCTCTATCGCAAACCCGTCATCGTGAACGGCCAACGAAAATACGATGGTGCGTCGGCGATACCTTTTCCCGCACTTGAACTTATCAAGCGGTGGGATCTGGACGGACTGATCATTTTTGCCAATCACCCGAAGGACTGGCGCCCAAAGTTCGGCGCTCGAATAGCGGAGATCGCAAGTACTTTTGGCATGATGCCCAACAGACGGCGGGCATCATTGATGCGGATCAGTCGGTATGAGAACGGATTGAAAGACTTACGGGAAAGCAAAACGCCCCACCTGATACTCTGGGGAAGCGGGGAGATCACCGCTTTCACGCGGGACGCAAAAAAGATCAAGGCTGTCGCGAAAAAAGCCTACAATGGGACAGTCGAATTATTCAAACGCGCGGGAATCTGAGACCGGCGTTTTTTTATTTATTAAATAAAGCTGTTTCTTGCGGAAAGTCAGCAAACAGAATTATAATCTACGCATGAAAACGATCCTCGTCACCGGTGCGAGCAGGGGGATAGGAAACGCGCTTGCAAAAAAGTTTCTGGAAAACGGAGATGTCGTGTTCGGTACATCGACGAATGGTGACGCGCATTTTTCACATAAGCGCTTGAAGATGTTCCGGCTTGATCTCGGTGACCCGGTGAGTATAAAGCGATGCGCCGACGATATCGCAAAGCTCGGGAAGAAGATCGACATCCTCATCAACAATGCGGGTATCGTGATCGAGGAAGAAGCGGATTCTCCGGCGATCGTCACCGACTTTTTGCGGAAAACGCTTGAGGTGAACCTGATCGGCACTGTTAACTTTACCGAACGGATCATTCCACTGATCAACGAAGGCGGGCAGATCATCAACCTTTCATCCAGTGCAGGATCGTTGGGACATACGGGCTATACATCAAACTATCCGAGCTATCGGATCTCAAAAGCATCACTGAATATGCTGACGCGGATCCTCGCTCGGCGTTTAGCGGGAAAGGTGAAAGTGTCCTCGGTGCACCCGGGCTGGGTGCAAACGGATATGGGCGGAGAAGGGGCGGACATTTCTCCCGCTGAGGCCGCTCAGGATATTTTTATGCTCGCAAATTCCGATGTCGAAACCGGTCAGTTTTGGTTCAAACAAAAAAAATTTCCCTGGTGAGCTCAGTTCCCACTTCGTCAGCAAACGTAGTAAACTATCTGTATGGAACTCCTGAAGAAATACGAGCGTCACCTCTCGGGCGTTGCGTTCACTGTCGGTTTCGTGCTCGACTATATTTTCGCCCCGGAGATCGACAACCCGTTTACACCGCTTATTCTCGGCGGATATCTTCTCCTTGCGGCAGTGACGATCCTTGCCGAACAGGTTTTCTGGCGCGTGAAGATACAGCACTCATCGTGGCTCAGGTGGGGGAGCGTCATACCCACCTTGACCCAGCTCGTCTTCGGCGCCCTGATGAGCATGCTTTTTGTATATTATTCGCGAAGCGCAGCACTCGAGGGAAGCTGGCCTTTTATGCTTCTCCTCGGTGGAATGTTCATCGGAAATGAGCTCTTCCGTGACCGCGTGCGGCTGTTCAAATTTCAGCTTGCCACATTCTTCTTTGTCTTTTTCATGGCAATGGTCCTCTGCGTCCCCATCGCACTCCGCGAAGTGGGGACGATCCCTTTTCTTATCGCCGGAGCGCTTGCACTTCTCGGAACGCTTTTCTTCATCGGCAGCATCTTTGCGCTCTCACGGAAGATCGTGCGCGAGAACGCACTGGGAATACTCGGAATGGTCGGCGGAATGTATGCGCTTATCAACGTGCTCTATTTCACGCATGTGATCCCGCCCATCCCGCTCCTCCTGCGCGATAGCGGCGTCTATCATTCGGTGGTACGCGACGCGGCCGGCAACTATATCGGTTCCGGCGAGAAGACACTATGGGGGGAACGCTTCGGGGTATTGGGATTGCAGCAAAAAGTGCTCCATCTCACAGCGGGGGAGCCTGCATATTTTTATAGCGCTGTATTCGCGCCGATCGCCATCAGGACACCGATCGTGCATGAATGGCAATACAAAGACGCCGCGACAGGGGAGTGGAATACCGTTCATCGCGTGTCCTTTCCCATCATCGGCGGACGCGACGGCGGCTATCGCGGGTATTCCATAAAAGAGAGCGTTCCGCAGGGCGAATGGCGCGTATCGATAGAAACCGCTTCAGGAGAACTGCTTGGACGCGAAACGTTCCGCGTGGTATTGTCCGAAAACTCCGCATTTCTTGAAAAGACTTTACTCAAATAGCGCAAAATTATGTCTGAAATCAAAAAATTCATCATCCGATGTAGAGCGATCATCCTTCACGAAGGCAAATTGCTGCTCGTGAGACATCCTCACGACACAAGCTTCGCCGCGCTTCCTGGCGGTCATTTAGAGTGGGGAGAGGGGGTCAAAGAATGCATAAGCCGGGAGATTATAGAAGAATTGGGAGTCAAACCTGCTCTGTAGAAAACACCCTGTGTCACCAAGGTACGCCTAAATCACCAGCATGTTATAGGCGAAC
>MHLP01000037.1 GCA_001821435.1 Candidatus Lloydbacteria bacterium RIFCSPLOWO2_01_FULL_50_20 | reverse complement strand
CGTACTACAACACAAAACGGCTTCATTTGGGAATTTCCCTGCGCGCGCCACAAGAATTATTAACAAAAGTGATTCCAGGCTATTGATTAGAATACGGAGGATGCAAGGGGGACGTAGAGGTCGCAGTGCTCACACGATTCCTTTTCGCAATGCTTTCCCCAAAACGAGAGATCGTAGATCGCCTTTGCCGCCTCGAGCGCTTGCTTCTCCACTTCTTTCACTTCGGGATCAGTAATAGCAAAAGTTTCTCGGACATACTTGCCGCTCTCGTTCGGCTCGACGAATTCTATCGTTCCCGTTTCCATCACATACTTATCCCGGTCGAATTTCGAAAGAAGGAGTTTATAAAAAATGAGCTGGCGGAGATAATCTTTATTTTCGTCTTTGGTCTTCCCGAGCAGCGCATTGCGCGATTTTACTTTTCCGGTCTTGTAGTCAATGACGTTCACACGATCACCGTCGATCTCGATCTTATCGAGCGAGCCCTTGAGCGGGACCTCTACAATGGAGCCGTCGATGTCAATGTCGAGAAAAATGCCGTCGATACGATATTCATTTTTGATCGTCCTCGGCCACGAGCCTTTGTAATATGCAAAGTATCCCCGGAGGGCCTTTTCCCCTTTCTCCCGCATCGCAAGATGGTCGGCACGGGAGAGCGGCTGCCGATCAAGCGACCACGTGAATCGGTCGATCACTTTTTCGATGTCCACGTTTTCTCCTCCACGCCACGCATCAAAGAATAATCGCAGCGCGGAATGAACTGCTGTTCCCAGGATCATGTATTTGTTCGGCGCACCCGGCACGCGAAGAAGATTCTGGTGCACATACTTCCAATGACAGTCGAGAAAGTTATTGAGCGCGGTGGCATTCAGTCCTTGCTCCAAAAATCTTGCGCGGATGAACTCACGGTCGAGCGCCCTAGGCTCGAGCAAAACCCGCTCGCCGTATCTTCCGCCTTCGGAAAGAACGATTTCCGGAGAAATATGCGTGGAGAGCGCCGGGTCGATATCGGCGATGAAACGTGAGGCGATGGCGGCCTTTCCGCTCGGATCGGTCTCAGAAAGCGTGATCGTTGCGGTTTTCCTCGCACGCGTGAGTGCAACATAAAAGAGACGCCGTTCATCGTTTCTGTCCTGAGTATCTTCGAGCGGGCTATTCACCAGGTGCGTTCTGAAGTGCGTCCGCTTTCCCCTTCCCTCCCAAGCGCGTTCGGAACAATTCATGATATAGACATGATCAAACTCAAGCCCTTTCGCTTTATGCGCGCTCATGAGCCGTACGCCGGGACGTTCTTCCGCCGCCTTTGTTTCAAGACCCTTTTTGTATTCGCGCAATGTTTCCAGATGAGACAGAAATGATGTAAGGGAATAATCAGGCTCACGCGCGGAAAGCGACTGGAGCTCATCATAAAGACGATCGATCGCGGCAAGCCGTGCGCTTCCTTCGGGTTTGGAGAGAAGTTCCGCAAGCAGCCCTGATCCACGGATGATATCCTCGACAAGCGGGAGTACGTGGCGGTTTTTCATGCCGATATGCCAGTGATGGAATTGTTCATAGATCTTGGCAAGTGATGCAGGGTCGGAGATACCGATAGTCTCAAGCTTGGGAATGCTTTGCATGATCTCATGCACTGAGATCTTTTCAGTATCGGCCGAGCGGATCATTCTCCAGATATCCAAGTGGTCGAGCCGGAAAAAATCGCTTCCGATCGCCTCGACAAGGAATTCGTCGTCCCCAAAGTAAACGACTGCGCGCAACAGCCTCAGAAGTTTTTTCACATCTTCATCTTCGAGCACATCCTGCTCCGAAAGCATGTGGTACAGGATGCCGTGCTTCGCAAGAACGAGCGCAAGCGCCCGAATATCGGAATTCTTACGCGCGAGCACTGCTATTTCTTCGAGTTTATCCCCCGCTGTTCTATGCCGCACGATCTCTCCGGTAATATATTCAAGCTCAGCGCGCGGGGCAGGAAGATGAGCGATAACGATCGGCATCTCGACACCCGCTCTCTTTGCGACAAGCGGGATACGCAGCCGCATTTCGGCGTCGCTTGCCTCCTTCGCGATAAGCGTTTGTCCACTATCCAGGATGGTTTGTGACGAGCGGTAATTCTCCGAGAGTTCAATATAAAGAACGTCGGGATATTTCTCTTGGAAGTAGAGAAAATTCGCAAGCGATGCGCCCTGAAAACGATAGATCGCCTGCTTCTCGTCGCCGACAATAAAAAGATTGGGGCTTGAATGGAACGAGGCAAGAAGTTCAAGAATACGATTCTGTGCATTGTTCGTATCCTGGTGCTCATCAGCCAGAAGATATTGGTACTCCTCCTGAAGGATCAGCAAAAAGTCGGGGTCAGTCTCCATTGCTCGGACAGTTTCGAGGATCATGTCTTCGTAATCAAAGCGCTTCATCTCCCGCAGGCGTTTTTGATATTCGTGATAGAGCTCGGATAGGGCGCGCGATCGTTCCAGCGACTTCTCCGCATCAATATAGTCCTTTTTCACCCTGCCTTTGTATGCGCCCTTTTCATGGGTACGGTCGGTTGCACTGATAATTGCGGTTTCTTCTTTATCGAGCAACTGATCGAAATCTTGCGGTGAAAAACCTTCGCGCTTCAGCGTGTGGATGGACCGAAGCGCGGGATCAACATAATAATAGGAATCGCCGGGAAGCCGGAGCGCTTTTGCGTCCCCGTCATCCAAAATGCTTTTGACCATAGTGATCTCCTCTACTTCAGTCGCAGGAATACCGCCAATGATATTGGGAAATTTTTCCGGGTAGCGTGCGATCAGCTCGTTCGCGAATCCATGAAAGGTGGATATGGTGACTTTGTATGCGGCGCTTCCTATCATCTCCCCAAGACGCTTTTTCATGTTGTGCGCACCGCTTTCCGTGTACGTAAGCGCGAGAATGTTCTCGGGTTTCGTATCGGTCTTTAAGAGAATGTTGGCGATGCGGAGCGTCAATATCTGCGTTTTTCCCGTCCCGGGACCCGCAATGACCATGACCGGACCGTCGATCATATCAACGGCCTTCTTCTGCGCGACATTGAGCGCACGATAACGTTTTTCGAATTCGGGAGAGGTCGGCATAAAAAGATTGTAACATGAAAAAAAGAGCCCGAGCCTTTTTCGGCTCGGGTCTATGACAAAAAGTTTCTTCACGTATTGGTCAGATAATGGAGCGCATCCTCCATGGGATATCCGTCATTCTCAACCATATAAACGAGAAAAAGCAACAAGTAGCTATCCAGATGAAACTGATCCGCTGAAACTTCCCTTGAGATTTCGTTCCTCTTGAGATGTAATTTTTTGCGGTAAATTAACGGTATTGCCTCATCACAATAGACGTTTTTCACGCTACGTAATTTCGCATTCGGAAAGAACTGTTTATTCTGTAGGACTCTGTGGCGCACAAGAACCATGGCACATGCATTAAGCATCCTCCGAAAATCAGCATCGCTCCACTTCGTGCCCAAAGCTCCGCGTCCGAGGAGTTTTGCTTCCGCACTCGTTGCAACCGCCTTTCCCCAGACGAAGTAGCCCTCTATGTAATCTTTACCAATAAGCTCTTTTGTTGCGGGAAATGTCGGGCGTATGACGCGGTACGTAGCGAGCCCTTGTGCATGGTAACCAGCACTCCGGTTCCCGGGAAAACGACCGGGTATCAACGCGGCGCCGATCGCTTCTTCCTGCGGCAAAAAAACGTGGGCATCTATCCGCTCGATGATCTCCTTGAACTGAACGGCGTATGACGACGGATCAAATGTTTCTCCATCCTCCGCCTCAAGTTGTTTCGGTTTCACTGCTATTCCCCTGATTCAGCCTCCGCATTCATCTTTTGCCTTTTCCGCAAAGCTGTCAACCCTGTAGTAAGCCTAGAGAGAAGCGGTCTACTACAGGGCAGGCCCCGTATTGAAAGCTTGGGTTCAGTACAGCGAGTAGCGCTACATCGAGAGTTCGCTCTCAACGCCAAGTCCCTTGACCGCCTCGCGATAGCGGCAATAATCACAGCTCTCGCTTCCGAGCGGAAGTGCGCCGTCCAATGTTTTCTTGATGTCCCGCAAAGCCGGCTCTACCCAGGAATCATTTCCGGTGTACAAAATGAGCGTCACATCGAATTCCAATTTGCCGTCAAAAGCCTTTCGGTCTTTCTTGCCGTTCGCATAGACAAAATATCCGGTATCAGAAACGGAAAATCCATTCCGGCGCAGGAGCCATTGATAAACTTCCATCTGCCGTTTGTATCCTTCGTGCCAAGTCTCTTCGAGTTCGACGATCTCCTCATCCTTGCTTGTCGATTTGTAGTCAACGACGATCAGCTCCTTATGCGGATTGATCCACACATCATCGACAGCCCCCGAAACGGTGAGGCCGGTCGGCTCATGATGATATTCAAGCCCCTTGAAATTCTCGCGCCAAATGTCGATATCTTCGTGCGCAAAAGGAACGGCATCAACGCCGTATTGTTCCATCAAGGGATGCGCGGTTTTCCCCGCGCGATGAATATCAAATTCTTTCTTCAGGAGATGGTCGACTGCGCTGTTCAAGTTGAACGGGTATCCGGGCGGACGGGCAACGCCCAGCTTGTTATCGATATAAAAACAACGGGGGCAATTGAGGAAGAGGTCGATCTTTGAGCGGCTCAACCGAAAACGTTTTCCTCCGTAATTCCAATCCTCCTTTCTATTGGGTTTGTAGTATTGAGACATGATCTTGTGTTACCAAACGAGCATTGATGTGCCTAATTAATAAGAGCACCGACGATAACACCCAGCATGATCGCCGAGCCGCCGAGCACGAGCATCTGTATCCCTTTTTTGACGACGGAAATATGCGCAAGGCGGGCCGAGAACATCCCCAAAAGAAGCAGGGCGATGAGCGAAATGACAATAGAGACAACAAAAGCGCTCGTGCGTTCAAGGAAAAGATACGGGGAGAGCGGAATGAAGCCGGTGATAAAGTAGGAGATGAACATGGTGATACCTCCGAGGTATGAACGCGAAAGCGGAATATTTCCGGCGCTGTTCAGTTCTTTCGTGGAATTGTCCGACAAGAGACTTCCGACGCCCATCGAAAACGCTTCGACAAAGATCAGAACGACACCCGCGAGAACGATCGTCCTTACCGGCTCCCCCGCCGCGGCAACACCCGACAACAGTCCGACGGTGGAAACAAGGCTGTCCTCAACCCCAAACACGAAGTTGCGAAACAGCGACTCGATATTTTCTCTGGTCATTCTACTGAACACTTTTTCATTATACGCCTTAAACGAAAGAACGAAATGTGCTATTGAGTTTTATGTGGTGGAGTATATCCGCATGAATTTTGAACCAGGTCACTTTGATCCTGAAGGAACTAGATCAACATTTGACCCCCTTATCACCTTGCCAAGATATGGGAGCAGCTTATTTTGGTAATTCTTGAATTGCTTTTGGTCCGAGGCGGTAATTTTGCCCTTCTTTTGAAGTTCTATCTCGAAAATGCCGCCTACATCTTTCACATTATCAATATGAAAAATCGTATTCGCTTTTCGCCAGACCTCTCTTCTTTTCTTCACAACCGCTTTAACACCTAGGGTTGCGCCCAAGAAATCGAGAAGCCTGTCATTTTTGACATCGTAAAGCTTTACTTTAGACATTGTGCTCTTGGTCTTGGAGAAATTTGGTCGTTCATAATAAACCAAAAACTGTTTGTCCCCCTCGATACGCAACTTCAATCTCGCTTTCTGGTTTAGGATATTAAAAAAATGATCAGTACTTTCAAAAGCCGCACTCAAAAATGTTCGCAAACTCGCTTTTTGCGGGAAGAAGAATTGACACGACAAGTGCAAGAAATGGTCAAAAAAGTTTCTTTGCCTGATGAGTGGCGAGACGCATATCTCAAGAAATTGGAAAGCGAAAACGCCGATGTCCGCCACTCATCAGACCTTTTCGTTCAAAATCTCCGCGACAGTATTTCCGCCGTTTCAGCGCGTCTCTCTCGCCTCACAAACGCGTATCTAAACGAAGCACTGGAACTTGGCGAGTACTTGGAGCGCAAGAACGCGCTGACGGCGGAAAAACGAACACTGGAAGAGAAATTGAGCGATTTTGAACACAAAGGTAATCATTGGCTCGAACTCATGCGAAACTGGATTATTGAAGCCAACCAAGCTGGAAATCCCCCTAAACAAGAAAATCCCTCACGGGTGAGAGATTTTCTTGTTTCCATCGGCTCGAACCGCCGACTTTCGGCGGGAATGCTTTTGGCGGAATTCAAAATGCCTTGGCGGGACTTGGCGGAAATGCCAGCCCAAGCCCGCGCCTCTGGCGCGGGCTTGGGCAATTCTGATGCTAATCAATTTTGGTGGACCTGAGGGGGATCGAACCCCTTGCCTCGTGCATGCCATGCACGCGCTCTACCGAATGAGCTACAGGCCCTCGCCAAAACATACTACTCACTTCTTGCATTCTTGCCAAACCGGTCCTTGTCACGCACGGCGACCTTATCAAGTGTTTTTCTTATCGCGTTGTCCAAGTTGATACCGGTTGAATTGGCAAGACAGATAAGCGTGAAAAGAATGTCTCCGATCTCACCTTCGAGCTCCTGCTCTTTTTCGCCGTCTTTTTTCTTTTTTTCACCGTAAAGATGGTTCACAAGCCGTGCCAATTCCCCGCCCTCCTCAAAAAGACGGGCAAGCACAACAAGCGGCGGCCAATAATCCCAACCTTTCGTTTTAAAAAATTCATCCAGCTCTTTTTGATATTTTTCCATGTTGTTCACCCGAGCGGACTTGCGCCATCATCTGATCTGGTGGTGCTCCCAGTATACTTATTTGCACATTTCATGTCACTAAGTTTTTGCTGATTGGTGTCTTCTTGTGGTCAGGGATAATTTCCGTCTTCTGTGGTCACGAGTCACTAAGTTTTTTAGCGCAAAGCCTAACTAAAAAACATAAGTGCTCGCGACCCCGCCTCGCGATTTCGCCTGCTGGCGAAATATCGCTGCGGCCTCCCCAAAAGCACAAAATCCCGCGCAGGCGGGATGTTTGTGTCTTTTGTGGACCCAAGCGGACTCGAACCGCTTGCCTCGTCAACCCGCCCTGTTAGACATTGGTGGACCTAGCCAGAATCGAACTGGCGTCCCGGCAATGCGAATGCCGTGTACTACCACTATACGATAGGCCCGCATGGCCTATGTCTAACAGGGTGAAAATGACGCGCTCTACCAGATGAGCTACGGGCCCTCCTCAAGAACTCAAGAAATATAGCAAAAATATGCCAATATGCAAAGAAATATTCCGCTTCAGAGAAATTTCATAGTGACGGTGTATGATAATATGTTTCCGCCACTAATCGAAGCTGTATATTTATTTAACCCTTAGCTTGTCCACTACATTAATAATTTATAACTATTTAATTATAATCGTTATGAAAACTCAAAAAATTATGAGCACATATCATCTTGCAATTGATATCGATAAGCAGCCTGAACGGGACACTGCAATAGAACCGTCCTCCGATCTTTTGAAGTACCTGGCGACCGCACTTACTGTTTACGCAGAAAGAAATGGTGAATTTAAAGACTTACTGACGACAACAATGTCAGCGGTTGTTTTGTCTGAAAAAAAGGAAATGGAGACGCTTCCCCATGCGAATATTTCTTTGCTCGTACCGAAGGACACTCAAAATGCAGTATATCGCATGGAATGGCTCATCTCGAACATGAACAGCACACACGAAGCTTCGGATGCAGTGCGCATACTCGCGGACTGGAATTTGAGACAAAAAATGCCGCAACCACAGACGATCATACTCGGCCTCAAGGTCGGTGTTCTGCCGATCGGACTCATGGGACAGACAAAAGCGGATGAGGAAATGCCGATCATCGCACGCGCGGATATTCTCAAAAAATCTACCGAGCGGTCGCTTCGACAGCTCATGGTTGCCGCAAGCACCTCGGTTGTCTCGCGTGCATATCGAGTATCAGGAAAAAACCTTGAGTCAATAGACCCCGCTCTTCTTGACTGGTTCTTTGGAAAAAAGAAAGTGTGTTTCTTTACAGGCAGCTCAAAAGAAATGGGGAGGCTCGTATCGGATCTTAAAAGATTGAGCGTCACACACTCTGTCTCGTTCGATGAAACGGGACCTGTGATGATCGCGACAAGCCCGATCGTTCATCCGGGAAATCTTGAACTCTTCTACGATCTTAGTCCAGAAGAATAATGACCTCTCACAAAAAAAACTCCCGGTCAGGGGAGCACACTTTGGCAACTTGTTATTTCTTTGGGTCTTTTTTGCATGCGGCGAGATCTTTGAAGCCGTGCCGCTTATAACACTCTCCAACATCGGAGAGTTTCACCGGCGGAGTAACGGTTACGTGGCAAGTGGCACACGGCACTTTTTCTTTCGTCATGAATTCCGGTTTTGCCTCCGCCTTTGAAACGAGGAGACCGAGAGACATGACGGCCGAAATCGAAATACCGATCGCCATTTTGATGCACAAGGAACGCTTCACTGCTTTCTCCTTTTCGGGTTTTATCTCAACATAAAATACTCCTTCATTCATTGGGCGTCAAATCTGTCGGGCATTGGGAGCCTCCGTAGCGGCAAAACTATTTCTTCCAGCGCGCCCGCTGGGCTTTTTTGATGTTTTTCCTTTGTGCACGTCGCTGCGCAAGAGTGGGCTTCTCATTTTCAGGAATATTTCTCCGTGGATGTGCGCGAAAGACGTCTCCTTTCACGTGCGTGACCCTTCCTCGGATCTGCTTCAGTGCCGTCCGCATTTTCGGATCATCGATCTTTAAGTGTCCGTGTTTATCCACATGTGCCCCTTTTTTGCTGACGAGAAACGACACCGTATCCCAGCTTCCGCTCCTTCTCTTCCCTGCCAGACGTTCCAGTCCGCCGCTTTTGCCGAGATCCTGATTTCTAAAGGTGGCAAACTCTCCTTTTGGCCGCACTTCAATACGATAAAACTTGCCTTTCCCTGTTGTCCCCGGAAGTTTTCGTCTTCTTCCCTCGGGTTGCGCCAAGCTATGCTCGCGCTTTGTCATGCTTCTCCACTTTTGCTGCGCCTTGCGGATATTCTTCTTCGCCGCACTTCTTTGTTTTGGTGATGCCATAGGAAAAAATAAATTGATAATTCCTTATTACCACACCTTTATTCTACAACAAAACATCCTGCGCCGTGAAGCAAAAAGATGCTATTCCTCTATGCACACCCGTGTTTCAGTTGTGGCAGTCTTGAGTATTTCCAGAAGATCTTCCTGAAAAAGCGCGATGCAACCCGCGGTCGGAGTGTAGCCCTCTCGTGCAATGTGCATAAATATCGCGCTGCCCTTGCCTGCAATAGGAGGATCGTCATTGTAGCCGAGCGTCACAATGAGGTCATATAAGTGGTCGTCTCGCCACAGTTTTTCATGCGAACCCCCGTAGGGAAGCTTCACGAACGTATTATATTCCGGCAAATGAACGTCATCGCTCCAGCCATCATCTTGGAGAAGGGCCTGTGTGGGAAAGACAGTCAACGGAGCATGTGCAGATCGGTCAGGTCGATAGAAAACTTTGCGTATGGGAAAACACCCGACGGGCGTTGCTCCATCCCCCTCTGCTTTATCAGACCGCACTCCGCCTTTCCCCAACGCACAACGGTATGCTTTGCCGCCAAAAGAAAGTACACCGTTTGAACTGACAAGAATGTTATTCATGCTGAGTCATTTTCGATCTTGTTACTGAATAATATAGCTCGATATTTCGCTTGGTGGACCCAAGCGGATTCGTTGCCTACCGCAACGGGTGGTTTTCAATCTCGAAGACACCACTACGGGCACTTCCACTTTTCTAAGCGGAGTACCGCTAAGAAAAATTGGTCGCTCGATAATGAAAACCCTTTCGAATCCGCCCCGGAGTGAAGCAGCTCACTCCTCGGTTCCCCACCTCGCAGACTCGTTGTGGACCCAAGCGGATTCGAACCGCTGACATCTACATTGCAAATGTAGCGCTCTACCAACTGAGCTATGGGCCCTCTTTGAGAACCAAGATAATATACCAAAAATATACCGAAAAACAAGGAATCTGCATAGGATAAACTTGTCCGCCCGTCCACTTCCCGTAGCAGAGCTGAGGGGTATTTGGCGGGCGGAACCACGGGCAAGTTTTTTGGTTAGGGATGGGGCCACCGCCCCATCTGTGCTATTCGCGCCCATTCATCCCCAAGAGAAGGCTTCGACCGAGTTCAGGCGAGGTCAGGCCCAAGGGGATGAATGGGCTGTTCCAATAAGGAGCTGGGCGGATACTGTGGGAAATGCATGTGGAAATCTTTTTACCATATATGGTACAATGACCCAATACATAATTATTCAAGTTATGCCAAAAGCGAATTCAGCGTTTATGAAGCCTCTTCAAGTCAGCTCGGAACTTGAAGCCGTCGTCGGGAAGGGGCCGTTGCCCCGATCTGAGGTCGTAAAAAAACTCTGGGTGTACATCAAGAAGAATGATCTCCAGGATCCGAAGAACAAGCGCAACATCAATGCCGATGAAAATTTGCAAAAAGTATTCGGTGGCAAGAAGACGGTCAATATGTTTGAAATGACGAAGCTCGTTTTAAAACATCTTTCATAATTGATTGTACTGTGTAAAACAAAAATCGCCGGCAATTATCGGCGATTTTTGTTTTACTAGTGTGGCCTAGAATGCCCCGGGCGCCTGCCTGCCGGCAGGCAGGTAAGGGCGGCGATAGACGGGCGGCATATTTTATATCACCGCGAGACAGCTTATTTTTTATACAAAGCCAAGGCGATCACATGATCAATGAACTCAGGCAGAGTCACACCGCCTGCGTGAAGCGCTTTGGGAAACAATGACTCCTCCGTTAATCCGGGCAATGTATTGATCTCAAGGATAGCGATCCCCCTGGGAGAGACGATGAAATCCGACCGAGAATAATGCCGCGCCCCGATCGCACGATGCGCACGCAGTGCAAGGTCGCGAAGCTGGTCGTGCTCGTCGGGAGTAAATCGTCCCGGGCAGATCTCTTTTGATATCCCTGAATATTTCGCTTCATAGTCGAAGAAACCGTTCGACTCTGGCGGAACGATCTCGATCGGATGAAAGACAAGTGAAGCGCCTTCTTCGCTTCCGTCTACCACGCAAACGGTCGCCTCTTTACCCGGAAGATATTCCTCGATCAACACATCGCCGTAACGACTCGCCTCATTGATCGCCTCTTGTAATTCCGAAACATCCCACACGATCTTTGTCGCAACTGAAGAGCCTCCCGCGATGGGTTTGACGATCACCGGTGGGCGCAAATTCGGATTCCGTGTAAGTTCGTCCATGATATCGTCGAAACGGTCTCCGCTTGCCGCGACAACTCCATCCGAGGTGAACAGTCCGGCCTCTTTGAATCGTTCCTTTGCGAGACCTTTGTGCATACCGAGCGCGGAAGCAAGAGTGTCCGAACCGGTATAAGGAATCCCGAATGATTCAAAAAGCCGCTGCGCTTTGCCGTCTTCTCCGAATGTACCGTGGAGCGCATTCCAAATGACGTCGACGCGCTCAGCTATTGAACCGAGATCAGTGCGCAGCCCTTTCATGTACCACTCTCCCCGCTTGGTCAGTAAAATATCCACGGGCGCATATTTTCCCGCGTCCAGATTGCGCAGTACGCTTTCGCCCGTTTTGAGAGAAACAGGATATTCAGCAGAAGGACCTCCGCGCACCACTCCGACTCTGATCTTCGACATAAGAACATTATATATCTTCTTGTGCGGAATAGTTATCCCCCTAAAGAGGCAGTCTCCCTCTCAATTTTCTATGATAGGCGACGGCAAAACGGTGTGCTTCCCCGTTTGCAATAAGGATACCGCGCTCATAAGACAATGCGAGCTCTTTATTGCCAAGGATCATGCGCGGTTTATGTCGCTCGTCTTTGACGACTGAGAGAACCGTAAGGGAAAGACCAGCCTCTTTGACCGCCTTTTCCGCTCTCCGTTTCTGCGCAACTCCGCCGTCGACCACGATGATGTCCGGTCTGGGCCACTCCTTGTGTCTCAAACGGCGCAACAGCACTTGTTCGAGATGAAGCACGTCATTGACTTTCACTTCCGATGTTTGCCCCGTAGCGTCCTGTACTGAACCCTGTTCTGCTACTGGAGCGGTATCCCTGACCTTGCGGATCACTTCGGGGCGGATCTTGAATTTACGATAATTTGACGGCTTCGGGCGTCCATCTTCGACAACAGTCATCACTCCGACGGTGTACCTGCCGGAAATGTGCGCGACATCATATGCCTCAATGCGAAACGGTCTGGTGCGCTTTCTTGAGGTTTTTTGCGAATGTGCGCGCACTTCACTGTTAATGAGTGCGACATCTTTGATGTGCTTTAGCGCAAAGATCATTCGTTTATACTCTCCTGCCGCCTCAAATTCGAGCGCTTTCGCATGCGTACGCATTGATCGTTCGAGCTGTTTGAGTAACACGCTTTTTCTGCCTGCAAAAAAAAGTGCGATCTGCCGTATCCGCTCGGCGTACTCTTCCTTGCTTATTTCCCCCGTACACACGCCGGGACATAATCCGATCTGACGATTGAAGCAGGGCTTTCCCGCGAGAGGTTTGCCTGTCGAAACTCCTTCAGCCTTTGCAGGCGAGCATGTATCGCGAAAAGGAAAGATCTTCCTCACGATCTTGAGTGCCTCCTTCAGGTTTGTTCCCTGCGGAAACGGCCCGAACGTGTAGCGGTACTTTTTTCGTTCATGTTCTCCGAGAAACATCGTGCGCTCGCGGATAGTGAGTACCGCGGGATATGCCTCCTTGGTAATGACGACGTAATTCCAGCTTTTGTCGTCTTTTTCTTTTGTATTGTAAAGTGGCTGATGCTTTTTTATCAGACTCGCCTCAAGGATGATCGCATCAAGCACGGAATCGACGCGAATGAATCGCACCGCATGGGCAAGCGTGACCATATCAACGAGATGTTTTCCCCGCGTATGCAAAAGATCATTCGCAAAATAACTGCGCACGCGCTCACGAAGCGACGCCGCTTTGCCGATATAGAGTATCTTTCGGCGCGCGTCGATGAATTCATATACCCCCGGCTCATCAGGCAATTTGAGTTTTTTGAGTTCCTGAACCAACATATGCGTTTGTGTGTTACCTTCATAACGAACGTTTCAAATATTTCCCCGTATATGACTTTGGATTATTCGCGATCTCCTCAGGTGTTCCCCTGGCGACAAGCTGCCCTCCGCCAGAGCCGCCGTCCGGACCAATGTCAATGACATAGTCTGAGGATTTGATCACATCGAGATTGTGCTCGATCATGAGTACGCTGTTCCCTTTCTCCACGAGCGCCTGAAGGATCTCAATAAGCTTCTTCACATCCTCGTAGTGGAGACCGATGGTCGGCTCATCCAAGAGATAGATCGTGCGCTGCTGGAACGGACGATAGAGTTCTGAAGCAATTTTTACGCGCTGCGCCTCACCGCCCGAAAGCGTTGTTGCTGATTGCCCAAGCTCCAAATAACCCAGTCCCACATCGTTCAACGTCTTCAGCCGATCTTCGATGGCGGGAATGTCGCGAAAGAACTCGCAGGCCTCCTCGACGGTCATCTTCAGGACTTCATAAATATTTTTCTTTTTGAATTTCACCTCCAGTGTTTCTTTTTGAAAACGTTTGCCCTGACACACATCGCAAAGGACATACACGGTCGGAAGGAAGTGCATTTCCACGGCGACCATGCCGTTCCCTTCACAGGCTTCGCAGCGCCCGCCTTTCACATTGAAAGAAAATCGCGATGCTCTCCAGCCGCGTACGCGGGCTTCTTCCGTTTCCGCAAAGAGGTCACGTACGAACGTCCATGCTCCGGTATAGGTCGCGGGATTTGAGCGCGGAGTGCGCCCGATCGGCGACTGGTCGATCAAGATCGCGCGATGCAGATATTCCGTTCCGGTGAACTCTGCACAATTATAGGTTTTCGGGGAACGATAACGCCGGTCGAAACGCGCCTGCAGATTTTTGTATATGAGTTCATAAAGAAAGGTCGATTTTCCCGACCCGGAAACTCCGGTAACCGTGACGAGGCGGCCGAGCGGAATATCCACGTTCATGTTCGTGATGTTAAATGCCTTTCCGCCGCGCAGCCCCAGCGCCCCCTTGTCTTTCACTCTGCGTTTTTCAGGGAGCGGAATTTGCTTATCCTTGCGGAGATAATCAAGTGTGAGTGATTTTGCTTTTTTATCCAGAAGCAGGTCTTCAAGATAGCCGGAGGCAACAATGTGCCCGCCGTGCACGCCGGCGCCTGGACCGATATCAACGAGATAATCCGAAGCGAAGATCGTATCTTCATCATGCTCAACGACAATGATCGTGTTTCCGATGTCGCACAGATTACGGAGCGTTTTGATGAGGCGGTCATTATCTTTCTGATGAAGACCGATCGTCGGCTCATCGAGCACATAGAGCGCCCCGACAAGGCGTGAGCCAAGCTGTGAAGCGAGTCGTATGCGCTGCGCCTCGCCGCCAGAAAGCGTATTTGCACGGCGTCCGAGCGTGAGATAACCGATCCCGACGTCGAGCATAAAACTGAGGCGGCTTTCGATCTCCTTGATCACGACCGATGAGATCTGCCGCTCCATAGGAGTGAGCGTCAACCCCCCGAAAAATCTGCTTGCTTCCTCGATCGACATATCGGTCACCTCGACGATACTTTTTCCGCGCGATTCTTGAGTTTTCTTATGCTTGCCCTGTAGTGAAGCCCTTTTGGCTTCTACTACGGGGTCGCCAATCGTTACATGGAGTGCTTCTTCACGAAGGCGCTTCCCGCCGCAGACCTCGCACGGCTCATCACCGAAAAAATGCTTCGTTCCGAGCCCGTTGCATGTTTGACAGGCACCGTAAGGAGAATTGAATGAAAAAAGTCTCGGCTCTACCTCAGGATAAGAAAAACCGTCGTCGGGACACGCGAACTTTGCGGACATTAATGTTTCTTCATCGCCGATCACGAGACGCACAAGCCCTTCCGCTTCGCCGAGAGCGCGCTCCACGGCCTCGGACAAACGTTCCCGAACTCCTTTGGTGTTATCGCGAAATTCGGAAACAAAAAATTCATCCACCAAGATATCGACATCGTGCTTTTTCTGTTTCGCCAGGATGATCTGTTCTCGAAGATTTTTTTGCTTTCCGTCAATACGCGCCTTGCTGTAGCCCTTGCTCAAATAATCATAAAGCAATTGGTAATACTCTCCTTTTCTCCCTCGGACGAGCGGGGCATAGATCCCCACCTTGAGCGTCGAATACGGAACACCCATGACCTCATCTTTTGGTGAATGCTTCCCTATCTCTTCGACGCGATCGAATACGATCCCCATGATCTCCTCGTTGGTCAGGCGTTTGATCGGCTTTCCGCAGAGCAAGCAGTGCGGGATGCCGACGCGCGCAAAAAGCACGCGCAGATAGTCGTAGATCTCCGTGATCGTGGCAACCGTCGAACGCGGGTTGGAGGAATGCGATTTCTGATCGATGGAAATAGCGGGCGAAAGGCCGACGATCTCGTCGACGTCGGGCTTCTGCATTTGGTGGAGGAACTGCCGCGCGTACGCGGAGAGTGACTCGACATAACGCCGCTGACCTTCGGCAAAGATCGTGTCGAAAGCTAGCGACGACTTCCCTGACCCCGAAAGTCCGGTGAATACGATCATCTTGTTCCGTGGCATCGTGACGGTGATGTTCTTCAAATTGTGCGTACGAGCGCCTTTAACAATTATTTTACTTTGCTCTTTCATAAAGATTGTGGGCCTGCCACGTAGCAAGCCCTGCTTTGCTTCGGGGGGCGAGCGCCTTTGACGATGATGGTCTCCTGTTCCTCACTTTTGTGTGGTTTCTCAATCATATGGCAAGCGGTCGATTGTAACACAATTTTATAAAAATAACAAATCTTACTCTTATCATTCTCTACTACGTAGTCTAATTACACAAAAAAACCGTCCACTTCTCGTGGGCGGTTGGGTTGCTTCACTCAATTCTCAATTTCCCTAAGTCCATAATCCTTTTGGACAATGAACTTTTTAGGCACTGCTTCCTTACTTGAGTAGAAGCGTACGCCATCCTTGCCCTTGAGGATATAATACGTCACTCCAGCATATTCCGTCACACTCACAGTGGTATAGGTTTCTCCAACCACCAAACGCTGGTTCTTGAACGCTTGTGCTTGTTCAATCACAACCGGTTTTCCTTTACCGTTCGCGTAGACAGCCACCAACCCAAAGACCAAGCAGAACACTCCTACCAGAAAAGCGGTTACGACTATGCCGCGGCCAGATTCCTTCCAGTTAGATGCTATGCCAACTGAGATGAACAGCACAACTGCACAAACGATAAACAATACTGGTGTCCAGAGAAAATAGTTGTCCATTGCAATCTCCTAAGGTTGGGTCGACGAATGTTTACTGCTTTACAAGCTATGGAAAGACTAACATGCTTATTTAATCTCGTCAAGCACGCGTGTCAAAACGAAAAGCGGTCATTGCGACACCGCGTGCGATTTCCATTCAGCGTATCTTTCGCAGATCGCTTTCATCATTCCAGGATCACCGAAGATCATGCCTGAGATCATCTGGATAAGATCGGCTCCTGCTTTAAATTTCTCCAGAGCGTCTTCGGGAGTGAGAATTCCCCCGACGCCGATGATCGTGAGGCGTTTGCCGTATTTCGCGCGGGTTTTTTTGATCAGCTCATTCGAAAGCGTAAAGCACGGTTTTCCCGACAGTCCCCCGCGAAACTGGGCGGGCGCATCCTCGGGATGATCGAGATCTTTGTAATTCTTGTTGAGATTGCCGATGATAACTCCCTGTACCCCGTAGGTATCCGCCGTTTCAAGCAGTTGCTTGAAATCGTTCCACGGAATATTTATCGGCATCTTTATATAGAGGGGTTTCGTGCACTTCACTTTCGAGAGCTCGGCCATAAGTCGAGGAAATAATGTGGGGTCAATGAATGTTTCACCCCCGAAAGAATTCGGGCAGGAGATATTGATCGTATAATAATCGCCGATATTCGCTTCGTTCAATTTTTTGAATGTCTCGACATAATCCGCGATGCCGGCCTCGATGGTCTTGTTCACTTCTTTGCTGTTCGTCCGGGCGATGGAAACGCCTATAACATATTCCGGTATTCTTGGCGTCTGTTTGAGGCGGCGAATGAGCGCATCAACCCCGTCGTTACGCAGACCCTTATAGACGACGATGCTTTTATTGCGAACGAGGCGGGTCATCCGAGGAAGCGGATTCCCTTCGCACAGTTTTGCAGTCGTGGAGCCGATCTCCTCGCCGCCAAAAGACATTGAGCGCAATATTCTCGTCAGCCTGCCGTTGCTGTCAAAACCCGCCGAAAGCAGGATCGGCGTACGGTAGGTGATGCCGTCGACAACTTTCGAGATATTTTTCCCTTTGTATTCATAAAAAAATGACACCAGAGCCCGCAAGATCGCATATTTCCCCGCAAATTCTCCGACAGCGACAAAGATGTCGTGCGCGGTATCGGGTGTCGTTAACCTAAAAAGCACCGGCTTCAATACCGACCGATAGAGCACTTTCATTACAGAAAATCGCTCTGACATATAGTAGACTCTACTACTTATTGCAAAAATGAAAAGCACACTACAACGCCGCAAGAAAAACCGCCCCTGCAAAAAAGAGGAGCGGCTACAGTTGACCCTATTGAAGAGTCGTTGAAACGGGCAGATACGCGTTCGGGTCAGCGGCCATTTCTTTGAGCACGTTGGTGGCCCTTTGCTTGGCGATAAGCGCAACCGCAATCTCGTGTGCGGCGATACTCCGCTCCTTTTTGGAAAGAGTATCCCAATACTGGATAAAAGTCGCGATCATGCGCAGCGTATGTATTTTTTCTTCCGGGGTAAACCCTTCGACCATCTCTTCGAAACGCGTTTTCCAACGCTTGAGATCGGTCAATGCGATCACGCTCGGATGACCAGCGTATTTTTTGATGAAACCGACGGAAAGTGAGCGCATGAAGTTCTCTCGCACCATGCTTCTTACGAGAGCAGTGGCCTCATGTTCCGGCAGAAATGGAGGAACCTTTTGGGGGCACACGGCATTTCCTTTATAAAATTGAAAACGACACCTTACCTTATATTCCACCTTGCAGGTGATTTGTCAAAGGAGTATTGGCTATTTTCATGTTCCGGTGATTATGAGGATAGGCGCTGAGGAGACGCTTTCACCTTTGCCAGACTTTCGCGCACCATAACGACGATCTCATCCAGCGTGTAATTTGCCTTTACTAGAAATTGATCCACGCCAAGTTCTTTCGCCCTTGCGATATCTTCCGCTTGCCCGAAATTTGAAAGCATAAATACGGGAGTTTTGAGAAGCGCAGCATTCGCGCGTATGCGCTTCAGTGCTTCAAAACCATCGATACCGGGAAGCAAAATATCGAGGAGAATGATATCGGGAAGCTCTTTTTCGGCCAGCATAACCGCCTGTTCGCCGTCCATCGCAGCAATGGTCTTCATCCCCTCTTTGGTGAATTTCTGTATGGCAAGCTCACGGAGGAATTTGTCATCTTCCACCATAAGTACTTTTGCAGAAAGAACATTAGTCATGCCATTCGCGTCTCCGAAGCACTTCTCTGCTTTTTTCAATATATCCGCAGGCAGGGAAGATCTTTTAATAAAATATTCCTTCGCTCCAAGTTTGAGAGCGCAGCTGATATCTAAGAGATTCCCATTCTCCGATCCGATCAATACGGGTATTTGAGCCATGTGGCGGTTGGGGTTGGCGCGGATGGTTTCAAGGAAATGCATTGCATGCTGGGTCTCTTTTCCGAGATCGAGGATCACCAAATGAGGGTGCAGTCGTTCAAATTCCGTACTCGCCGTTATAATTTCCGAGGTAGTGAACGGCTCATATCCGGATTGAGTGAGAAATTCGGGGAGCGCTTTGGTGAGCGCCTCGTCATTTGAAACGATGAGGATCCTTTTTGCGCCGGCAGTCTGCATATGAAAACGAGTATAGCACAATACGTTACGGCCTTTTAGGGAGAAGCACGTGGAACACTGTCCCACCTGAAGCAGCATGCTCGAACCAGATCTTTCCGTGATGGGCATGAACGATATTCTGCGCAATAAAAAGACCGAGGCCGGATCCGTCCGCTTCGACTGCTATGGCGTTTTCTGCGCGGAAAAAGCGAGTGAAGATCTTCTTTGTCGCCGTATCGGAGATACCAATGCCATTGTCCTCGACTTGTATATGCAAGTGATTTTCCTTAACCTCTGCGTTGAGCGTGATCGCATCTTTCACCCGCGTGTATTTGATCGCGTTGCTGATAAGATTCTGGAGCACATCGCGCATTTTCTCGGGATCAACTTTCCATTCAGGCAATGGATGCTTCGGTGCGACAAAATTCAGACGGATCTCTTTCGCTTCTGCAACAAGAGCAAGGCTCTTGATCGTCTCTTCGATCAAGAGCTCGATATGAACGGGAATAAAATGGTACGTAAATTTACCCGATTCAAGGCGGGCGACGGCAAGGACGTCATTCACCAGCGTGATCATACGCTCATTCGCAGCAGAACCCTTAGCAAGCAGTTCCCGTTCTTCTTCCGTATCTTTTCCCGCATCTTCATCCAAAAGGATCTTAAACGTCCATTTCAGCCCTGAAAGCGGGGTGCGCAACTGATGCACCATATCCGTGATCGCACTAAGAAGAGCAACATCGTGACTTCTCAACTGTTGGAACAAGGAGATCGCAAATAATCCTCCAAAAAGGTAGAGAAACGAGATGATCCCACTCTCGACAAGTGCCCGGAGAAGCACGGGGGTAAATATCGGATCAATGGTGATAACACCTGCCTGCAAGAACATACCGGCATTGAATAGCACAGAAAGAAAAATAAGTATGCCGGAAAGCACTGCGGTAACAATAAGTCCCGCAGGTCCGAAAAAAAGCATCGAGACGGCGATCGGAAAAAGAAAAAAGAAATGACCGATGCTTTCCGCTCCCCCTCCGGTCGTCAGTAGAACGACAAAGAAAAACGAGAGATCGAGAACGATCTGTCCGGCAAGCAATGCCTGGATGGCTTCGCGGGAAAATACTCCTCCTGCGATACTCCGAAGCAAAAAGAAAAAAATAAGATTGACGGCGAAGACAACGACAAAGGATGCAGTGAGCATGAACTCCGCGTTCACCAGTCCGGTCTCTTCCCTCATGAACAATGCCAAGAGAAAAGCAATGGGTGCGTAATACCAGCGCAATGTGATGAGCCAGTCAGCGGAAGAAAGCTGAGTGTCCTGATACTTTGCCGTGTACATACAAAGAAAAGTATAGCACCTGAATGCCCTGCCCGAAAGGAACAAATACCGGCGCTAACGTCTTTTTCGCGGTTTCGAGTTGCTGTGCTCATGTACAGGCTCACCCCGGAGCATCTTGATCTCGTCACGGAGGAGCGCCGCGGATTCAAAGTCGAGCTCTTTGACCGCGACGAGCATTTCTTTTTCTTTTTGCTTCATAAGCTTTTCCGGATCCTTGATGAAGTTCATTTTATCGAGCAAAAAGAGCTCTTTGAGCGCCCTGTCATGCGTCGACACCAGCTCTTCGGTAATATCCCTAATCTTCTTATGGATACTCTGCGGAGTGATGCCGTGGGCTTTATTGTACGCGATCTGTACGTTCCTTCGGCGATCGGTCTCCCCTATGGCAGCCGAGAGCGAGCCGGTCATCACGTCCGCATAGAGAAGCACGCGGCCGGCGACATTGCGTGCGGCGCGGCCAATCGTCTGAATAAGCGATGTTTCGGAGCGGAGAAATCCTTCTTTGTCCGCATCAAGGATTGCGACTAAAGAAACTTCGGGGAGATCGAGTCCTTCGCGGAGCAGGTTGACGCCCACAAGACAGTCAAATGTGCCCTTGCGGAACTCGGTAAGTATGCGAATGCGATCCATCGTCTTCACATCGCTATGGAGGTATTCCGCCTTCACGCCTTTCTCTTTGAGGTATACGGAAAGATCTTCGGCCATTTTTTTAGTCAGTGTCGTCACGAGGATACGTTCTCCTTTTTTGACAACTGCCGCCGCCTCAGCAATGAAGTCAGTGATTTGTCCCGAATAATCGCCTTTTTGCACGACCGGCCGCACGACGATCTCAGGGTCGACAAGTCCGGTCGGGCGAATGACCTGCTCGACCACCTGCTCGCTCACTGCTCTTTCGAAATCCGCCGGTGTCGCCGAAGTGAAGATCACCGCCCCGATGCGTTTTTCCCATTCAGTAAATGTGAGCGGGCGGTTGTCACATGCGGAAGGGAGACGAAAACCATGCTCGACGAGGGTTTTTTTGCGCGACTGATCGCCCGCATACATCCCGCGCAATTGCGGAACGGTAACGTGCGATTCGTCGATAATAGTGAGAAAATCAGGTGTTCCGTTCGCATTGTGGGGAAAATAAGAAAGCAGGGTCTCCGGCGGCTCACCAGGCGTTTTTCCAGAAAAATGGCGTGAATAGTTCTCGATACCGCTACAGTAACCCACCTCCTCAATCATTGCGATATCATATTTTGTGCGGCGCTTGAGGCGTTCGACTTCAAGAAGCTTTTTTTCTCCATCGAGCACTTTCAAGCGCTCGGCAAGTTCCATTTTGATATCCTCGACCGCGCGTTTGCGTTCGGTTTCCGGTGTAATAAAGTGCTTCGCCGGAAAGAAAAAACAGGTCTCTTCATTCCCGACGACCGCTCGAGTGATCGGATTGATCTTCAGGATCGACTCGACCGCGCTTCCCGAGAAGGTGATCTGATAGATCATCACCTCTCCTGTCGGCATGACTTCAAGCGTATTCCCTATGCCGCGAAAAGTTCCTGGCTGCAGATCCGCATTGGTGCGGTCAAAATAAACATTCACGAGCTTACGGATGAGGTCATTTCGGGAAAGCCTGTCGCCGACGGAAAGTTTCAGATTCACCTTGAGATATTCGTCCGGAGATCCGAGGCCATAAATGCACGAGACCGAAGCGACAATGATGACATCGGGGCGAGAGAGCAGCGCCTGCGTCGACGCATGGCGCAAACGGTCGATCTCTTCGTTGATCTGTGCATCTTTCTCAATATAGGTGTCGGTGGTTGGGAGATACGCTTCTGGCTGATAGTAGTCGTAGTATGAAACAAAATAGTGCACCGCGTTGTCTGGGAAGAACGAGCGATACTCTTGCGCAAGCTGAGCGGCAAGTGTTTTATTGTGCGCGATGACCAGCGTCGGTTTTTGAACCGCTTGTATCACGTTCGCGACGGTGAAGGTTTTTCCTGAGCCGGTAACACCAAGTAGCGTCTGGTAACGCATATTTTTTGCCAATCCATCGGTGAGTTGCTTTATCGCCTTCGGTTGATCTCCAGCAGGAAGCCAGTCGCTTTTTAATTTAAATTTATCCATGATGCAGGAATATATTAAAAAGGCACTTCTCGCCCCATAGCAAGCCTTGCTTTGCTATGGGGTCTCCCGCAGGCGCCCAATCTGACCTCAATTTAAATCCAGACATGTTGACAGAGTATAAACTATATGCTAACGTTTGTAAAGTCGGATGGAGGCAAAATGCTCATGCTTCTTTCTTTCAACAACCAACCATAGTGAGGTAGCGATGGGTATGTTTTCTGAATTTGCCTCTGCGGGAACCGTCGCCGCGATAGTAGCTGAAATCGAGAAGGAGCTGAAAGTAAACAAGGACAAGCCTGAGGTTTGCGTTATTCTCAGAAAGTTGGGAAGATTTTCTCTCACTCTGTTCGAGTGGAGTGCTCCAGATTGGGCACGTAAATACGAACGACTTTTCAAAGAGAGGAAATAGCTCGCACATGAAATAGCTCATACATAATACCGTGCGAGCATCTCGCTCTTGAATTCATTAAACCGTCCGTCCAATATCGACTGGCGGATTTTTTTTACCAAATTGACAATAAAGTAAAGATTGTGGATCGAGGCAAGCGTCGCTCCGAGCATCTCTTCAGCACGGAACAGGTGCGCAAGATAAGCACGCGTAAAGTTCTTGCAGGTAGAGCAATCGCAATGCTTGTCGATCGGACCGAGATCGTTCACGAACTTTGCGTTCGTTATGGCAATTCTCCCTTCCTCTGTGTACAGCCCGCCATTCCTTCCCATGCGCGTCGGCGCAACGCAATCGAACGTATCAATGCCGTTCTCAATGCCCAGAAAAAGATCGATGGGCTCTCCTATGCCAAGCAGGTGACGCGGCTTCTCTTCGGGAAGAATCGTATTCACCCACCGCACCGCCGTGCCGATATCTTCTTTCGTGAACGAGCCGCCGATGCCGAAACCGTCAAAATCCATCGCGCCGATCGTGCGCGCCGATTCCTCACGCAGGTCTTGAAATTTCCCGCCCTGTACTACGCCGTAAAGTGCCTGCGGGCCGCCGAGTTTTTTGTGCTCATCGAGCGAACGCCTGGCCCAGCGGTGCGTACGGTCGAGTGAGTGCTTTTGTTTTTCATACGGATCCTGCGGAGACGTGCATTCATCGAACGCAAAGAGAATATCAGCGCCGATATTGTGCTGAATTTGGAGCGAGCGTTCAGGCGTGAAACGATGCGTACTGCCGTCGATGTGCGACCTGAATGTGACGCCGTCTTCATCAACTTTTGCAGGGGCAACATGCATTGTGGACTCAATTCCAACGTCCGACCTTAAATCCCCATTCTCAAGGTCGGACGTTGTGAGGGGGGGTGGTTGCCACCTTGCTCACGCCTTTTCCAAACGCCGCACCAAGTGAGAACACCTGAAAACCGCCGGAGTCGGTGAATGTTGGCCCGTTCCAGTGCATGAATTTTCCTAAGCCCCCGGCGTCGCGCACGAGTATATCGCCCGGCTGCAAATAGAGATGATAAGTGTTCGCAAGCACTGCTTGAGCACCGAGGCCGGAGACTTGTTCGGGGGTAAGAGCTTTTACGGTCGCTTTTGTACCCACAACGATAAATGCCGGGGTTTCGATATCTCCGTGCGGCGTATGGAGGACTCCGGTACGGCTGAATCCTCCGCCGGTGCTCTTTTTGACCATCGAAAATCCGAATTTCCCTTTCATGTGCTGACTATAACATAGCAGGGAAAAGAAAAAACCGGATCCTTATCCGGTTCATGAGTTCAATTTTTTTTGATGATATCTTGAGCGCCGCGCCTTATGTCGAAGCGACCCACTTCGCTGTCGATATGGAGGTTGAGTCCGTATTTTCCCAGCCGTTCTTTTAACACATTGGCCATCTGATGCGCGCGCACTTGAAGCGTCGGGTGAACGAAACGCGTCGCACGAAGTTCCACAAGATAGACGATGGCCGGAAGATCGCCGGTCAAACGGTTCGCCGTGCGGTAACCCATCGGAAGAAAATATTGGATGACCTCCTTCGGCGTATCCGCTTTTTCCAAAACCGCTATCGCTTCGCTATTCTTGGAGAGAACATTCTTTGCTTCCTCGCGCAATTCCGGCGTCAGCTCGTCAAGATACCATTCCTCGAATCCGTGGAAGGCGGTAAGGAGAGGCATGCGCTGCGCAACCGCGCGCTGACGCTGTATGTCGCGGAACGAACCGAAGTCAAGCAGAAAACGAAACTGCATTGTACCGAATTCGGCAAGCATTTTCGGAAGTTCGGTCTTTGGCGGACGATCGGCAAAGATCTTTTGGAGCTCGGGCCTTCTGGCAAATTCGCCGTAAGCAATATCGTCACGAGCAAGCAGAAATTCCGGGCAAGCGGTGTCTTCGAGATAATATTGCCCGGACATCCACTGCTCATTGTATTTCTCCGTCGCCTCGAACCTTTCGTGGCTGAATGAACTCGGATAGGCTTCAATGAGCACGCTCTCGATCGCATCCGCCGACTGGCGCACTTCGCGAAGCGGATGATGGCGAAGCAATGCGATCTTGTCGGCAGCCTGTCTGAGGTTCGTATGCCACGCAATACTCGTCCGCGCTCCGGCAGGAAGGAAGCCGCGCAACGTATCGAAGGCGCGCGCCTTGATCGCTTTCACATACATCGCTTCCTTTTCACCTTCCGCGATCGGAAATCGCCGCTTAAGATCGATCTCGAGAAGGGGTAACGCATGGAGATAATACGTCCGGAGCGCTTCCAGCATTTCCTTGGTGGTAACGGTTCCGACGGGATCCTCGAAAGGCTGGATCGAGAAATCGACATAGCGGGTCGAAACCTCCTGTCCGGAATAAAGCATCCAGTCTTGGATCGCCTTGGCGGCAAGCATTGAGATCCCCTCGATAAAGAGCGTCACCGTTCCGCAATCGCCGATAGACTTGTGGCCATAACCGACATAGTAACTGGCCATGAATTTTCCGGGGCCTTTTTCCGCGATCGCCTTCAGGTGTTCGTAAACGCTCTGCGGGTCGCGAGAATAAAGCGCCTGCAGCATCGCTTCAGCTTCGGGGGTGATCCGTGCGCCCGTATCAAGCAGGAGAACGAGTCCCCCGTTCTTAAGCCGGCTTACATGATGGCGAAGATGTCCAAGTGGATTATCCATAGAACGTTTTATATTAAGAGCTATCCGGCAAAACTCGCCGATATTCCCCCCAATGACGCTGAAAAAATTTTTCACGTAATTTTTCCTCCGTACAATCTGCGAACAGTGTAGCACAGCAAAAAACAGGAGGATCCTGGGGATAACTCCACACACCGAAACATCTTTGCGGTCAAAGGTCTTTTGCTCTACTATTTTTAGAGAGTCACCGGAGAGGAACATGTACATTTCCATTATCGCCACCATGGACAAAAATCGGGTCATCGGAAAAGCGGGGTCAATTCCCTGGAAAGGAAAAATGCATTCCGACATGCATCGTTTTTATAACACTACACTGGGCCGCCCCATCATCATGGGACGCAAAACCTACGAGAGCATCGGTCGGGCGCTCCCGGGAAGAACGACCATAGTGCTCTCGAGAAGCCTGAAGCATGCGCCCCAAGGAACGCTTCTCGCGAGAGCAAAGGCGGAAGCCCTTTTGCTCGCGGAGAAAGCGCCGGGTGGTCAGATGGTATTTATCTCCGGAGGTGCGGGAGTCTATGCGCAATTCATGGATGATGCACAGACGCTCTGTCTCACCATCATTGAAGACACATTTTCCGGTGATGCCTATTTTCCCGCATATGACAAAAACGACTGGGGATTGATTTTTGAACGCCGTTATAAGTCCGACGCAAAAAACGCTTATCCTTATCAATTCCTTGTTCTCGATCGGCAGTGAGCACGCGAAACAAAAAAACCGCCTCATCATTGGCGGCTTTTTATACGCAAATACCCGATAAATTATTTTCACCCATGCAAATTCTGCTTCACGAAATGAAGCGCACCGTAGAGCCCGCCGATCTCGCCGAGCGCGGAATGCTCGATAAGCGGAAGCTCGGGAAAGATGCGCAGGATCCCCTTTAGGTGCGCCCGGACACGGTCAATGGGAATACCGATCGTGTTCATCATGGAGCCGCCGATGATCACGATATCCGGCGACCAGTGCACGATCGTATTATTCAGGCCGTACGCCAAGAGTCGTGCCATATCATCCCAGAACGTAGCATCGGTGATCTCGCGAGGTTTCTTGCCGTATCGTTCCGAGATCGCCGTACCGGAAATATATCCCTGAAGATCAATACCGTTGCCCCCGACGGAAGTGTTATGGAGTGCCCCCCCTGCATCAAAGATCTGATGCCCGGGTTCAAATCCCATCGCTGAAACATCAACTCGGCCGTTCACTATTCGCGCACCGCCTACCCCGGTTGAAACAGTAATATAGACAACGATCGGATATCCTTTCCCCGGCCCCGCTACTGCCTCTCCGAGCCCAACGATGGCTGCATCGTTCTCTACAAAAACCGGAGCGTGGAGCGTATTTTCAAGAGCTTTTTTGATCGGTTTTCCGTTCCAACCCTGCAAATGCGGGCCATTCAAAAACACCGAATGATCCCGTGAAAGCGGCCCTGCGATACCGCCGCTGGCCGCAGTGATCTTTTCTCCGCCGGAGAGTTCCTTTACAAGCTCTCCGATCATCTGCATTCCCGCATCAAAATCTTTCGGTGTAGGGACGATCTTCGGCTCCCCGAATGAATCACCGTCCCGGGAGGCCGCGATACGCATATTCGTTCCTCCGATATCAAAAAGTATATACATAGTCAATTCTTGGTGAGTATTGCCCTGGTAACCTTCTTATAATCTTCGACATTCGGCTGGTCGAACGGATCAACATTCATGAGCTTTGCGAGGTAGAGTACTACAGCCATGCGCCACTCCATGTACGCGCCAAGCACATAAGGAGAAACGGGCGGAAGCCTCACCTCAAGCGAAGGGAGCCCATGTTCCTTATACGTGGCAAGGACACCGCCATAGATCGCCTCCATGATCTCGGAAGGGCCCTTCCCGGCCATTTCGACGCCGAGCGGCGATAATATGCCTTTTGCCGTTATCCGTTCACCAGTCTTTTCTTCGGCACGGATGAGCATCGTGAATTTATCTTTTGGACCGCCCAAATAAAGCTGAGCCATGGAATGAAGATCGGTCGAACCGATAGATACGATCGGGGTGATCCCTGCATGCACGACCCTTCCGTCAAGATCCTTCTCCTTTCCGAGCGATTCCGCGATAAGCTGACGTTCCCACTTTCCGAGCGATTCCAATTCGGGATTAAAGTGAAAGATGTTGAGCATCGAGCACCCTTCGTTCATTGCGGCAAACAGTTCCTCAGCGGAATTTCGCGCGAAATTTTTTTCTCTGTCTTCGCTGAACGCGCTCTGGAGCATATGACTTGCGCCTTTTTGAAATTCCTCCATACCCACGCCCGCGAGAAAGAGCGGAAAAACGCCGACCGCCGAAAAAACCGAATATCTCCCCCCCACGATGGCGGGGATCTGCAGTAATCCGAAACCGCGTTGTTCGCCGATCTCCCAAAGCGCCGAACCTCTGTCCGTCGTGCACACGACACGCGACGCGATATTCGGAAAACGTTTTTCCAGCATCTGATATATGAGTTCGAAATTTGCGATGCTTTCGACGGTCGTTCCTGATTTGCTGATAAGATTGATGAGCATATCCTGAGCATGCTCTACGGGCGCAAGAATATCATTGAGCTCCGCTATCGTATTCCCGGACAGCGTATCAATGAACAATAATTTCGGCAGACGCGGCAGCGCCAGATCATAACTTCCGTTGAGCGCGTCGTAAACCGCTTTCGTGCCCAGATTCGATCCTCCGATACCGATCACGATGACATATTTTAACCGTGAGGTGGCAAAGTGTTTAGCCATCTTTTTTACCTGCGCAAGGATATCCGGATCAAGCGGGAGCCGGAGTGCTTCTTCATGCAAATGATAGTCGCTATGAACATTCCCCGAAAGGCGAGGGATAAGTTCTGAAATGTACGCATCAAGCACCGGGTGCGAGCGGACAGGCAATGTATGATGAGCGGTGAACGAAAATGCTTTTGTCATCCCATTAGAAGTATCCATAATGCTTTTGTCGCTCATTCAAAAATAAAATTTTATTTTTATCGCTAAAAAGTAAGACGTGGACGATAATGTCCTCTGTCCCGCTCGGCTTATCTTTATAATATTCGGTGTTTTAAGTAAAAATATATTTAACATGACATGTCCACGACTTCTAACGGGATAAATGAATCTAACCGGTGATCCCCAGTTCTTTTAATTTTCGCATATAAAGAATAACTGTGCGAATATATTCAGCGTGGCTCCAGGTAAGCGGAGCGGCGCCGACCGCCTCGCCGGTATGCGGATTCAGCTGTTCGGAAAGAATCCCCGAGCGCAGTGCGTTGCGTTCCGCCCAGTTCAGATCGGCCCGGACACGGTCGAGATCGCGGTCGCTCTCCGCCGTCGCGATCGCATATTGTGCATACCAAAGCGTCGTGATGAACCATGGATTTCCGGGAATGTTATCCGCTGTCCGATAATACTTATCATCCGCATAGCGTGCGATGCCGCCGACGGGAGTGTTGACCGTAAGCTGCTCCCTGGTTATCTTCATCACTTTTATGAGACGGGCGTCATCCGGAGCCAGTACGCCAAAACAAAAGAGTCCGTAGGCGGTTGACGCATCGACCGTGCGGTCGTAGATCGTGAGCCCCTTAGGATCAACGGTAAGCGAGCGGTAGAAACTCCCGTCTTCTGCATTATATAGATGACGGATGATCGCTTCACGCATCTCCTCGGCGATACGGTCGAAATTATTTTCGCTCCGTTCTTTACCGAGTATCTCCGCAAAACGTCCAGCCGCCTTAAGCCCTGCGTACACCGACGCGACGGTATACGTATGTACGCCGAACTGCTCCTCCCAAAGATTATAAGAAGGTTTTGGCAGTCCGGTATACGGATCGCGGTAAGCAGCAAGGAATGTTGCCGCTTTTTTGATGAAAGATTCATAGACCGATTCGATGAAATCGAGATCTTTTGTCTCAAGCCAGTGCTCCCACATCGCAAAGAGAATGAGTGCGGTCTCGTCTTCCTGGATCGGGAGTTCGGGCTTCCCTCCGACAAGCCAGCCGTGCCATGACGAGCCAAGCGAACCGTCCGGGCGATACTTATGCATCAGATATCCGTCCGGCGTGATCGCCGCCGTGCAGAATTCGAAGAATTTTCGCGCGCTGTGCCGATCGCCAAGCCAGTCAAGCGCAACACACGCGAGCGCCGCATCGCGCGGCCAGACGTACGCGTACGTATCTCGTCCCCCCTGCAGCATATCGGAATCCCCGGAAGCGATGATCCCGCCGTGCTTGTCGACGTGGGAACGAAGGTAAAACTGCGATTTCTTGAATAACTCAATGACGCCCTCTCCGAGACCGTAAAAATTCCATTCGGTCCGTTCCACCCAGGCGTGCCAGTAGTCCCGTGTTGATCTGATAATGCCGTCAGGGGTCTGCCGCAGAACACGTTGATTGAGATTTTTTACATCCTCAACCGATTCCCCCATCGCCAGCCAATAATAAAAGGCTCTCACACCTTCCTTCGGCACAAGAAGCGAAATGCCGATGGTGGAATCGACGCGGCCGTGTTCAATGGGATTCTTTGCCAGCGCGCCGTCCTCGGCATCCTTATACGTACCTTCTTTGCCCTCTAGCTGAAATAAACCGACGGAATATTCGTCAAAGCCTTTTTCGCCGACCATCGCATTCACGAGGACCGACCGCTGTCCTTCGTAATGGATCACCGTATTGGTCATGGGGTCGTAGAAAGCGGTGTCGCCCTTTCCCGACTGATAAAGATCAAATTGCTGATTGAAAAAGATCTTCACTTCCCGCTCATGGTCAAATTTATTATGGACCTCGATCTTGCGGAGAAAAACATTCTGATCGTTCGCAAGTGCGTCGGTGAAGAAAAGCTCCAGGCCCAGACGCCGCGAGGTGATCGCCGACAGACCGGTAAACGAAAGATCCATGCGGATATTGATCGTCCAGGATCCGTCATCAAGCCAGGAAAATTGCCCGTCGGCATAGACCCCGATGCGGTGGGCGTATTCTCCGCCGACATGATCCTCGAGACCGACATAAGGAAAATAGACATCGCGCACGCGGGCATACTGATCGAGCATCACCAAGACAGAACCATTACCGAACGCAAGCGACTTAGGCATAACGCTATTATAGCAAACAATGAGGCCGTGCAGAATCGTTATGCATGCCTCTTTTTGCTCTTTGTTTTTGCCACCTTCTTCTTGCTCACTTTCTTGATCATTTTTCTTTTTGTAGGTTTTACGGGTTTCTGTCTTTTGATCGCAGTCTTTTTCTTCTTTATCCCCCGGAGTTTTTTTGCGTGAGTTTTTTTCTTTTTTGCCGCTTCGATCCGGTAGCGCAGGTCGTGGAGCACGTTGTTGTACGCGATGAACGCTTCGTAGGGAGTATCATACGGATTGAAATATTTGTGGACATCGCCGTCGGAGAACCATTTGGTGCACATATAATAGAAGTGATCCGATGTTTGGAGCTTGCTCCAATCGTCAACGATGCTTTTGTCTTTGCTCGCAAGGACTTCTTTTTCAAGCGCATACAGATTGCCTATCGCCTCGTTCTGCATGCTGTTCGAAAGCCAAGCGGAGAGATCACGCTCGATGTCGGCCCAAGAAATGAAGCTGTGCGCGTCGAATTCACCGACGGCATCGTAACGTTTTGCAGCTTCCGACGGAGTGACGAAATCATTATCGGGATGTTTCAGAAGCTCGCCCGGCAGGGCGCGCATGAAGTCAAAAATACCGGTATCTTCCCATTGATGCTCGCCGAACGTTTCATAATCCATGAAGAGGTTCACGACCTGCCCGTTGCCATTCACTGCATCTATCCAGCGAGCGAATTTTTCTGCGGTCAGCGGCCATTCCGACCAGCTTTTTGAAGAAAAACGAAAGGCGATGTCATCGGACAGGCGGTAATTCTTGAGCAGCGTCTTTATCTTCCTCGCATTTGGCGCACGATAAAGAAAATTAGGGCTTTTCCAACCAAGGATATGATCTGCGCCTTCCGCCAAAATAGCCTGATACCCCATTCCTTCGGCAAATTTCGCGAGCTCATTATTGTAGACAAGTTCCGTATTGCGAAAGACTTTCGGCGTAACGCCGAAAAGCTTCTTGACCTTTGCGCGATGGAGTTCCACCTGACGGACAAATTCTTTTTTCGAGTAAAGAAACGCGAGTGAATGATAGTAAGTCTCATCGAGGACCTCCACGCGGCCGGTTTTGACGAGTTTTTGGAAAGACTTGAGCGTCTCTGGAGAAAAGGTTTCGAGCTGTTCGAGAAAAACACCGGAAAAAGAATAAGCGATCTTGAATTCAGGATGCTTGTTCAGAAGCTCGAGCAGGAGCTTGTTGGCCGGCAGATAACATTTCCTCGCGACCTTATGTAAGATCTTCTCATTATTGATGTCGCGGTCCGAATGGTCGTTGAAATAATTATGGTCATGGCCGACATCGAAGATGCGGTATTTCTTGATCCGATACGGCTGATGCACCTGAAAATAGAAGCAGATCGAGGCCATAAAAATAAATGAGATCTTATGCTAAATGATTCCGATAAATATCCGCGCACTTTCCGGCTGCACTCTCCCACGTCACATGCTCGACATCCTTTGCGCCGAGTTCTGCGAGCGTCTCGTGAAGTCCCTTGCTCTCGAGGACATTGACGATCTTATCCGCCATATCATCAATATCCCAAAAATCGGATTTTAAGGCATGGGTGAGAACTTCGGAGACTCCCGACTGCTTGGAGACCAGGATCGGCGTGCCATTCGCGAGCGATTCAAGGGCAGTGAGGCCGAACGGCTCCGAAACCGAGGTCATCACATAGAGATCCGCTGCGCGATAGAGTTTCATCAGTTCCTCGTCGCGCACAAAACCGGCAAAAACGATCTGCTCTCCAAGACCAAGATCGGCGGCCTGACGGATGATCTGATGCTCCATATCGCCAGAGCCGGAAATGACGAAGAGCGTATTGGGTTCGAATTCTAGAACACGTTTAGCAACCCTGACAAAATAATCCGGACCTTTCTGGATCGTTAGCCGTCCAACAAAAAGCACGATCTTCTTTCCTTTGGCGCGGATGTGGGTCAGCGCCTGCGGAAGCGCCTTACGATGCTCGGCATGATCAATGCCATTATGCACGACAACGACTTTATGCTGACGGATACCATAATGTTCGACAATGACATTTTTTGTATGCTGCGAGACGGCAACGATGCAGTCTGCCGCGTGGAGTCCGCGGCGTTCTTCATCGTAGATATATTGATTGGGATGTCCTCCGGTCCGGTCGAATTCGGTCGCGTGGACATGCACGATGAGCGGCTTGCCCGAAACGCGTCGAGCTTCTATGCCGGCGCGGAACGACAGCCAGTCATGCGCATGGATGACATCGTGCGCTTCCTCGCGCGCGATGTTCCTCGCCTGCAGGCCATAACGCCTGACTTCATCGAAAAGATTGAGCCCGTACAGTTCGTGCTCGGGAGCAGTGCGCAAATATTCGTCATAGACATCCGGTGTGATATACGGGTGGATCAATGTCTGCATTTCTCGAAATTTAATGTTTCTGATATTTGCAAAAATAATCTTGAGAAAATCATGGTCAAACCCGTCTAACTTTTTCGGGAGAACAAAGATCACCGAAACATTCGCGCGAGAAAGACTTTTAGAAAGACCGTAGCACGCAGTACCCAATCCACCGCTATTGTGCGGCGGAAACTCCCACCCGAACATGAGCACACGAATATTCTTCATGTAAAGAAAGACGGGGCAACTCCTTTGGAGCCGTCCATCTTATACGGAATATTATAGCACCATGGCCACTATCTCACCTGTGTATTACTCTGGTTACCCAGAATAAGAAGAAAAAAATGGGCAACTGAAGGTGTCCCGTAAAATTCCTCATCGGAATTTTTGCTTTTTTCCGTAACTATTGTGCTATAAAACGCACAACAGTGACATTTTCGGGAGAAAGTGGCGGAAGATCGGTCAGACGATTGAACTCTCCGTCTCCGTCATCGTTTAATATTGCGGCATAGTATGTGCCGCCCGAAGCCGTTCCTTCAGGGCGAAGAAGCGAAACGGTCGCCTCCTTATCGCCTTCACGCACCCGTAACGCACCGAGTATCCACCCCGGCCTTCCCTCCTTGTCGTCATAAATTGCGACCCATTTTGTTCCGGTCACAGAAAGTTCTTTGATGAAGACCGTCTTGCCTTTGGGCTGATCTGAGACCGAAAGTCCGACTCGGGTATTTGCCGGAATAGATGGGGGAAGCGGAAAAAAACCTGCCGCTGAAGAGAGTAGTTGCACCGAGGCGTTCTCGGCAAATGAACCCTCGTCTTCGCTGCCGGTCGGCGTCGATGCGAAATTTCCGGACGTATCACCTCCGCTTCTCTGTGAGTTCCACACCGTTATGACCGAAGCGCCCACAAGAAAACCGATGATAAATACTAATATGAGGTCTCTTTTTTGTTTTTGCATCCTAGTTAAAGGCGGGTCGCGATAGCTCTCACCACCCGTTTGGTTAAAAATCTTATAAAAAATTAAGGCGACATGAAGTCTATTGCCTGCCCCGTACCATCACGGACTCTAACGGGACAAGTATTTCAAAGCCTAGCAAATGAAAGCTCTTCGGGCAAGAACAGGCGCGTTAGGTGACTCTTCTTATTCAGTAAGAACGGCAAATGGAACACCGGGAGCAGTGGTTGTGTGGAAGTCTATAACGACATCGCCCCCATTGATCTCATTCAGTATCTCGGTAGCTCGTCCCGATTCGTATGAGCTGTCGCTCACACCAAAAGATGCATTCAGGTCTCGATCGATAAAACGGATGTTCCGTTCATATGCTTTTGGATTTCCGAGTACAAAATCGAGCCCTTTATGCCCTAGAGCGCGAACAGGGGAACGTTCATTACCGTACAGTCCCGCCATAAAGCAAATGGACCGATCGTTTAACTTCATCAGGTGAGTATAACAAACTAAAAAAAATTACCCCAGTAATAGTGCTAAGCTCGCTACGGGGCGAGCGCGAGCCGAACGGCCTTATCCTTTGATATACAACTCGAAATTATCCAGGTTCTCCTCGGGACCCGCTTCGATCAGATTGAGAATGACCTCCTGACCGTTCAAGGTCGCGCTCATTTTTGCACCCGACAAAGCCTTAACGCTCACCTTAAAACGCGCGGGGGTGATCACTTGCGCGCACATTTCATCGGTTTTTATACTTGAAGTAAGCTCGATGAACACTTGCTTTTTGTCCGCCGAAGCAGAACCTTTTGTCTCGAGAATATGGCATGGTGTGGGAAGCGGTATTTCACCCGCGATAATATGTGTGCCATTTTGATATGCGTGCTTTGCGGTTACCGTAGTTTTTGGAGTAACAAGCACGTCCCGGGGCTCTGCGGGTGTATTTGTCCAGTCCGTTGTCGACGCAGTGTACGGCGTATCGCCATTCGTATTGATCACGTTTCGGGTAAACAAAATAACAAGAAAAAATACGATCCCGAGCAAGAGAAGTCCGACGATCATGAAGGTGCTTTTTCGGTCCATGTGTTTTGCAATGAGTACGCGTATGGCTACTAAGGCGCATTTATGTCTGATAATTGCTCATAATGCTATTTGCATCTTCATGGTCATTATATCATTTGTGCACAGACCATGCCGGCTTACCATCAGGAAAAGAATGATGTGGCAAAGCGAATGATCTGATAGAGGATATACGCACAGAGCATATAGAACGCATAGATATTTTCAGTCAAAAACTCATAGCAGAGCACGAAAAACAGTTTTGCGTACTGCCAAGGCGAATAAATGATATCCCCCTTGGCGACTCCGCCCGTAAAGACACCCCATCCGCTCGAGCTTTTTTCTGAAGTGTCCATCGTCCGAGAAAGCTCCTCCAGGATCTCATTCTTCATCGAATTTGCGCGTTCCGCCTGGTTTACCCGAAACTGCTCAATTCCTTCTATGGCTGGCATGACACGTTTTGCGATCGACTCAGGTATCTTCATGCTCAAATATTGGGTCACCGGTGTTTCTTCGTCCGCCGGATCATCTGCGAGTGGCGACACAGCAGGATCCAATGCTGGTATTATTTGTTTTACCGCAACGGAACGCCTGATCACCCCGCTTATTCCGTCGAAAGACGGCTGATCAAGAAGGCTTTTATCTTTGAAAAAAAACTCTTCACCAGTTATCGCGACCGAAAAATTATGTTCACCGCTTGTTGCTTTCCACGGGAAAGTGAATATCTGTGACACTCCCGATGGAAGGATGAAGGGTACTTTGCCGATCATCGTCATGCCGTCTTGAAGCTCTACGATACCGCTGAAACGATATTCGCTTGAATTATAGAGCGGAACAGAAATGACTATCTGATCCCCATCCAGAAACGGGTCTTTGGAGAACCAAAGGGATTCCTTTGGAATACCCGCGGAAAGCACTGCGGCAAAGAGCACGGCGGGTGTAAGAAAAGCAAACACGCAAAGGACCCCGATGGATAATTTAGAGAGAACCCTCATATTGCACATCCTATTATATCATTGCATCGGGAAAATCCACACTGAAGAAACACACCGACAGGATGACAAATACATGGCTCAATAGACACCTCGATACCCGTGAGGATCCATCCGCAAAAACATCACGCACAAAAATTGGTAGAGACCCCAATTTGCCTGAGAGACTTAGAACCAATCCCCGATCTTTTGTGCCGCTCAAAAAACGATATTCAACAAGGCAAGATCTCATCTTTTCGGCATCGACAAAAAGATCGTGGGTTGGTTCTTAGTTCTCAAGTTTTATCTCATCGTCACGCACAGTGAGCATCGTCATGGGAAGATCTAACATGGAGAGTACTCGCGGCCGATTGACCAAAGGCTGCAAGCCTGAGAAGATATCCTGTCCGACAAATCTCTTGACCGAATTTTGAGCGAGTCGCGCGTCTTCTTTTTCTTTTTCATCCAGCACACCGTAGATATACATGACATTTTTCACATAGTGATAGTCTTCCGGAGCATTTCTTGCAAGCCATCGCTTCGCTCCGCTGGGGCCCATATTGTACGCAACGAGCATTTCCGCGAACGAATCAAATCCGTAGGTGTTCTCAAGTAGCTTGAGGTACTTGGTTCCCGCAAGGATGTTCTGCCGGGGCTCTTTTGCATTCTTTACACCCATGGCTCTTGCCGTTCCGGGCATCAACTGCATTAGCCCTTGCGCGCCACGATAGGAGACCACGTTAGGGTTTCCTTCCGACTCGACAATGATCACGGCGAGGATCAGCTTGGGGTCGACGTCATGAAGGAGTGCAGCGCTCGCTACCATCGCCCCGTACATATCTTGCGTTTTATTGATGAATTGAGGGGCATTTTCCTCCAGATGTGCAGTTGCGGCGAAAAGAGTTCCGGGAATACATACTCCCAAGAAAAGAAGCGTACCGAGTACAATGATGTATGTTCGTGATGTTTTCGACTGTCTGTGAGCTTCGTTGTGCGATTTCATCATGAGATTGGTTGTTTTTACGATTACTTAACGCTTTACTTGCCACAGTAATAAAAAAAACGCCGCGCGGCGAAGTGTCAAAATTGTATCACAAATTTATGTAATAGTCAATGACACCAGTGCTTCAAAATGAGTACGACGCAATTGTACGCAACCACGATATCGAAGCAACCACTATTGCACAGGTAAAGAAATATCCTTATTATTAGGCCTATTTTTCAACAGTCGCTTCAGCTGACTTTAAAAATGCCTCGCCAGAAAACGTGGAGTCATTTTGACAAAGTGTAAAATTTATGAGATTTTTTACATTTAACCCCTAAAATCAAGGGGGGTGTGTTTTTGGGGTTAATTTTCCTGGTTTTTTCGCTTACTCCCCATACCTAAAAAATAGAAAAACGGCTTTAATCATAGATTTATTGGGATCACCTTCCCTACTTTCCGCCTGAATATTTTGACAGATAGAAAAATGCATGTTGATTACTTTTCTCAACGTGGTCGCCGATAATTCCTGCCACTTCGCATTTAGACAGACACAAGATAGATCTTTCCGTCCTTTTTAATGTAGATACGCCCGTCCTTCACTTTGAAATCATAGCCAAGTCCTGAAACGATCGGCATGACATTTTGCGGTGACCGATCATCGATTTCGGAAACATAAATGCCGTTCTCCAGCTGCAATAGCAAAAGATCGTCTCTACCCGGGAAGAAATCAAAGGACAATATCCGTGACGCCGTGCTGATGGTGATCATTGATTTACAGACGTCGCTTTCACAAAAATAATTCGGAATTGAATCTTTTGACCCAGCCCAAGTGACGAGAAGCTTTCCTGCTTCATTCTTTATGAGGAGACCAATCAACGTTTTATCCGGAGATGTTGTTGCCTTACCGATCGGGATGGTTTTTACGGCAGGTGGCAAAAAGAGGATGTTGAGTGCTTCAAATTCAGGATTCTTTACATAATCGCTCCTTGCAGAACTGGTTGCTATTCCTCTCTGCGCATCAAAATACCTGGGAACCTCGACAAGAAGAGGCTTAGACCTAACAAGAAAGGACCGTGCCTCAGTGACGATCTCGGGGAACACCTCGAGCATCTTATTCCACGGATGCATTCCCTCTTTGGCGACTCTTATCTCGTATAGAGCCGGCTTCAGGTCTGAAACATAGATGCTTTTCTGAACGATACTCGTTCTTCTTACCAATTCGTTGTTCACATAGATCTCCATTCCTGACTGATCGGTACTGATATACAAACCGCCAGTCTGTGAAATTTTGAGCACGCCGCTCCAATTCAATCGGTATCCTTTGGCATCCAGAATAAAAAGCGGTGTCCCGATCAAAAAAACAATAGCGAAAAAAATAAGGTAACCGCGCCGTTTGGTTTTTGACAGGGGTTTCATTGTGGTTTTTTTCGATGTTTTGGCGTAACCCAAAAACCAAGATATTTTCCAAACATCAGTCTTGTCTGCGCGTCGAGCCCCGGGACCGCCCCGAATATCACTATGGTAAACGGCACCAAGATCCACTGCAAGAACATTCCGAGGTGAGCAAGCAATCCCTTATCTTTTGGTCTTTCGGGCAGGAACGACATGAATATGATCGACGAAATAACGAGGCCGAGCATGGTGATCACCATGATATTGCGCGTAAGGATCGGAAGATTGTATGAGAGCACCAACTTATTGAATTTGTCCCCGCCTAAGATAACGGGGAGCCAACCCAAAAGAAAGATCATGATCGGATTGGTCGCAAGAGACCAAAAACCTTCTATCTGCACGAAAGACGTGCTCACCTTTTTCCAGAACGGAATTTGCCTATTTTTTATGAAACCAAAAAGAATGTAGGGGAGATTTTCTACGCCATATGTCCAGCGACGATGCTGTTTGTAAATATTTCTCACCGTCTGAAAAAAATGCGGTGCGACATTTGCATCCATGGAGACCGGGTAGGACAGCGGGAGAACACTGTAGTTGCCGTTATGCGCAAGGTACAGATTCCAGAATATCCTTGAGTCTTCGGAAACCATGTTTTTCTGCCAGTAGCCTATTTCATAGAGCGCGGAAAAAGATACGGAATGCGAAGAAAACGTCGCGAGTTTTTCCGGTCTTTCCTGCTGCATCATTTGCCAGAACGTACTTGATCCTGCGACGATCCTTGCGAGCGTGGGAGCCTGCCAGATATTGTTGTTATAGAAAGGTACCGGCTGGAATGACGTTTTGTATGGTTCCGGTGCGGTAAGAAAATGCCAGGTAACACACGAGAAATACTGTTTATAAGGGACAGTATCAATATCGAACGCGGAGACAATAACATCACCATAAGGGATCTGGTGTTCATCTAAAATAAGTTTTCTCGCTTCTTCGGCGGCATAAGAAATGTTCGAGCCTTTCCCTGCCGATTCTCCAGGAACATCACCGGGATGAACGGTGGTCAAAAAATAACCGAATCGATCGGCATATTCCGACTGAATGGTCTTCGCAATTTCCAGTGCCTCACTTCCGGCTTTCTCCTCCAATGCGAGCACCAATGCGATCTTTTTCTTATCATAATTCGTTTCAAGGATGCCATTCACCGTTTGCTGGATAACCTCGATCCCCTCTTTATGTGTCGGCAGAAGCACAAGGTGAAGAATGTGCTCGTATTTGAGATTCCCAAGCATCGCTGACCAGTCCGCCGCAAGATTGTACTTTAATCGTTTCCAGTTATGACGCAGATGAAGCGAAAGATAGACTGTTTTTAAGAACCAATAGAGGTCGAAGGCGATGATGAAATACGCCGCCACTATCGGCTGATATATGGAAAGAACAACGACAAGAATGATCGTTCCCCACGAGAGAAACCCCGGCAAGATCTCAAGCATCCGATAGATGACCCTGTCCCATCCGCGGAGATCGAGAGCCCGACCGACCTTAAAATATTCAGTGTTCTTATATTCCATAAGCCGCAGAACGCAACTGTATCAGAGTAATAGCTATAAATCTATAGTTACTTTTCATTTTTCTGAAAAAATTTCCTTTGCCTTTTCAATATATTCAGGATGCCCTTTTTCTTTCATGTAATACCACCATTCGACCCCCCAAAGATATTGTTCCTCAAAACCTGTTTTTTCGGCGAAACCAAGGACCTCATTCATTTTATCGATGCCCATTCGATCAAGCTGTGTATCGAGCGGCACACGCGTTACGGAATCTAATAGCCACGGTTCAAGAGACAATTCAATGAGGAGGGACTTCTTTTTGCCTCCGACGATCGTCAGAAGATTTTTCTTTACTTTATAGAATGACGGTAGATAAAAACTTTTCACTTCGCCCACCTGAGGATTCCAGAGATACATATACACGCTCGTACCGAACGTGTCCCCCGCATTCCAGGCACCGTACCAAAGACCGAGATTGCCGCTGTCCGTCACAAGGATCGGCCTATCCGGATCAAGCTGTTTTACCAGCGCGATCTCTTCGTCCAAAAAATCTTTATCGAGGTCTCCGCAGTGTTCCCATGCGAATACCGTGAGAAAAGGCTCGTTTTCGACCTGCCAATAGAGCAAATTTTCATATGAACGATAGCGTTCCACGACAGCCGTTATATACTCGCGAAGCGCTATTTTTTGCTCTTCCCACGAAAGTGCTTTCGCCCAGTCGGGAATGTGGCATTCCGGCCACCGAGGCAGCCTCCTTCCCACCGCAAGAACGACTTCGGCGTTTCTCGCTCTTGTTTCGTTCATCTGAAAATCAAGATCAGTGAAATCATATGTTCCCCGCTCCGGCTCGATCATTGGCCAATATGCCATAAGTCGTAATTTTTTGACTTTCAGTTCGTCCAGCGCGGAAATAAGCACATCCTTCCACGGAAGCCCAAGTTCCTCCGAATAGAATTTACTGTACGAAACTCCGTAAGCAATACGTTCCGGATCTCGTCCGAAAGAAAGCAGGATGAAGAGCACAATGACGGCGAGCGCGCACCATGCAAGGATCTTGAGCATTTTTTTCAGTTTGTTCATCCTGTTAGCAATAGGACGCGGACAGATATTGTTTGCGCCCTAGAGAATTACTTTTTATAAGTTCAACCATATTTTTTAGATTGCACCCTGCGTGCGCAGCCGCGATCGCTAATGGGATTCATAAAAATAAAACGATGAAACCGACGGATATGAAACACATTGCGACTACCTTATGCAAAATATGCCCCGGCCTGAACTCATGCTCGTATAATTGAGGAACATACTTCGCAAAGGCAAAGATGAGCAGGAAAATAAAGACGAACTGCAGAGAAGAAAGCGAATTAATCAACGAAACGGAGCCGAGGCCGATCGCATAAAGTATGCACAACAGCGCGATGCCATTCAGCGCGCGGTTCACAAAAATGAGCGCACCGACATGTTTCGATGTGCTTCGCGTAATGTGGAAGACGTGGTTGCGGACAGATGGAAAAAAGAGGAGAGAAAGCGCGGCGATCATATTTCCCATACGGGACCAGAAGAACCCATCAATAAAAGAAGCGTGAGAAAAAAGTATCTTCACAAGCACGACGGATAAACCGAACAATAACCCCGCCGCAATCACCTGAAGAAATGACCGGGCATAAAATCTAAAATGCCCGACAAAAAACATCCCCAGCACAAAAAGCCCGATGGCGAAAGGAAATGCTCTGGGCAATTGTTCGTCGAGAAAAAAAACGCCAAAAATAAACGACGTAAGCGCCGAAACAGCCGTCAGCCACACCACGACATCAGTCGCATTCGCATGTTTAAGCGCCCGATAAAGAAAAAGTATCGAGGCAATGAACACAAAACCGATATCGAGTGAAAGCCATATCGTCGTCGCGTCAGGCATGCCCACAATTCCCAACGGCAGCAAAAGCAAGGCTGTTCCCGAGATCATCCCGACATAAAAAACATATACGCTTGGGCGCGTAATGGTCGTATGCGTAACGACATACTTATCGATAAGTACGCTTATGGCATTCAGAAGCTGCGCAAAAACGACCAATCCTATCGATAACATTGCCGCAAAATCTCCGTTCATCATGCTGATTGGTTTTCAATAATCTCTTTATAAGTAAAAGCGGACGGACGGATCGTCCTCGCTTGTGTTACCGGATCAAACGTGACGAGACCGAATTTTTTAGTATAGCCTTCCTCGAGCTCAAAATTATCGATGAGCGACCAATAGAAATAGCCCCGCACGTCGATCCCTTCATCAATGGCTTTCTTGATATAACAAAGATAATTTTTTATGAATTCACCGCGCTGAGTGTCTGCTTCATCGGCAATGCCGTGTTCGGACACATAAATGGGTTTCCGATATCTTTTAAGCTCTAGAAGACAGTGATAAATGGCCTCCGGAAAGATATCCCATCCGCGGTCCGATTGTGGAAGTTTTTCTTTTTTCCCGAATTTTTGGTAAAAATAATGATTCAATCCGATGAAATCCTGATGCGCATCGATAGCATTCAGGAACCGTTCGTTCCAGAACCAATCCATAAAAAGCTTCGCCAGATCGTTCCACCACCTTCCGTCTGACGCGAAATAGATATTGTTTTTGGCGATGCCGATCTGCGTATGCGGGGAGATCTTTTTCGTCATTTCGTAAGCTAAGTTATGTGCAGAAACCAAGCATGATTGAATTTTTATGAACTTAAAAAAATTCTTCTTGAACGGCGGCCACTTGCCCCTCAAATACGCCGCCGAAGCGAATACCATCGGTTCATTGAGCGTCAGCCAGAACGTCGCTTCCCCACCCAACCTTGTCATGACATACGCCATGTAACGGGCAAAGATCTTTGACGCATCGGGATGCTCAAAGCCGCCCATTTCAGCGAACCAAATAGGGACCGTGTAGTGCCAAAGATTCACAAACGGCTCTAATCCATGCTTTTGGAGCGATACTAAGATCAAGCGATAGTGTTCGATCTCTTTCTCGTCGAATTCACCTTCATTAGGCTCAATGCGCGCCCACTCGATGGAAAGCCGGTGAGCGTTGTGCCCGAGTGATTGTGCGATGGCAAAATCCTCTTCGTATCGGTGATATTGGTCGCAGGATATGCCCGCCACCGGAAATTTTCCTTCACGCGCCGCTTTGGCCCAGTCATTATTTTCGATCCCTCCTTCTACCTGGTATGCAGACGTGCTTGCGCCCCATAAAAAACCCTTAGGAAATTTTGGGTCAGTTTTGTGCTGATGTTCTTGGTGCCCCACTCTCTAAAGATACACCGAAAAATAGCCCTTGAAAACAGCGTTATCATGCCATATGCGCAAAAGTGCATACGGTAGCTTTAGGGGTAAAAGTCAGCACGGGTAGAAAATCCGCTCATTGTTGGTGAGCAGATTCTCCTGCTAAACCCTCTTTCCGATTATTGCGAATTCGCGCCCAAAAATGCTCTGGTTTTCGGACCGAAATATCCTGCTGATGGCTTGATACCTTTTGCCGACTGGAATTTGACGAGTGCGGCTTTTGTGAGCGAACCGAATTTGGTCGTCTCCTTTCCTCGCGAACCTGGTCCGCTTTTTGCCACTGTAAAACCGTGCGCATTGAGCCAAACCTGGAGTGCCCTCACGTCTTCCCCTATTGAACCGAGTTTGAGATCACGCTTGAAGCTTGCGTTTGGATTGGCATTAAGCAATGCACTGATACTTGGATCCGCACCGCCTAATGCAACAAGTTGAGCGCGTAATGCAGTGATCTGTGCCAATAGCTCCGTGATAAGCGCCTGTCGCGCTTCTGGTGTCGTTGGTATCGTGAAAGCTGCGGTTGTCGCCGTTACCGTTACAGGAGTAGAGGTTGCGGTTGCCGTCGTGCTCGTCGCGGTCGTCGTTGCGGTTGTAGCCGTTGTCGTGGTGGTGACGACAGATACGATCGACCCGCCACTGCTTCCGCTGCTCTCCCCGCTTCCTCCGGATGGTCCGGATTGTGTTTTCGCATTTGCCGAGCTCGAATTTGGACCTTCGCCATTATCATTGACACCTGCGACCTCGTAATAATAGGTGGTATTCGCAGAAAGTCCGCTGTCGTTGGAATATGTTGTTCCAGTTATCCCTGATACTATAGCGGTCGTAAAGCCGGAATCGGTCAAACTACGATAGATCACATAGGTATCGGCAGTCGGAGAGGCGGTCCACGATAAATTGATCTGTGATGCCGAAATCGAGGCTGTCGCAAGTCCAGTTGGCGCATCCGGAACACCGGGCAAGATCGGTCCGTAATCAGTGAAGTGGCTTATCTGCGCCGTAAGGGTATTGTTCGTCGTATCAACGGTTGCGGCGACCGGCTCCCACTGAGCTGTAGTTGAATCAAAGTACGCCAGCTGAAGGGTCGATTCATCGAAACCGTTCGGTAATTCTGCGGGGTCATATTCAAGGATCAATGAAGCATTGTTATTGAGCGTCGTGATCGATTGCCCGGAAGAATCTGATGCAGTGATCGTCTTCACTGAGTCATCGAGCGGCGTCGCGTTGGCTGAGGCGACAGCGTTCGAGGCGTCAGACACCGATACGCTCACAGAACTTTGCGATGTGCCCAATGCGTTGGCGGGAATGCTCAATGTCATATTGCTTTGCGAGATCTGGCCGCCGGAAGAATCGGTAATCGCGTGGATCTCTGGTGTCGGCGCGGTGCAGCCGCTTCGCGCGGCAAGTGTGATATTTTTACCGGTATCATCAGCCGACGCTGATATTGCTGTTGAACGAAGGTAACACGGACCTTCAGCGACAATATCCCACGTCGAGTTCGCATCGACGTTGAGCGAGTAATTTCCTGAAGCATCGGTCGGAGCGCCGGTCTGTGTCGAACTGGCGTTACCGTTCGTCTTGAATGCCATGACCCAGCCATTCGCGATCCCTGTTCCTTCGGAATTCTTTACGGTACCGGTGATCGTATTCGCTGCGGTAGATAAGGTGAAATCTCGCGTCGCGTTTCCTGATACCACCACATTCGTATCGCCTTCAACGGTGATATACGCCAGTGATCTCGCTCCTACCCGGTAAGTTATTCCATCGGGCACCTGCAAAGAATAATCACCGTTCTCATCTGTCTGCGTCGAAAAGAATCCCGGACCGTTCACGCGGCTTGCCCAAACGTTCACATCAGCGACCCCGACCGCACTTGCGGTCACCGATCCAGAAAGCGTGACCAAGGTAACGCTCGCCGATGCGTTAAATATCACATTGATTGTTTCTTCCGCTGTGATCTCCACATCGGCCTGACTTCCAAATTCGCCGAGAGAAGGAGATCCCGCATGTACATCGTATGTACCGGCAGGAAGCGTAATGTTCGCTACTTTTGAAGTAGAGCTTGCCGACCATGAATCGGTACCATTACCGCGCCCGGTAGTTGCATCAAATGCTCCGGCAAAGAGCGGACTAATGTTCGATGAATTTTGTATTTCGATATGCAGTGTTCCCTGTGCGCTGAGCGACCAATTCTTACCGGTTGCGTTTGATGATGAGACATCTGCGGTGAGCGGCGAAAGTCCGCCGATGTCCGCAGACCACCCGCCGATCTCGTACGTCCCCGTAGGCACATAAAGCGTATAGTATCCATCCGCATCCGTTTCCGTTCCGTTACCTCCCGTCGTATTTCCGGTTCCATGGGCTCCGATCTTGATGCCGGCGACACCGCTTCCGCCCTGCGTGACCCTTCCCGAAATAGTCTTGAGATTTGCAGTGTTTACCGTAAAGGTCACGGAAGGATTCGAGCCTTCGCTTACTGTCGCTGTTTGAGCGGTAAGCGGCCCGAACGCCGGCGCGAAACCTTCGACAGTATACGTTCCTGGAGAGACATAAAGAGTCGTTGATCCTGTCGTGCTCGTCATGCCGTTACCAAAGCCACTGGAGCCGTAGGCAAACACCGGAGCTCCGTTAATGGCCGTGCCACCGCTCGTCTCTACGTTCACAACGATGTATGAAGTCGGCGAACTTAAGGCGATCGTTTTTGTCGTTGTCGCATTCGTTATGCCGACCGGATAACTGAGCGGCGCACCAAAACCTCCGCGATCGATCTGTATGGTGATCGTACCGGCGGGAACTTTAAAGCGGTAAGAATCAAGCGAGCTGTTACCGTCACTGTCATAATTCGTCTGGCAGACCATATCCTGTGGTCCCATGAATATGCCGCCGCCGCTTCTCATCACTCCAACGCACGCATTATCGACATTGCCCGATGCTCCGCTTTTTGAGAGGGTCACTACAAGGTTCTTATCGGCGACCACATAAGGGAATGTACCGAGATTCGATGTGCTTGCGGCGGTGAGACGAATGGACGGAATGACCGGCGGCCACAGTTTCGCCCCTGCGCCGTTCGAAAAATTAGCTCCGGAACCAAAAACTCCGCCCATCACGTTGAAGCTCCAATCCTTGCCGCTATCGATAAGCACCCGTGCGTAACCATTACCGCTGCCGTCAAAACCCGGCGTCGCATACGTCGTGTCGGTAAAGACTTCCGTATACGATTCATTCTCCGAGCTGAACGCCTGAATGAAAGCGGTTTGCCCCGCAACGCCGCCGGTCAGCTTCAAGGTTGTCGTCGAATTCGGGACGCCGAATACCAGCGTTGTTGTTGCTATAGCTCCGGTACTACCCGATGACACGACATTCAGACTCTTAAAGCCGGGCGGAAGAAAATTATTGTAAAAACTTTGATCACTTGCATCGAACGGACTCACACCGAGCATGTAATTGCAGTCGAGCGCATTGTCATACTGGGCGTTTGAACTCGCATCAAGCCAGCGCTCTCCGATAAAGAATTGTTTATCGGGACAACCTGCGCCGACTTTCACCGAGGTCAATTCATTTCCCGTCAGTGCGACGGTACTCCCGCCGCTTTGCTTGCGCACCTGGATAATGATCGTATTTAACCCGCCGACATGAAGGGTGTCCTGCGGCGGCGGAGCTCCGCTGCCAAAATCTGCTGGCTCAAAACCAAAATATGACCCGTCAAGGAGACCGCTATTCGCTTTCATGGTGAAGATCGAGAATGGCCGATACACACCGGCAGTCGCGGGATTCGTTAACCCGTTTATCGTTACGGTAAGTATATCGCCCGCGCTCACAACGTCACCGCTTGTCGTCAGGATCACCCTATTCACTCCTTGTCCCGTCGATGTGGCTATGGCGCCATTGACCACCGTCGCAGAACCGCCGTTAATAATTTCCGTGTCAGTCACGGTGGCGTTCATCAAACTGTATTCAGAAGGCAGGTTAATTCCTATCTTTCCACCAATAGGGATCTCCGTTGTCGTTTTGATCGCCAGGGTGATCGAAGTAGCGGTGCTGGTGGCGTACGATGTCGCTGAAATAGCTGAACTGACATCAGATACTAATGCCCCTCCTCCCCGTATAAGCCCGCGCGACGCTGTCTGGTTTGCGGCATTAAAGGCCGTCGAGGATAACGTACTTTCAGGTTGTCCCGGATCAGCCGGCGTCCCAGCATAGACCATCCATGCGAGATTCTGCAGCACTGAGAGCTGACCGGTAGCGTTCGTGATGCCCGTTAACGTAACGGAAAACATTGTTCCGGCGGGAATGGTCGACGTCGCGTAACCGTAGACAACCGGACCTAACTGGCTTTGTGCGGCCACCACTCCTGAGACGGCTCCTGTGGGTGTTGTATAAAGATCAAAAACGCCGACCATGTCTGATGACGTAGCGAGAACCGAGGCTCCGGTTATGCTAAAAGGCACAGCCCCCTGAGAAATATTGGGAAAAATCAGCTGAATGACCGAGCTTGTCGCGATCTCAGCAGTCGTCGTCGCAGTAAAAACCCACTGAGCGTTTGTCGCGCCAATGAGGTTATCCGTAGCGGCGGTCGACGGAATGACGGAAAACTCATCCACTGCATACGCGAGCGGTGCAGTAGTAAAAAATAAAAAGAACGCGGAAGCAACAGTGGCTATCGCGGCGAACACATGCAAACGGGCCTTCAATAAATTCATGTTATTTATTAAAAAAATAATAAACGCGCAAACAAGCATTGTGAGTAAAGGTCCCTGGGGCAGAGCCGCGCGGCATTCACCTTTGTCCACGTCGTCGCTCGGACACTGTGTAAAATCAGCATTTTGCACGCGCTCCTCGCTAGCCGTGGTAAAAAACAACACTTCGGGAACCCTCCGATTCCCTTTCCGAAATCTACCCTCTATTATATACTTGTGAATAGAAAACCAAAATTGAACAGTGGATAAGTGAAAAGGTAACAAAAAAGTATCAAGCGCAACAAGCGTGGCGCGCACACAGAGCAAAATTCGCTGTTATTGCTTCTTGCGCGACGCTTTATGTTCACGCAATTCGTCGATATGCAAAATATATGATGTGGGAACGGGAAGCTCGGCTTCCCCTCTTTTGACAAGCACGATCACTTCCGCGATTGTTGCCCCGGTTTTCTTGAGCGCCGCAATGGTCTCGCAGACACTGCTTCCGGTCGTGAGCACGTCATCAACGATAAGCACGCGGTCTCTGGGCGTCGGAGTATACCCGTCGAAGCGTTCCTTGCGTCCGTGTTTCTTGATATTATCCCGCACGGCGACAAAGTGCTTGTTGAACCGGAGGGACAACACCGCGGCGAGCGGCAATCCGCCGTATCCCGATCCGGTGATCGCAGTGATACTGTCATCGATCTTTTTTCCGATCTCATCGACAAAGGCATTGAGAACGTCGGAGTATCCGTAGGCTTTTTTGATATCGCAGTAAAAATCAGCAGTTATGCCGGACCTGAGCAGTACCGGCTTGTTCATAATGACGCCTATCTCATGCAGCCGTTTAATGAGTGCTTTCTTTTTCATAGAACCTATCTCAAAATAAATGGCTGAACAGAAGGTAGAAATTTCGAAGCGAAAAGTCGAAAAACTGAAGGAGGCGTAGCCAAAGCTACGACGACCGAGGTTTTACGACTTTGTAGCCGAAATTTCAATCTGCTGTTCGCCAAGCGTCGTTCGTGGTGGATCATGTTTTAAGCGGTTTATTTTGAGATAGGTTCTAAGATCTCTGCCGCGATATATCTGCCGAAGACCGCATCATTCGCTTACGTATATAAACATTGTAGCGTGAAACCTAAAATGAAAAAAGCGCCGCTTGGGGCGCTTTTTGGGAAAAGACATCATGCCGAGACGGCGATCATGCTGTTTGAGTATTCTCTTTTCAGGGTAACATCTTTGCGAACACGAACAAACGGCGGAAGGGTGACATTGCTCTCCTGACTTTCCAATTCTATTTCGAGAAGCATGAGCCCCGGCCGGCCGGTAAGGAATTCGTCGTACATGAAATACTGGTCATTATAGACGAAACACGTACGGCGCTTACAAAGAGGTATCGTTCCCCGCTTCTGATATTTCGTATACTGCGCGAACACCATTTCGGAAATATGTTCTTCGATCTCTTCGACCTCGCCAGGTACGATCGTCCGCTTTTGCGTGAAGGTATGCGTTTCCGCACCATTTTTCCCCCATGAGCGGATACGGGCGATCACCTCCTTCTCTTGATCCGGCAGTTCCAGATAATATTGTTCGATATCCACCGTTTCATGAGGGATGCCGAGAGCTGTGAAATCGACCGGCTCGACGAGAAACTTCTTCTCGATCTCGCGCGGTTTCGGTATGCCGAGCAAACGGCAGGCGCTTTTCCACACCGCCTCGAGCTTTCCCGCAAAATCGCCGTACGTATTCCCGACGACCGCGAGGTGTTGATGGCCGAGCCACACCGCAAGCGTCCGTTCGTCAGCCACAGTCGCTTCCGCGATAGTTTCCCGACGGTGCACATTGGTTTTTGAAGAATAGAATTCCTCGGCACCAATGGCAGTGCTCCGCATATGGATCACCGCATCATAACGCCCGTTGCGGATCTTCGCAGGATGCCTCAATCCGCACGCCTCGATAACTCTCTGGAACTGTGAAGCGGTCATATACGCTTTCGAGTCCATAATCCCGCGATCGCAGATGAGTATCGGCCGTGCATAAGACAGGCGCCGAAGCGTTTGCTCGAGTATGTCCTCGCTGGAAATGATCTGCTGAATCACAGCGCGCTGGAACGGAAACCAGTCACCGTTCGCATCCAGGTAAGTCAGTCCCGTCGAAAGGACCGCCGTCGCAGCCTCGTGAACAATAAGCGGATAATATCCGCTCGCCCGCAATCGGTCGGCGAGGAACTCTAGTGCGGTTGTTTTCCCCGCACATGGCCCGCCGGTAAGCACTAACTTGGTGATATTCATGTTTTTCTCCTTTGAGCCCGTTGAGGCAAAGTGACGCGGACCTCCGTATATTGGAGTATCTCATAAAAATCCGTCGAATAGTGACCGCCAAAATCTGAGTGGGGGGTAGCGCAATTGCTTGCCGATATTTTTGCATTCCGCCGAGTATCCCGCTCTTTTCGCGATACGTTCGACTGCCCGTATTGCCAGCGGTGAAAGCCGTTCAGTGATGATGAATGTTTCACTCACGAAAAGCCCGCCGTTCTTTCGCGCGATCTCCTCGATGGTCCTTTTGAATTTCCTCGGCATATCTTTTTCCGCGATGTACGCATGGTCATCATTTCCCTCAAAATACTTCTGGAACAATGACTCGGTGATCGGCACAAATTTGTGGCCCATGATGCTCCCTTTCAAAGAACGAACCGATGCCACTGTAGCTAAAACGGTTCGTCCGATGCTATTGCTATAGAGCATACACATATTTGCTTATCCACACCTATTTATGACAAGATGGGCGCATGAAATGCCCATTCTGTAAACGCGGAAAGACCGAAGTAACAAATACTCGTACAACGAAGGGCGGGGCATCGATCTGGCGCAGGAGAACATGCCTCTCTTGTAAAAAGGTTTTCTCGACCTACGAAACACCGAGCCTCGATTTTCTCATCATCAAGAAGAAGAGCGGAAAACATACCCGTTACGCGCCGCATAAAATTTTCGCATCGATCTTCGAAGCCTGCGCGGGCGGAAAAGGAGCGGACGGAAGAACACGAGATCGCGGCGATGCCGCCGCAGAGGCACAAGAACTGCTGAAACAGATCGAGCAAAAGATACTGGCCTCTCGAAAAACCATCTTAAGCACCAAGGAGCTCATAGTCCTGATCGGCGATGAACTGGAATCCACTGATCGCGCAGCGTACTACCGCTACGGCGCTTTCTCCGAATATAAACAAGAGACGCTGGGGCTTTGAGCTCTTGTCAGCCTATTCTCTCTAATTATTGTTTGCCGTACCCGCCCTCTTCTCCGACCGGACCTTTGGGTATTTCGTGGCCGTATTTCACCAATATCTCGTTCACCTTTTTGAGTAGATCTTCGCGCAGTCCGCTCTTCGGGACATAGCCTTCCGCGCCTATTTCTATCGCGGCCTTCTGCGCCTCAATGCTGAAATCTTCGTTAGTGAGAAAAAGGACGGGAATCTTTTTTGTGACATCTTCGTGCTTCATGTAAATGAGCGTTTTATATCCATCCATGACTGGCATGCGCACATCAAGCAAAATGAGGTCGGGCTGGAACCGCCGCGCCATCTCGCGTCCTTCGTTGCCGTCATGCGCCTGAAGCACTTCGAATCCCGCCGCCGCAAGCTGGGCGCTGTAGAGGCGTAAAATTTCAACATCATCATCAACGAGCAGAATGTGTATCTGTTTTGCCATACTGAAATTCATTATACAGCAAATTTTTCCGCGCAAAAGAAAGACCGCCTGTATTCCGGCGGTCTTTCTTTTGTGATGGAAAAAATATTAGAGCGTATCAGCGCGAACGAGAACTTCAGGATGAAGTCCCGACGGGTCGGTGTGTCCGTCGCCAAGCGCCTCTCCGGCTGCAACAAGTGCGTCGCGCACGGCTGTCCATGTCGCTCCGGGATGTGCCGCAATATAGAGCGCAGCAGCTCCCGCAACATGCGGCGTCGCCATGCTTGTGCCGTTCAGCGTCGCATAACCGCCGCCCTTCCATGTCGAGTAGATCTTCACGCCAGGAGCCGCAATATCCACTGCGCTTCCAAAATTGCTGAATGAAGCGAACGTATCGTCGGCACCGTACGAAGTCGCACTTCCGGCTCCTCCCGCCACTCCGTCCGAATCGGCAAGCGCGGAAACCGTGATAACTGCATCATCGTATGCCGCCGGAACAGACAGCGCGGTATCAACTCCTTCATTCCCCGCCGCAACGACATAGGTCACGCCCGCATCGCGCGAACGGCAGATGGCATAATGCAATGCGTCATTGTTGTCCTTTCCGCAAGCGTTGTCGCTCGCACCTCCTCCGCCCAAGCTCATGTTCGCCACAGTGATCGGTCCGCCGTTTGCAGGAGCCTTCGAGGTGACGAAATCGACGCCGCAGATGACGGAAGACCATGTTCCGGAGCCGGAATTATTGAGCACGCGCACAGACCAGAGTTTCGCTTCCGGCGCAACGCCGACAACTCCTCGGTCATTCTTGAGCGCAGCGATCGTTCCAGCGACATGCGTCCCGTGACCATTGCCGTCGGTATAACTTCTGCCGGTGGAACAATTCTTTCCTCCTGCGATGTTTGCATTGAGATCCTGGTGCTTAAGATCTATGCCCGTATCAATGACCGCGACATGAACGCCTGCACCTTTGTTGAGTTTGTTCTCGGCATTGATGCGATTAACACCCGTCGGGAGCGATTGTGCCATAACGGTCACGTCACTGGGACGCGCAACTATCTCCACTTTTCTGTCTTCGCTCACGAAGAGCACGCGAGGATCTTTCTTGAGTTCGACAACCTCAGCATCGGGAAGCACCGCCGCGAATCCCTTGACCGCTTTGTTGTAGGTAAACAGTTTCTGACCTTTATGCTTCTCGACGAGCGCGTCGCCCACGAGATCGGAATCAACGACCGAATCCTTGAGCACGACGATATATTGTCCGGGGACGCGATCCTCCTTGTCATGAGCATTCGCATACACAACGGCGACGGACGTTCCTGAAACAAAAAGTAACGCAAGCACGGAAACGAATATACTTTTTTTGAACATAAAATAAATTTATTTATAAATTAACGAATGGAGTGATAAAACCAAAACACGCCTACAACCTACAATATGGTTAACATGTTACCATGCTTTAACAAAAAGCGCAAGTTCCTTGCGTTTCCCGCTATTCTGCGTAGTTTTAGGAAAAATAACGATTTTCGGTCTTACTTCCCTATACCCATACACTACCAAGCGTCTATTATATCACTTTTTTCATGAATTCCAGATGAATATCCACAGAACAAGATTATCGTTTATTATAGCCGTCTTTTTAGCTTTTTTTGCGTGGAACATCGCCCAAGCGGATACCTCATTCTCCGGTACGATCGCGGGCGATATAACGTGGACGAAAGCAAACGGGCCGTACGTGACCAGCGGTGTTTCTATTCCATTAGGCTCCTCACTTACCATAGAACCGGGCGCTATCGTGAAGGCGGCGGAAATGAGTAACCCGTTCACCGTTGACGGCACGCTCATCATCGGACGAGCGGACAATGAACCGGTGATCATTACTTCTCTAAAAGATGACTCTGCCGGTGGTGATACGAATGGTGATGGTTCCACCAGCGCACCACAGACTGGTGACTGGAACACGATGGTCTTTAACTCGTGGTCAATGGGCACCGTCACGAATACGGTTATTCGGTATGGCGGCGCGTCGCCATACAACCCGTGGTCTGGAGGATCCTATATGAACCCGCTTATAACCAATAACGGCGGCACGCTCACGCTTGATCATGTGACATTATCATGGGGCGGAAATGATGGGCTTACTCAAGTTGCCGGCTCTGCCGCGATCACCAACTCCACTTTTGCAAACTTTGGAAGAAATGGCGTTACCGCTCATCATAGTACGCTTACCGTTATGGATTCGAACTTCAACACGCTCACGGAAGGAATCTCGGTTTCTACTGGGGCAACATTTGTAGTTGGCAATAATACGTTCGCGCATATCTCTTCTCGCAAGGCTATTGCCGTCGACGGTTCCTCAATACACTTTATGAGTCATGGCGGAAATACCGGAGAAGGAGCGATCTCCCTCGGACTCTCACTTGAAGAGGATCTCGTTCTTCCCGGTGATGGCCTTCCCTATGTTCCCCGATACCTCACCGTGCCTTACGGTTTTACATTGAATATACTTCCCGGTGCGATCATAAAGATGCGTCCGGACGTGATCATTCCCGTTGATGGAATATTAAATGTCGGCTCAAGTACTTCCACCGACGAGGTCGTCATAACTTCTATCACCGATGATTCGTTAGGCGGAGATACCAACGGCGACGGTGATGCAACTCTTCCCCATGCCGGCGAATGGAGGAGCATCGTCTTCAATCCAGGCTCGACCGGTCGCATCGAGAATGCGCGTATCCTCTACGGCGGATATGACTGGCTCTCAGCGATCAAGAATAACGGCGGCACGCTCACACTCGATCGTGTAGAGCTCGCGCGCAGCGGCAACTTTGGCCTGCTCCAGCTCGGAGGTAGAGCAACGGTCGTTGATTCCGAGATCGCGTCAAGCACTCTCTACGGCATATGGATCAGCAATGGAACATTCGCTATTCATCGCTCGGGCATTCACGATAATCCCTCATACGGCCTCTACAATGGTTCAGCAATTTCTATCGACGCAACGGACAATTATTGGGGCGATCCATCCGGCCCGACACATCCCTCGAACCCGGGAGGCACCGGTGACCGCGTTTCGGATAATGTGGACTTCGGCAACTTTACCAGCTGTAACCCCCTCGCAACGGAAGGCCCCGACCTCTGCGTCTCCAATGTACTGTTTTTGCCGGGCATCGAAGCATCGAGGTTGTATGCATATGACGATCCCAACTGTTGGTTCATTAACTGCGAGAACCAACTCTGGGAACCCAACCGAAACGACGACGTGCGCAAGTTATATCTCGATGCAAACGGAAAAAGTACGGCGGCGTTCGATATTTACACCCGTGATGTGATCGGTGAGATAAACGTGACGGGATCAAATATCTATAAGTCCTTTAGTACGAGAATGGATAACCTGAAATCAGAGCATATCATTAATGACTGGGAAGCTGTGCCGTATGACTGGCGGCTCTCATTGTCTGATATTCTTTCGAGCGGAAAAAAAGAAAATGGCAATATTTCATATAATAAGGCAACATCGTCGCCATATATTATTCAGGAACTTCGCCGCCTTGCAGCAACATCAAAAACAGGGAGGGTGACAATCGTCGCGCATTCGAACGGCGGATTAGTAGCAAAGAAACTCACTCAGCTTCTCGGGGCCGATGCACCGAAATTAATCGACAAAATGATCTTTGTTGCAGTACCACAAGTAGGAACACCTGCAGCAATTGCAGCTTCACTCCATGGCTACGATCAAGATCACCTCTTTGGACTTATCACCTTAAATTCAGTTGCACGTACTTTTGCGAGTACGTCGCCCATGCTCTATCACCTTCTGCCGTCTGCGGGATATTTTAATGATGTACGCACTCCAGTTGTCACGTTTGATCCAGCGACTCTTTCTGACTGGGCGACACGCTATGGTGAGAACATTAATTCGGAAATCACGCTTCGCGCCTTTCTCACTGATAGCTATGGGCGCGCAGATTCACAAAGCACAGATATCGCAAGGCCGATCCAATTAAACGATGGGCTGTTTTCCGATGCCGAAGTGCTTCACACCAACCTTGATAGCTGGGCACCTCCTCCGGGTGTCAAGCTGATCCAAATTGCCGGCTGGGGGGTGCCTAAGACAGTTAGTGGAATTAATTACACGCAAAAAACCAGCCAATTCTGTCTCCCTGGTGCCGGATGCCTACCCCCGAGCACCTCATTTGAAACGGGGATGAATTTCACAATTGATGGCGATGGGACAGTACTCATCCCCAGTGCGCTCTGGACGAGTACGTCCACTGGGGCGATAAATTATTGGGTGAACTTGAGAGCTTATAATCGAGATCATTTTGTGAATACTCTCGGAGGATTTTTTTCTTTTGATCATTCAAGGATTCTCGAGGTCGACGGACTAAATAACTTTATTTCCGATCTCCTTACAAACATCAAAAAACCGCTTTCCGAATATTCATACCTCTCCGTCGAAACGCCGACCAGCACAGACATGCGCTTGGTATATTCACTCCACTCTCCGCTCACCCTCGATCTCTATGACGAGAAAGGTCGCCACACGGGCGTCTCGACAACGACAGGGCAAGTCGAGGAGCAGATTCCCGGCACATACTATACTGAAGTCGGTGATGCAAAATATCTCTTCACTGACACCAATCTCGTTGGCAAAATTATTATGAACGGTTACGCGACTGGAACATTCACCTTTAGTGCCCAAGAGCTCGCGGGAGACACGCTCATTGCAAGTACAACATGGAAAGACGTACCAACAATGCCGACAACAAGCGTGGTACTTAATATCACATCCGACATTGCCACTATTTCCTCAATGTTCATTGACGAAGACGGTGATGGCACAACAGATATCACCCTTGCACCAAAACTCAATGACACCGTCACTATTCCTCGACCTCCCAGCTACCTCTTCTCTGGCTTCCTTCAGCCAATCAATGATACGAGCGTGTGGCCGGGGCTGACATCTTCAGTTTTCAAGGGCGGAAGTACAATACCAGTAAGGTTTCAACTCAAGGATGCGGGTGGAAATTTAGTACAGGCCTCTGCGGTGCCACTCTGGCTGCCACCCGAACAAGTGTCTCCCATGAACGCCAGCACAAACGAAGTTGCCTCAATAAACACTTCGACAAACGGTACCACATATCGCTGGGACACCGCTGACCAGCAATATATCTATGATTGGAGCACAAAGGGACTGCTTGCGGGGTATTGGTATCGTATTTCCGCGAAGCTGGATGACGGGGCAACTTATTCAGTGGTGGTGTGGGTGCGGTAGAATGCGAAACTTTGGTATACTAATATACATGATGGAAAAGTTGGTCACAAAAAAAAACGTGCTATGGATTTCCGGGTTTGTGACAGTAGTTTTATTTATTCTAGATCAAATTGGGACATTTCGTTTATGTGGTAGCGTTGAATACGGAAGATGCATGGATACTCTCTATGATGTTTTGATTGTCTTTCTCCCGACCCTCCCACTTTTTCTTTTCTCCCTCATTACCTATTGGATGCAGGACGAGATATATCGTGCATGGTTTCGTTTTGCACGGTGGTGGATACCGCTCTCCATGCTTCTTATTTTTCTTGCGCCAGATTATAGCGGTGATTGGTTGTTCCCGACCGATAAGGGCCGCATTGCGTTTCTCGTCTCACTCCTTTTTGTCGTGATAAGCATTGTGCTCATTGCTTATAGATTCTACACTATGCGGAAAAAGAGTTCCTAACCTTTCCCCTAACGTTTTTACGTATAAAGTCGATCAAAGAAACAATAGATCGCGATCCAGATCATCAGTATCCGTTCCGACCTTTTTCTGCTTAAGCGCTTGATACGTTGACGCGAGATAGACGATGCGTTTGCCGAGCTTTTCCTCCAGTCGGTCGATGTTTTTATGCAGGCGTCCAAGCTTTTCAGACCTCGCCGTTTCACCGAAAAGATCCTCTTGCATCAAGGCATCGGGAACAAGATCAGAGAGCGTCACCCCCGCAGTTCGGTAGAGCACACCTTCCCTGTGAATAGTCTTCATCCCGCGATGTGCGAGCTCGATCAAGACTTCGGGTGCGTTGGTCGGCGGTGAGAGCGCCACGGACGTCACATGGTAGCGGAAATCTCGTGTCTTCAAAAAAATGGAGAGCTTTTTGGGCCTGAGCGCGTAGTGCCTCGCCTTCGCGCAGGCGTCCTCGATGTGTTTCGAAAACTGCGCGCGAAGAAAAGTCTTGTCGTTCGTTGCCGGATGGAATGTCCGCGTTTTTTGAATGGACGAATATGCCGTCTTCGGCATCGGGTCGATCTCCATGACCGAGGTGCCGTTCAATTCCAGCCATAGCACTTCATAGGGTTTAGAGAATTCTCTTTTTACCCATCCAAGATCTTTAAGCGCGAAATCCTGCGCCGTCTGTATCCCCTTCTTTTTTAATTTCTCCGACGTTCTCGGACCGATACCCCAGATCTTCTCAATGGAAGTCTTGGCGAGGAAATCGGGAGCAGTGGAACGCTCGATAACGGTGAGCCCGTTCGGTTTGACCCATTTTGACGCAACCTTTGCGAGCACCTTCGTCGGCGCGACACCTATCGTGACCGAGAGCCCTAGCCCCTCATTGACCTCTCGCTTGATCCGCTCGGCAATTTGTCGGTAGGTCATTTTGAGCGGAGGCTCAAGTCCGGTGAGATCGGCAAAACATTCGTCGATACTGTATTCCTCGACGTCGTCCACGTACCTGCGCACGATATCGAACATCATCGTCGAATAGCGCGCGTACGATGCGTAGTCGCCGGGCAGAACAATGACATTCGGAAAATCTCTTTTCACCCTGAATATGGGCAGTCCCCGAACGATGCCGAGCGCCTTTGCCTCATAGGATAAAGCGGAAACAATGCCGCGTTCTTCTCCGGTCACAACCGGAAGACCTTTGAGTTTGTGCTCCTTAGCAACTTCAACGCCGACAAAAAATGCGTCGCCATCCATATGGAGAATAGTTTTCATTCTATTTTAGCTACCACTAGTTAGTGTCTCTAAACATTCAGATTTTTGATGCAATGCGAAGTCCTGGACTGAGGTAATGTCGAGAAGCCGTAGTAATCTACGGTGACTCGACTTGTTGAGGGAAGGACGAGTAGTGCGCAAAAATCTGAATGTTTACCCCCTTTTGATAACAGCGACTACTTTCCCGTTGATAGCGAAATCGTCGCCGGGAAGGATGATGATAGGCTTGAAATCCTCGGTAGATTCGGAAAGGAGCATGATCTGATGCTGTTTGCGGTCGAATTTGTACTTCTTGAGATTCGCGGCACCGCCAATGATGGAAAGCACATAATCGCCGTCTTTGATGTTGCGGTCTTCGGAATCAATAAGGACAAGATCGCCGTTCTCGATACTCTTCTCGGTATTCCCCGTGCGCACCTTCGCGCGATTGAGCGAATTACCCGACGCACGGAGTGCGAAGATGCCGCTTTTGCGCGGAACAAGATCGCGCTTCACGGTGAGATACCCTTCGATATTCTCTTCGGCAAGCAGTGACGCGGGGCCGCAATTGGCGGAATCAACGAGAGGGATCGAGAGGAATTCAAAACCCGAGAATGTTCCCGACAGCGACATGGAAAAATCGAAGGGCTGCAGTGAAACTGCGCGCGGCTGATTGGCCTCGCGCGTCAGATATTTTCCCTCTTCAAGCTTCTTCATGTAATGATGCGCAGTCGAGACTGAGGCGAGCTTGAAATGCTTGCGTATCTCCTCAAGCGAGGGCGCGAACTCGTGCTTTGTCGTGTATGCACGCACAAAGTCGAGCACCTCTTTTTGTTTTTTCGTGAGCATCATGGTGTGAATAAAGGAACTATTTAATTTCTAATCTATTTTTTACATTATAGAAAATAAATAGAAAACCCACAAGCCCAACGCTAAACCCTCTGTGGATAACTATAACTACAGAAACATGCCGAGAATGCCGGTTAACAAAAAAACAGCGCTGATGACGCTGTTTACCATGTTGCAGTTTGGCCTCAGTGCCCCTTTTACCACTCCTCGGGCTGCCCGAACCAGTCTTTGAACCTTTCCTTTCCGCCGCGAACTTTCCAGTCAGAATCGATGGTCAGCTTGGAGCTGATGCCTCCACGCGCCGCAAATGTCATAACGACACGCAAACGCTCCGGCTCGTAGACCTTCATAAGATCGTCGTAGATGATGTTGATCAGCCGTTCGTACGAAACGATCATATCCCTGAACTGATGGAAATAGAGCTTAAGCGACCGAAGTTCGATCACCCGCATCGCGGGATAAAAAGTGAGAAACACCGTGGCATAGTCTGGCTGATTGCTCACGCCAAGAAAAGTCACTTCGGGATTCTTTATTTTTACCTCATATCCTTTCCGCGAGGGATTCAGGATCGCTTTCAAGATAGAGCAGTCGCTCCAGATCTTCTTTGGTTTTTCCGCGGCGGTCTTTTTCAATTGCCAACTCCTTGACTGTCTCTTCAAGCATCCTCGGCTTAATAGTAAATTTGTGAGGCTAATATCATGATAAGGTGGCTCTATTAAGAGCTAGTTGAGTAAATAATTATGACGCAATT
>MHLP01000036.1 GCA_001821435.1 Candidatus Lloydbacteria bacterium RIFCSPLOWO2_01_FULL_50_20 | reverse complement strand
TGTTTTTTTAAATTGCGTCATAATTATTTACTCAACTAGCTCTTAATAGAGCCACCTTATCATGATATTAGCCTCACAAATTTACTATTAAGCCACGAATTCAGCCTGATGGATTTTCCTTTAACTCAAAATACTACAAGGAAAATGGTGAGGGGAGTAAGAAATGTTTCGCATTTTTCTCTGAGTGAGGAATTGCTTTTTGAGTGGCTACGGAGCGCGCCGGCGCGAGTCTTGAGGAAAAAATCAGCAGATTTTTATCCGTGCACTCAAAAAGCAATGCCGAGCGCCTTACATCGACGTCCCTGTCATCGTGATCATTGGGAATGCACCCAGCGTCGCACATCCTTTTCCGGAAGGAACCATGCACGCGACCGGACTTCCATAGAGACCAAGTAGCCATACTCCTGCAACAGGAATCCGGTAAAACGAATAAACGATCGTTGCGCCCGGTTGATACATGAATACGCCGCCCACCGGAGGAGAAACATCGAGACGATAATTACCGCTACAGCTGCAATATATCACCGAAGTCACCATGCCGCCGAAAGGCGGTCCGCCAGCCGAAATGAAACTTGTGGGACTTAAAATGGTGCTTGTGAGACCCGAAGATCCGCTCAGAATGCCGGTTATATCTCCCGTTACACCCGATAATCCGCCAGTAATCGACGAGAATGACGACGTAAGACTGGTGAGATCGGTCGACGAAATAATACCCGTCGAAGATATGAGCGACGAAATGGAAGATACCGACCCTATGGACGAAGCGATCGACCCGGAAAGATCCCCCAGAACACCTGACGCAAGTGATTGAATATTGGTCGCCGAAAAGAGCGCTTCAGTAAGCGTGCCGCCATTGAGTATGTCGGTAAGGGACGCAAGATCACCGGAAAGACCGCTTAATGAACCGAGTGCATCCGCAAGCGAGCCCGATAAAGCTCCAAGCTGATCAGAAATACCCACAATATTTCCGATCGTTGAAACAATGTTATTATTGATCGTTCCGGTGATCGTACCCAGTACACCCGAACCCGTGAGGCCAATGATCTGCGTACCGATAAGATTTTCAATATTTGCCACAGAAAGCGTGGTGAGTCCGCCTAACCTGCTCAAAACATTGTCTGCGATAGAATTACTAATAAGGCTGGTAATGGTGTCGGCATTGATAGAGGTAATAGAGTTGGTAATAGCCGAGAGCGACCCCATGCCCGTTGCAGAAAGTACTCCGCTTGCAAGAGCATTTTCAATACTGGTGGCGCTGACAATGCCACTTATCCCCGTTATCTCGGAAACCGCCTGGCTGAGAACCGAATCCTTCACTGCTTCAGTGAAAAGACCGGACATATCTCCGGAAGTTACCGAACTCAGTACGGATGAAAGTTGACCTCCCGTAATTCCGGTGATCTGCGAAGCAATGGTATTCGAAAGATTGTTCAGATCGATCGTTCCGGTGAGCGCCTGCAATGAGGACAATGCTTGTGTGGTAAGTATCTGCTCAACATTTGTCGTAAAGAGATTTGTGACCTGAGCCCCCATGCTTCCGACGAGCGACGAGATCGTCCCCGCTCCGGTCACTGAAATGATCTGCGAGGCAATTTGATTCTCAATAGTACTCAGCGACACTGTACCAGTGATCCCCTGGATCGATGACATCGCCTGCGAGAGAATCCGGTTTTGCTCTGTCGCCGTTAAACTCACCCCGCTTGCCATTACCCCGCTCAGCGCCTGATTGACGACATCCTGGAGTTGGTTCGTACTCAACAAAGAAATGTTCGTGATCTGCGTCAGTTGCGTTGCTCCAGACAAGACGGAACTCTCTACGGCCTGCGTGACGAGACCTTGTAAATTCTCACTCAGCGTACCGATATTGGCCGCCTGTGACAGCGAAACTGTGCCTGCAACGATCGCCTGATCAATGGCCGGTGTCACCATGTCCATAACGGCAGCAGTAGTGAGATTCGAAGCGTTAGCCAATTGCGTAGCATTTACTCCGGTAGCACTGAGCCCCTGTTTGACTACCGTAGTCACCAGCTGTTCTGCTGCGACAGTGACTTGGTTCTCGAGATTGGTAAGTTGTGCCTCGGCGCTATCAAGCGTCGTCTGGGCAGTACTGATGCTTTGCTGTATATCCTGCATCGTCGGAGCTGATTGTGCTTTCACCTCTCCGCGAAGGTAAGCTAGGTAAACAAGGACTAAAAGAATGCTCGCCACAGCAATTAAAGCGGGTAACCGAGAAACTTCCCGTATATTTATTTTTTTGAAAAGGAACATAAATGATGTGCAATAAGCGAACAGCGGCTAAATATACTAATAAGCGACAATAAAGGTCACCCGGTTGGAAATCCCGTTTGCGTTGACGATATAAAATGAGACCGGGGTGGAAATATTCCGCGTCGTGCCTGGTGGAATGAGCTCCGGTGTAACTCCTGGGGTATCTACGGCAAAAATAAACGAGAGCGTCTTTCCGTCGGGGGAGGCGACACCTCTTATGGCAGCAACACTCAAATAGATCTCATTACTCTCTTTGGTAAATCCTGAACCGTTCACGGTTATCGTTTTTCCGACCTGCGTCACGGTCGGAGTAAAAGAATCAATGACGGGAGCGGCCGTTCCCGGGCGTGTAATGATCAAAAAACTTTTATTACTTGATCCTTTTGCGTTTTCCACCCAAAGATCGAACTTTCCGAGAGGGGCATTGGCCGGAACAGTGGCCTCAAGCGTCCCCAACAAGTTCGGTTTTAAGCCGCCGAAACTGAGTGCGCCTATCCTGAGTGTGTTATTTTCCGCGGTAAAACCCCCGCCATAGACCGTTATGTTGTCACCAGGGTGCACCACGTACAGAGAAGGATATTTCACGTGGAAATAATCGTTATTCCCCATCAAAAGGGAGCTCAAAGAGGGAGCGCCGGTATTGACCGGAGATGCTATTGCTTTGGTTGAAGCGACAGGGGTCTGAGGAGAAGTCGATTCTACAGCCGAAACACTGGTTTTTTTCTTGCTTTTTTCACAAAGTACCGTGAGTTTTGCCCTGGTATATACGCCGACAAAACCGCTTCCGGAGGTCAAACCAACTGGAGAAAGCACCTCATTTGCGTATAAATTCTGGAATCGAACTACGGCACCCTTTGTCTTTTCCCCGAAATATGTTGTCTCGGACCCCAGTGCGCCCGCTCCAGAACTCGCAAGGCGCGTTGTGGCTTCGTTGTTGAGCAATTGCTGAAGTAAAAGCACGTCTTGCCCTGACACACCAAGCCGTAAGTTTCTCGTTAACAGGCTGCAATCTCCGGCTGTTTGAGCATAAGCGACAAAAGGGGTGAGAAAAATAAACAAAGAGGATATTGACAGTTGTTTTAAGAGAGAGGGGGCGGAAAAATTTGACATGTTCATAGATAATTATAGCAACACAAAAACAGAGGTGCAATGAAGTGATCAACATAAAGGGGCTATCCCCTGTTATCTTCAATGTGTGTATTACTGCGGCTAGCGAGGGAGAAGAGCCAGCGTGCTCGCTCTTCGACCGAGTGACGACGCGGACAAGGGTCAATGTCTTGGAGTTTTGCACCATTGACCCTTACCTTGTGGAGAAAATGTTGATAAACTAAAGATACTGTCTGCGTTGTATCATTACACGTCCCGTGAGAAGTCACGGACATGATCAAGTTTATTAAACAGATGGTGAACAACAAACAGATTATAGGGATTAACCGGCGGAAAACACAAAGCAATATGTTCGTGTTCTGCCTACCCGAAAGAATGAAACCTTTCATTCAGGAGGGCTGCTAATGGGATGCGCTTTCAAACCTTTAAGCATAAAAATGTAGTGGCGAGTGCGGTGATCGCATTTTGTGTCTTGCTTATTGCCGTCGTCCTCAAATACCAGCAAAATAAACCCTTTTCGGAGCAAGTGCGGACAGCGCAGATACTTCCTTCTGTACAGGAAACAAACGAGATCGATACCGATCGTGACGGGCTCGCTGACTGGAAAGAAAAACTCTACGGCTCAGACTATAAAAACGTTGATACGGACTATGACGGCACAAAAGACGGCGAAGAGGTGCGCTTGGGAAGAAATCCTGTGGTGACAAATACCGCCGGGAAAGGGTACCCACCGAACGACAGGATGAATAACTTTACCGACACCCCGGCTGTGACAACAAACGACATGACGGAACTTAAAAAAGAGTTCTTTGCAAAATATCTTGCGGAGGGGAGCAAAAACATCAAAGAGACGACATTTCGCAATCTGATCGCGGCAGTGGACACGAGAGCATTCATGCCGCAACAAGAGATCGTCAACCTGAATATTTCTTCCGACAACAGCCCGGAGGCCGTCAAAACTTACCTGAATGCGTTCGGCCTTCTGATCAAAAAATACACAAGCAACCCGGGAAGACAGAGTGAAGATACCGTCATCCAGAACGCGATCACGCAAAAAGGAATAAACACTCGCACGGAACTTCAGCTCTTTTCCGTAATGTACAAGAATTTTGCGAAAGATCTCCTGCTCCTCCGTGTTCCTTCTTTGCTCGCACAGGCGCATCTTTCGATTGTGAACGGATATGAAGGAATGGGTGCGGGACTGCTTGCGCTGGGAAATATACAGAGTGATCCGATGAACGGCACTGCAGGATATGAAGCGTACCTGAAGTACCGGCTCGATGTAACGAACGGCTACGTGCTCATTGTTCGCTACGTTGCCGGAGAGCAAATATCATTTGTCGCGAGTGAGCCGGGGTATCCTTTTTATTGGAATACCGTGGCAAATAAAACAGCTCCGACAGAATAAAAGCGGGCTTTTATCATTACTCGCGACAAGGGAAACATGTTAAAATAAATTTTATGCTACATCCCAGTTCCAATGTAATTGGACAGAAGATTACCTCGAAATGTTCCCTGCTTGAGCTCTCAAGCATTACGGTAATACTTGTGGTGGCCCTATTCCCCAATGTGGTAAGCGCCCAGGCTTTCGTCCCTGTTGTCGACGTCCAACTCAACCCCGCATTTAATGCCTACGCCGCAAGTTTCAACCAGTACGCCGCCAACATGAATAATATACTCGTTGCTAATCCCGACTCTTTGAGAGACATCATTGCGGGTGGTGATCCTCAAGGAGTAGCACGAACAGAGTGTAAAAAAGACAACGCTAAATATCTGGCGGGCGCTTGGAACGATATGATGTGGCAGGATGCAATTACGTGGGCTCAAAACACGCCGGAAGCAGGGCAGACACCTCTCCCCGATACGATACCTCCGGACGGGGGGGCCGTGCAGGTGAACGACTCCGCATCTCTGCGTTGTCTTCTTCAGGAAATCGTCGGATTTCAAAAGATGGCAATGTTCGTACAGATCCAGTCACTCCTCAAACAATACATCAGCGACGCGCAACAGCAGCAGCTCTCCAATCAGCTCTTAAATCAGATCAACGCGACAAATTTAAACTGGGCAAAACAAGGCGAACAAGTCACGGCAGGCGGCGTGCAGATGACCGAACCAGTTTACGTCTTGAACAGCACACAGACTATGTACAACGAGAACGTCCGCATAGCCGACACGATCATTGCCCAAACCGCTGCAACACAAAATGATCCTATTGGTACGCTCGAGATCGAGCCTGATTGGCAACTCGATGTTGCTTCACAATTGGGAATGAACTTGCGTTATGATACGGAAAATCCGAGAGATTCTTTTGTGAACGCGACGCGGAGCACGCTCACTGCGCCGAGTGGCCCGTTTGCCGGAGCCGCAAACGGCGCTGTCGCATTCGACAATTACCTGATGAACGCAAACACACCGGAAGGTTTGGGTGCCATAGACACGCTCGCGTCAATGCTCAACAATCCCCAAAACACACCGATCGGTCTGGTGGCACTCGTGACAGGAGAGGCTGACCGGCGCATCGAAGAAGAAGACTTCCGTCGCGACAAGGGAGAAGCGAACAGCGGTTTTCGTCCGACGAAAACATGCTCGGGAGCTCCGGGTGATCCCTATTGTGACCCTGCTTTTATGACCGACGTCTCTCCTGCCGATGCAAGCAGGGTCACCATTGCCGAAGGCGCGCTTCAAAGCGGCAATGCACAGATCGCCGATTCAAACGATCTCGATTCGACATCCGCAAATGCCGCTGAAACACTCTCAACCACGGCAAATGCTGGGGTTGGCGGAGTATTTGGTTATGACGCGACCCCGCTGTTGACTTCGGGAAACTCAGTCCACAAGCTCATTTACGAACTCTACGGAACGATCAATTATGCCTATTTTGATCTTGATTGGGATCAGACGTACTGGGCACAGGCTGCCTTGCTTTCGATCTATGATGCCATGATATTCAATGATCAAACACCGCAAGTTGGAGCCCCCACAACCCCCACAAATCCGGACGACAACTCTTATATGGATCAATTCTATGTGTTTTAAAGTATGGATATTCCCGAAAAGCAAAAAAAATATTCGTTGGGTCTTAACCTACTGATCACCGCGGTATTCTTCGCGATCTTGCTCCCGGTCAATGTGGAAGCGCAAGTGGGCAACAGGTTCACTCCGTGGTGCGCTCAATTCCGTGATAAGGGTTTCCTGTGGTTCGGCGGCGAAACCCCTCCTACGGTCCGTTGTTATTCGACTCAACTCATTTGTGAGCAAGCCCTACGAACTGCAGCACCGGGATCAATTAGCGCAAACTGTGGGGACATTACCAACCCAGCAACACTCACCGAGCCCGGCCAACAGCGAATGGCCGCGCAGATCTTCGAACAACAGCGCCGTGAAGCGGCCGCAAAAGCGCCGGACAGTTTGTTTCCGGCATGGTTCAGTGCCGTTGACTTCCTGCTCATTCCCTTCGCCGCGATCGCATGGATCATCTTCAAGATCGCCGGTCTCTTTCTTACGTTAATGGCGAAGATCATGGACTGGTCGATCTCGGTGAGTCTCGACTCTCAACTCCTCGGCAGTATGCAATTCGTCGATATCGGCTGGACAGCGATACGCGATTTCGCCAACATGTTCTTTATCTTTGCACTGCTCTACATTGCTATTCAGACGATACTCGGTCTTGCCGGCAGTAGTGCTAAGCGCTGGCTGGCGCACATCATCATCGCGGCGCTCCTCATCAACTTCTCGCTCTTTATGACGAAAGTGGTGGTCGATGCGGGAAATATTCTCGGAGTTTCTATTTGGAACAAAATGGTTGTTCAACAAGGACCAGGCATGATCGGTCCTGCATCATCGCCAAAAATTCTCGGCGGCCTCGATCTGCAAACCGTGTTCAGTAAAAATTCTGGTATAACGGGAAAAATCAACGGCCAGGGCTGGGGAGGGACGATGTTTGCTTACTTAGGCGGTGCGATATTTATGTTCATTGCCGGCTATGTCTTTCTCGCCGGGGCATTGATGATGATCACCCGCACGATCATGCTTTTACTGCTGATGGTCTTCTCGCCGTTCGCATTCATGTGCTTTGGACTTCCCAAACTCGAACAATACGGCCATAAATGGCTCGACAAGCTCATCAAGCAGACGTTCGTCGCACCCGTGTTTATTTTCATGCTCTATTTGAACGCCGTCATCGTGGATAAAATGGATATCTTTGCGTTAAGCGGATCAAAAGGTCAGGGTATGAACCAACAGATGCTTCTCGGCGCATTCACCGGAAGCGGAGAATATCAGGTCGTTTTCAACTTTATCCTCATGATCGGTTTTCTCATTGCTTCGCTTGCTGTCGCAAATAGTTTCGCCGGCGAAGCGGGGAGCCACGCGCGGGGATGGGCGAAGTCGGCAACACGATGGGCGGGCGGCGTGGCGACCGGCGCAGCAGTCGGCGGAGGGGCGTTCGCGATGCGCCAGGGATTGGGGAAGATCGGCATGATGGGTAGGGACAATGATGAACTCCATAAGCAAGCAGCGAGGGGCGATAGAGAAGGTGCAACGAGAATGGATAAATTCCAAGCATCAATAGCCCGAGGAAAGATCGCCCTTTATAGCGGCATGTCCCGTGCAACTTACGACCCACGCGCGACAAAACTGGGACAAAAAGCGCTTTCCGGCGGTGGGAGGATCGACATCGGTCAAGCAGGAGGAAAAGGCGGGCGTGCGGCAACGGGGAGTATCTTGGGCGCAACACCAATTGTGAGCCTTCTCAATAAGGGTGACGTGGGAGAAGCTGGCATGAAAGAGGTACTTGAGAAGGCGGACAGACGCTACAAGGATGATCCAGCTGGAAGAGAAGCGTTCCTGGACGCCAACTTGGGTACGATGGTCAAGGACGGCAAGCGCGTAAACCGCTACCAAAACGATCCCGAATTCAAGACTCAACGTGAGGCTATCGCCACCGAAACCCGAACAAAAGCGGCAAAAGAATCGATCAAGACCCAGCCGCAGGTGATCAGGGACACCGAGGCAGCACTTGCCGATCTCCGCAGACAGGAAGCGAGCTTGCGACAACGCCAACTGAGCGGTGAAACCATCGACCAACAGAACTTTGCGAACATCGGTGAAAAGATCAAGAGTGCGGAAGTAACGCTTGCAAAATCGGTTGATACGCTTTCAACCTCCATGAAACAGTTGAACGGAAAAGAGTTTGGCGATATGGTCACCGAAAAAATGACCGACGAGACTCCCGAGGTTCTCCGTCACATGACAAGACAGCAGGCGGCGTATATGAATACCAACTACGACAAGTTCAATCCAAAGATCATTGAGAAGGTCGGCAAGGTGATCATGGAAAAAGGCAACGACGATGCGCGTCAGTACTTGATCCAACAGTCGAAACTCAAAACCTCGATGTTCCCGATCAATCTTAGAGAAGAGCTCAAAAAGGCGGACGACACATACAAGGCGGAAATGGGTGTTGTTCTTCCTTCACTAGAAGGTCTTTCCGGTGACGCCAAAACGGCGGCAGAAAAAGAACGCGAGAGACATTTTGATATCCTGAATAAGCTCGACGAACAAAAGCAGGACATTCTCGGTGCGATGAGTTTCAAAGATGTGTCCCGACTCGATGACGCTCTCCAGTCTGACGAAACGATAGTGCAGCACTTTAAACCGAAACATTTCGACGAGATCCAAAACTACCACAGAAATATCGTGCAAGACGTCGGCCAAAAAATGGAGCTTCTCAAAAAGATCCGCGAAAACGCCAAGACAAAAGGGTCAGCGGAAACTCGCAGATATATGGAAAAAGAAGAATTGAATCCGGATTCCGTATATTATAACCCAGCGGCAAGGAGAGGGGGCAACATGAGCAATGATGAAAGCCAGACTGGGCAGGATAATGAGAATAGTTAACCCATAAGCGAAACAATCATGAACGACCTGACCCAACAACAGACACAAGTTCGTTTTCAGGCGCTTCCCCCGAGGCTCCGCGATACCCTTTCCGACTCCCGAACGTTTGAGAAAATTGCCGTCGTCGGAAAAAAATATGATCTCACAAAGGTTGATATCGGATTACTCGCACAAGATACCGGGACTTTGATGATGGGATTTCTCAAGCCCAACGAATTCATAGCGGCGATCATGGAAGATCTCGCGATTCCCCGTGACAAAGCGATGTATATTGCCCAAGATCTAAACCGCGAGATATTTAATGACGTCAAAGATCTGCTCAAAGATATCGGTACTACCGATATAAAAAAATCAGAAGTATCGGGAGCATCCGTTCCTTCTCCTATTCAGATCGCCGAACGCGCCGTACCGCCGTCTTCGGGCGCTAAAGCGCCCGACCAGCCTGCCGGCGCGAGTCTGCTCGCAGGCGGGCCTATACGAAGCGATTGGGCATGGCATGGCAAAAAAAACGAGACCACCGGACAGATCGAATTCAAACGTGAAGAGAAGAAACCTGAATTTACCCTTCCTTTGACCACCGGTGCGGGAGCTCCGCATGTCGGAAGCATCTTCGAACAGAAGCTGGGCGGTGCATTTACCGTCAAAAGCACACCGCCTCCTCCTGATTATTCCGAAAAAGTGCCCGAAACCTCACCGCAACCCGTACCAAAAATGTTGCCGCCCGCCGTCACAGGAAACATGCCGGCAAAAAGTGGAGCTGCGTCGGAGATGCCAAAAGCGCCGCTCCATATCCCGTTAAAACCAAAGCAGGTAAACGTGCCGCCGGCGCAGATCTTTCAGCCACCTAAAGTTTAAAGACGACATGTTGGTTTAAGGAGACGGGGTGGAGAATAAATACGATACTCACCACACCTCAAAACCCTACACCACCCTCATACCCTAACCCAATGCAATCCCGTAGTGAGCTCTCAGTTTGATTATGTTCTCTACTTATCTTCTGCAAAGTACAAAAAATGGTAAAATGTATGTCGGATATACGACTGACCTCAAGAAAAGACTGCAAGAACATAATCACGGATTGAATTTTTCGACCAAACCACACCGACCATGGAAAATTATCTATGACGAATCATGTTGCAATCGAGAAGACGCAAGACGAAGGGAGATATATCTCAAAACGACGCAAGGCAGGGGAATGATTAAGCGGAGATTAAAAGAGTTTCTTTATGGGAAGAGGTCGAAAAATTAATCAAACTGAAGATCTACTACGGGATGCAATTCCAAGTTCCTCAATTTTTGGACGTTGAAGACAAGATCATCGGGCCGCTGACGCTCAAGCAATTCCTCTATATCGCCGGGGGCGTCGGTTTGGGATATCTCTCATATCGGTTCATCCCATGGATCGGCGTCGTGCTTGGGCTGGGATTTATCGGGGTGGGTGTGGCGCTTGGCTTCTATAAATATAACAACAAACCGCTCGTCTTCCTCATTCAATCGGCAATTGATTACTTCAGAAATGATCGTTTTTACGTCTGGGAAAGAAAGGAGAAGATCGAGGAGACCAAACTTGATCTGAACAACTTCAAGCCGACGAAACATGCACCGAGACTCAGCATGAAAACATTATCCAGTAAATTGAGCGACCTCGCGTGGTCTATGGACGTGCCCCCAGAAGAAGCTGAGGCGGAGAGACGCTCGGATGAGCTGGGGATCTAAAGAGGCATAAGGAATTACCATCGAAAGACGCGCACTATTTTTACTTTTACTCACCCCTTTTCGCTTCAAATCGGCTATAATAGAAAGAAGTCATGGCACTCAACGGAAAACCCACACAAGATTTCATCCCCATCAAAGATATCCGGAACGGGGTGATCGTATTAAACAACGGCGACCTGCGCATGGTACTCATGACTTCTTCGCTCAACTTCGGATTGAAGTCCGGTGATGAGCAGGCGGCGATCATTCTGCAATTTCAGAATTTTTTGAATTCGCTTGAATTTCCAATCCAGATATTCATCCAGTCAAAACGGCTCGATATCAGGCCGTATATCAAAATGCTCGAGGACCGTGAAAAACTGCAGCTTATCGATGCCATGAAGATCCAAACGCATGAATATATTGGTTTCATCCGCGATTTTACCAACCGGACGAATATCATGTCGAAGACGTTTTTTATTGTCGTCCCCTATAGCATCGCAAAAAGGATCGGAAAACTCGGCGGGGGAGGTATCCTGGGTGGGCTATTCCCCGGCAAGAAAGGCAGCGGGACAGGCAAGCCGACAACGGAAGAAACGCAGGATTTTGAAGGAGCCCGCATACAGCTTGAGCAGCGGGTTGCGATCGTTGAACAAGGGCTTGCCCGTTGCGATATTCGCACGACACGGATCGGCTCTGAAGAGATCACTGAACTTTTTTACAGCAAATTCAACCCGGGCGAGCTTGATGCCGCGATAGCAGCACACTAATCGAAACACCTATGCCTGACGAAAAAAAAGGTTATGAAATATTGAATGCGAAGGGTGTACTCCCTGAGGATATCTACTCAGCGACGAACCTCGACATGAAAGATATTCTCGCCCCTGCAGCGATCAAGGTCACCCCGACCGACCTTTTCGTCGGTGAAAAGGTCTTGCGGACGCTTTTTGTCATCTCTTATCCGCGGTTCCTTACGCAGGATTGGTTCACGCCGGTCATCAATCTCGACAAGGTCTACGACATTTCGATCATGATCCACCCCATCGAAACAGAGCTCGTCCTCCGGACATTCCAGAAAAAAGTCGCCGAGGTGCAGAGCGAGATCAACGAGCGCGAACGCAAGGGTTTTGTGCGCGATCCCATTCTCGACGTCGCTTATCATGACCTTGAAGATCTGCGGGACAAACTCCAACAGGCGCAGGAGAGGCTTTTTGATGTCGGGATCTATGTGACGGTCTACGCGAACGATAAAGCGGAGCTCGACAAGGTCGAGAGTGAACTCAAGTCAATACTTGATGCAAAGCTTATCTATTTGAAGCCCGCGATCTTCCAGCAGGAAAAAGGGTATCGCAGCGTGCTTCCGCTCATGACCGACGAGCTTGAAGTGCACTACAAGCTCAATTCCGCGCCGCTTTCTTCGGTATTTCCTTTCGTTTCCTTCGATCTGACATCCGACAAAGGCGTGCTTTGGGGCATCAATCGCCACAACGCATCACTTGTGCTCTTCGACCGATTCTCGATGCCCAACTACAATTCGGTGACTTTCGCCGTTTCCGGTTCGGGAAAATCATATACGACCAAGCTGGAGATCCTTCGTACGCTCATGTTCGATGCCGATGTTATCGTCATTGATCCCGAGCAGGAATATCAATTCCTTGCCGAAGCGACGGGAGGACACTACTTCAATATTTCACTCACCGGAGAACACCACGTGAATCCGTTCGATCTTCCTCCCCCCCGCGAAGATGAACCGCCGGCGGATGTTCTTCGTTCAAATATCATCTTTCTGGTCGGCCTCTTCCGCATCATGCTGGGCGGCCTTACTCCGGAAGAAGACGGCATCGTCGACCGTGCGATCGCAGAAACGTACGCATTGAAAGATATCACTCCTGATGCGAATTTCGCCGACATCGAACCGCCACTGCTTTCCGATTTCGAACTGGTGCTTTCGGGAATGGACGGAACTGCGTCTCTCTTGCAGCGCCTCGAAAAGTATACGCGCGGCACATGGTCAGGGTTTCTCAACAAACCGACCAACGTCGACATCACCAAGCGTTTCAGTGTTTTCTCGGTCCGCAACATGGAAGACGAATTGAAACCGGTTGCCGTGTATATCATTACCCACCACATCTGGACGGCGATCCGCAAGGAGCTTCGCAAGCGTTTGCTTGTCGTCGATGAGGCATGGTGGATGATGAAGTCGGAAGACACGGCGTCATTTCTTTTCGGTCTCGCGAAACGCGGACGCAAATATTATCTCGGTATCTCCACGATCACGCAGGATGTCAACGATTTTCTCCGCTCCCCGTACGGTGTTCCTATTCTCACGAACTCCTCAATCCAGCTCCTCCTCAAACAATCGCCGACAACGATCGACCTCGTACAGCAGACATTCCATCTCACTGACGAAGAGAAATATCTTCTTCTCGAATCAGGCGTCGGGGAAGGGCTTTTCTTCGCCGGATTGAAACACGTCGCGATCAAGATCTATGCTTCATACACCGAAGACCAGATCGTCTCCTCCGACCCGGCACAACTCCTCGCCATAGAGCGTTCAAAGCAAGAACTCGCATCCGCACAGCAATAATCAACCAGTATTATGGCATCAGCACTCACGGCAACGAATCGTCTCGGCGGAGGAAATAATGTCGGGGAGCAAAAAGATATAGGTGCGGCCCCGGAACAAGACACGGAGAGCGGTAAACTCCCAAAACTTGGCGGTATTTATTGGTGGCTGCTTCTTGGACTCATGATCGCAAGCGATATCGTATCAGCGCTCGCCAATCTGCTGGTTTTACTTGGATTGGGAATCGCAGGGGAAGGATCGATCGTGACACTGGGAATCGGAGCCATTGTGGCACTTCCTGTCGGATTCAGTATTGCAGCAATGGGGTGGGTGGTAGGAGTGCTTGTATCGTTCAACGCTTTTATGTTTTCTACCGGCTATTATTTATTCAACAAAGTCTCATTGTTGGGAGCACGGAAGCTGGCAACAATGGGTGTGAGTGTTATAATTGAATTTATCCCCTTGGCAAATGCTCTTCCTATGCTGACAATAGCATTTCTTATCATTACCTTTACGGAAAATGCAAAAAGAGGAAGCAGTATTCTCGGAAGTGTTGTTCAAGGGGCAATCACCAAAACGGGGCTGGTCGGCGCGGTCGCAGGAAAGGTCCTGTCAAAAGCATGAGATCACGCACTTTCATTTTAAGCATCATCTGTTCGACTGGGGTATTGCTATTCCCGAGCATCACTTTTGCTGCAATTGACCTCATTACTTTTCAGACCACCCCACAAACTCCGGGGCCAAATCAAGCGGTCACCTTATCTCTTCGTTCATTCGCCGTTGACCTCGATTCCGCAATGCTCACGTGGTATATCGACAAGGAAGTGCTCCAAAGCGGCGTTGGGAAAAAAAGTGTCGAGGTGATGACCAAAGACTTCGGCCAAACCGTTACTATCAATGTGGTGATCGCCACCTCGCTTGGCACCCGTTATGACAAACAATTCCTTTTGAGGCCTGTTGAGGTCGACCTCCTATGGGAAGCCGACACAGTAACGCCTCCTTTTTACAAAGGGAAAGCGCTCCCGACATATAAAAGCATTGTCAAAGCAACGGCGATCTCCCGTTTTAATTCGTTCACAAGCGATCCCTCCTCATCCTTCCATAAGTGGACAACTAATTATACCCAAGGACTTGGCGAGGGACTCGGAAAAAGTAGCGCGATAATTCCCATGAAATATTCCGGCTCGTCGGTTTCTGTCTCCGTCAAGGTCGACAATACCGGTGCCGAAGGAGGGAGCGGGACAGCGACAAAGAATATCGTCGGAGTGGACCCATTGCTGCTCTTCTACGAAGATGCGCCGCTCGCCGGTATTCGTTTTGACCGTGCGCTCTTCGGCAATATCGAGGTGGGCGGAACAGCATTCACTGTACGCGCTGCTCCTTATTTTTTCTCGAACGATGACCTGGTGAACGCAAATGTTATCTACTCCTGGTTCAAAGACAATGTAAAGATCGCGACCGGCCTTGATTCCAATAAACTCATACTGGGAAAAGAAGGGTCTTCGGCTCAATCGAGCGCCTTGCTTCTTTCACTAAAAAACAGAAATCGCGTTCTCCAGTCCGCATCTGCGCGGCTTACCGTCAGTTTTTCTCAAGAGTAATATTATCTATCCCGTTAGAGGTCGCGAACATGAGATGAACTTTATGAAAATGATGAACCCCAAAATTGTTACCGGCGATAATCAAGTACGAACACGAACAACATTGTTCGCGTTGTGCCTCTAATAGGATGGAACAAGAACAATCATCAAAAAAACGGCTGCTGGTCGGACTCGTGATACTTCTTGTTCTGCTTATTTTAGGCGGGCTGTTCTGGTACTTTTTTGGAAGATCGCCGGAAGGAGGCAGAGAGGGAGAATTGTTTCCTTTCGGCACTCCGTCGCAAGACACAGAAAGAACTGAGGCCGGCTCTTCGGATACTCCTGCCGCCGGTGAAGGACAACAAGTGAGCGAAATAAACATTGAGGAGCCGATGTTCCGGCAGCTTGCCAATGTCCCCGTACTTGGAGCATATGCGCTCGAGCGAGAAGGAATTGAATACGTTCGTTATATCGAACGCGAGACCGGTCATACGTATGAGGTGAATGTGAGAGACGGCTCAAGAAAACAACTCACCAATACGACAATTTCCCGGATCCAGCTCGCCGATTGGGCGCAAAACGGAAATATGGTTGTTCTGCGGCACCTCGAGCAAGATCCTCTTTCCGGAAGAGACATTATCAAAACGCGCCTGGGACGCCTCGACCTTTCTGCCGACTCATCATCCGGTGAAGTAGGCGGCATGGTGTTAGAGACTTTACCGGATGATATCACCGCACTTTCCGTCGCTCCGGACGGAAAAAACCTCTTTTACCTTGTAAAAACGACAAACGGGGTGTCGGGAAGCATGATGAATTTTGATACAAGAACGAAAAAGAGGGTCTTTCAAAATTCATTCAGTGAATGGCTGCCACAATTATTGAATGACGGCACGGTTATGCTCACCACAAAGCCGTCGGGAAAGGTGGAAGGCTATAGCTATCATTTCGATCCGAAAACAGGTAATCTGGTGCGGCTTGTGCGGGAAAAACAGGGACTGACCACATTGGGAGACGGCACGGGTTCTCGGGTGCTTTTTGGAGAAAATATCGCGAAAGATGCCGTGCTGGGCGTCTATAGCAAGTCAGGATTTCCTGCTGATGAAGGGATAGTCTTTTATGAGAAGATCTTGCTGATCACGGCCCTTCCCGAAAAATGCGTATGGCTTTCCGATAATATTCATACGGTCTGCGGATCATTCATCACTACGCCATCAGGTTTGATCCCTGATCTTTGGTATCAAGGCAGACTTTCTTTTGCCGATACGTTCTGGGCGGCCAACACCGACACTGATGAGCTCGCATTTTTGGTAGACCCGAAGAAAGAAGTGGGGCAGGAATTCGATGTCATGAATCCGCTTCTTTCCGTTGACCAAAATTATTTCATTTTTACGAATAAAAAAGACGGAACACTCTGGTCAATGCGCATCATACAAAAGCAGACGGCCAATACTTCTCCAGTGGATACATCCGGACTTTCTCCTGCAGAACTGGAAGACGTAAAAGGTAGTCTTCCTCAAAATACAAAGCCCGCGCAATAAAAGGACGGTGCATCTCGTAAGAAGTTGCGGACAGAACGGATATTGAACAAACCATGGAAAACGAACATATTACTGGGCTAATTCTGGTAGAAATGCGAATAAGCGAATTCGCTTTCTACTGCTAATAGGATGAAGTATTTTTTTCTTTCGCTCATTCCGGCTGTTCTTTTCCCCTCCATCGCCCTGGCTCAGTCAAGCGCACCGATCACCTATACGCTCATGGCACCCTTGACCGGCTACCTCTCGGGAACGCCGACCC
>MHLP01000035.1 GCA_001821435.1 Candidatus Lloydbacteria bacterium RIFCSPLOWO2_01_FULL_50_20 | reverse complement strand
ATTGCGTCATAATTATTTACTCAACTAGCTCTTAATAGAGCCACCTTATCATGATATTAGCCTCACAAATTTACTATTAAGCCTAAAAAGCCAGGCATAGAACCCGAGTACCACTGCTCCGGGCATCGTGAGCATGTTGCGATGTCGTTCGGAAGAGATTCCAACGATGATAACGATGAATGCGACGTAGGCGGCAAGATTTCATACCGTGCCTACTACCGTGGTAAAACCAAGCAATTCAAAAAGTGTTTGCATAAGATGTCTTTCTTATTAAAAAACTCCTTTTTTACTCTGCACCTATGCAGTAATAATGTCAGCGTTACTAACTGACGCATTTGGCCATACGCCATTTACTGAATTGGTCTTTGTGGAATTCGCTTTTCCACCCGGCTGCATTTGCGATAAGGGTGATCGCTTCTTTTTGGTTCTCTCCAAACTCGATATACATGACGCCTCTGGGTTTGAGATAAGGAGCGGACTCATTGATTAGTTTGATGATGAACGAGAGTCCGCCCTCATCGGCAAAGAGTGCCCCGTGCGGTTCGTGGAGTATGACGGAGTTTTCCGCGGTTTCTTTTCTTGCGGAATCAATATATGGAGGATTGGCGAAAATGTAATCATAAGTTTCGGTGATGTTTGAAAAGGTGTCGGTTTGAACGATGCACGTTTGCGACGCATCAATATTATTCAGTGCGATATTTTTTTTGATCTGCTGACAAAGTTTCGGATCTTTCTCGCCGAAATCCACTGTTGCATTGGGCAGGTGTTTGAGCAATGCGATACCAATGCATCCCGATCCGGAAAAAAGATCAAGTATTTTTATTGGATTTTTCTTTCTAGCAACTAGCAACTGGCAACTGGCAACTTCCGCAATCGCTTGTTCCACCCAGAATTCCGTTTCGGGGCGGGGGATAAGCGGCTTCGCTGAGAGATCGATACGGCATCCGAGAAAATCCACCCATCCGATGACGTAGGCCAGCGGTAAACCGCCATTGAGCCGTTCCACGTCCTCCTGGAATTCAGGTGTTTCAACGCCATGATATTTTTCTCGAAGCAGCCAGCGTGTTTCTTTGTTCATGCTTCGATGCTAACATTTTTGCAAAAAGTGTCATGCTCGTTATACTTGCGGTACTCCTTGTCGTTCCCCGGTAGCAGAGCAGAGCTGACTACGGAGCACAGTAGGACAATCCCTCCTTGCCCCGTGACGCTTTCATCGTTCAATGGATAGGACACTTCCCTCCGAAGGAAGAAATGTGGGTTCGATTCCCGCTGAGAGCACCGACTTTTAAAAAGCGTATGGGGCGAAGGAGGCGATGCAGGTTCGATTCCTGCCGAGGGGACATTGCGCGATTGAGAGGACGTTATCGCTCACCTCAAAGGGGCGCGTCACGGTGCAGAACCAGTTAAGGGGGAGTATCGCCAACACAGAAAACCTCACACGAGGTGTTGCCCTTGGCACAATTAGCTATTTCATGCTAAGACTGTGTCAGTAATTTCTGGTCCGGCAGATTCCGGAAGCACCCGTGAGTAGCGGGTAGATCTTTGCATAAAGGAGAACGGTCATGAGTAATGACAATGCTTGGGAACGGCACGCGAAGCTTACTGCCTCTATCGGCAAGATGCTTCTGGACGGCACCCGTAGCGTCGAAGACCTCAACAATATCCACCAGAAATTTGTGAGCGACGCGCGTTGGAAACCTCCGGCTGCTGCATCAACGGAAGAGTTACCGAAGTGCGGAGTCATCAAAGATTTGGATGTGCTCTATCGGGTGGTGAACAAATTTGCCGGAGGATTCATTGAGACGAGTATCCCGAACGGTGTTTGCCGCTGGGGCCGTTTGAACGGCGGGAATATTGGAAGTTGGACCTCGTGCGACGCCGTGAGGGGGAAAAATGAAGAGTGGAAATATGCGCCAGGAAATAAAGATGGCTGGTCCCTGAACTTGATCGGGGTGCGCCACCTGAGCAAAGATCGCGTATACTGGGACGAACTCATCGGTGACGCGTTTTTATGTTCGGACGGGACGGTGTTTCATTCATATTATTTTTCCCGAAAAGAGTGGTCCGAGCTGCAGACGACTCCAGACGACTGGAAGGATGGGTACTACCACAATCGCCTGTATCCTCCCGGGTCATCAATGATCCCCAAGCACATCACCGACTCGTTTGAACGTGAAATGCCCGCGTGGTTTTATAAGAACGATGAAGCATTCAAGGCGAAGACGCAAAAATCAGCCTGATGAGTTGTCACCCCGCAGCTGCGGGGTTTTTGCTTTCCCGAGAGCACACTCGCAACCGTTGATGTGACGACATCTCGTCGCACCAACGTCTATTGGGGGCGACGCACGGAATCGTGTTGCGTAACTCTCCACTAAACACGACACTTAAGGCGATGCGCTTCATTCAACACCGCCTATTCATTCACAAGAAAAATTGGTATAATTGGGCATACTTAATTTTCATCATGCGCACTACCATCAAAGCGACAAATATCGAACACACCGTTGCGATCGACGCCTACCTCGCGAAGCGCCTGGGCGAACTTGAGCGCGTACTTCCTCCGAAAGAGCAGGGTAGCGTTGTGCGGATCGAACTCGGAAAATTTACGAAACATCATAAGTCCGGAAAGCTTTTTTTTGCCGAGATCACTTTTCACGTAAAAAAGAAGGATTTCCGTGCGACGGCGCAATGCGACGATCTGTATGAGGCGATCGATAAAATGCAGGCGATGATCATCAGGGAAGTAAAACGCCATTACGAACTTGCGCGCGAAGTGCGGAAAAAAGGTGCGCGTGAACTCAAACGCCGCATCGCCGGCAAATAGTCGGTCCTTTTGCTGTTTTTATGACACCACGCAGCTCTTCCATCGACACGGCAGTATATTGGGGGATATTTCTTTTTGCCGCCGTTTCCGCTACCTATTTGTTGGTCACGTTCATTCAGCTGTCGACGCGGGAAGACACCGCATTCATAGCATCGACGAACTATAGACAGCAAGTGCGATACGCCACCGTCCAGACTTCGGTAGGAAGTATGAAGATCACTTTCTTGCGTTCGCAGGCGCCGGCGGCGACTCGGCAATTTCTCAGGCTTGCGCAGTCCGGTTTCTATGATGAGACAAAATTCTATCGTTTTCCAGGCGGTGTTTTCATTGAAAGCGGATTGGCACTCGATGCTTCTTCGGAAGGGCAAGAATCAAGTTACATTTTTAAAGAGTATGTGCAAAAAACCCCAATGACCCGAGGCCTGGTCGCTATGCCGCGGCGTGGGGAAGAAAAGATCGATCCGAGACTCGTTCTTATTTTCGACGAAGATGAACAACCTGTCACGAGTGGTGCATATGTCGCATTCGGGCGCGTCATCGAGGGAATGGTTGTTGCCGATAAAATCAAAAAAGTTTCACCGAATTTAAACCAGGGCACTCCGGCGCCCGTTTCTTTCATTTCTCTCTCCACCGATTGATCGTGGAAATACACTAAAGACCGTCTCTTGTACGCGCTTCACCGCGCAGAAAATCTTCATAGGACATCTCTTTTTTCCCTTCAGGAACAACCCGGGTGATGCTGAGTTTACTGTTCGCATAGGAAGCATCGGTGACGCGCACGCGGATGCGCCGCCCGTTGCGTTCAGTGAAGAAAAATGCGCCAGGCCAGTCGTCAAAGGCCTGGATCTTTCGGTAATTTAGAAGCGGGTCGCCGCTAAGATCGATAAGTCCGTCTTCTTTCGATATTTTTTTCGTGAATGTCGCGCGTGAATGATCCTGAGGATATGCTTTCCCCCTCGCGAGATATTCGGGAAGCGTTTCGGCAAGCAATGCCCCCCCCGCGTGTGCAAGATATTCCGCCAACCTGCTTCCTTTGGTAGGCCAATTTTCAATGATGAATTCTTGCTGTGCGATGATCGGCCCGTGATCCATTTCTTCGTCAAGCACTATGATCGTCACCCCGGTCGAAGTTTCATCGGAGAGTATGGCGGATTCGATAGGGGACGGTCCGCGGAATTTCGGGAGAAGCGACGGGTGAATGTTGAGCGAGCCGTTTCGCGGGAGATCAAGTACAACTTTCGGGATGATCTTTCCGTAGGCGGCCACGATAAATAAATCGAAGTCCGTTTTTTTAAGATCCTCGAGAAATGCCTCATTGCTCAGTTTCTCAGGCATGAGCACGGGAATATGGCGTTTCTTTGCCCAAATGTTCACCTCGCTCGGTGTGAGGAGGAGTTTGCGTCCCTTTGGTTTGTCCGGGGCGGTGACGACAAGTGCGGGTATAAATCCTTTTTGCTCGAGCTCGTTTAGGATGATCTCGGCAAAACGCGGAGTGCCAAAGAATGCGAAACGCAGATTGAGAATTCTTGACAATGCCATGGAGGCATTATAGCTTACCCAGAGCAAACATTTAAGGAAGCCCGATGCCGCTTGATTTTCTACGATTTGTCATCGAAAAGGAGACTGAGCGTCTGCATGGTTTTTTAAGAGAATATTTCCGCATCGCCCCGGAGGATTTTGCGGTATTTTTCGAAAAAATAAAAGAACGGAGCGATCCCTTGACCCCAATGGAATACCTCCTTTCCATGGGTTGTACGGAAAAAGAAGCCGCATATATACTCTCCAAGATCATCAGCATTAACGATTAAAGAACAGCGGGCACTGTTCTTTTTTTATCGTATTTCGGCGTTCTTTTTTTCAAGCTCCGCGATCTGTTCAGGCGTGAGTATTTCGATATCGGTTGCATGATCGACGAAGAGGATGCCGTTCAGATGATCGTTCTCGTGCTGAAAGATCTGGGCGATCAATCCGGAACCCCCGTAGGTGAATCGTTTCCCGTGCTCATCGTATGCGGAGAGTGTGGCTTTTTCATGCCGGACCGTTTGCCCGTATTTCCACCTCACCGAAAGACATCCTTCGGGAACCTTACTCTTCTTCTTGGAGAGTTTCGTTATTTCCGGATTGATGCAAATGAGCTCTTTTTCAGGAACCGGAGGCGTAAGCCTTCTTTCCTTCTTTGATTTTTCTTCGTTCGCGATGGCAAATGCGCGGTGGGAGACGATGAAGATTCTGAGCGGGACCCCGATCTGTGGGGCGGCGATCGCAACACCGTCCGCCTCGTCGAGGAGTGTGTTTTTCATGTCCGAGATGATCCCCTGTATCTTTCCGGAGGAGATTTTTGGAAGGGGGACAGCCTTTGCCTTTCCGTGTAGCACGGGATCTCCTTCCTGGATAATCTCGGAATGTTTCATTGACTTAGTCATAAAGGTATTTTACTAGAATGGCCCTAAAAAGCCATATTGAAACCCTTAAAGGGTCTGTCGTGTTATCATAGCGCACATGCGGATAATTTTCTTAAATGCCTGGAATGGCAGGATGGAGAAAGATATCAAGGAGTTTATTGTCGAAGAGGCTGAGGTAACCGACGTTTTTTGTTTTCAGGAAGTATATACTGAGGCAAGGAAAATGTTCGAAAACATTTTGACCGGCTGGAACGCCGCTTATGCGCATAAAAAACTCAGTACGCACGCCGACTTTCCGCTGGCGACCTATGTAAAGAAAGACATGCGTTTGATCTCCTCGGAGACGATACTCGGCGATGTTTCCGGCGTAGGACTCGGATTATATACGGAGATCGAAGGGAAGAGGGGTACGGTGAACATATGCAATTTCTATGGAATTGCTTATCCAGTGAGGGATGGTAAGTGTGACGAGAAATTAGACAATCCCGAAAGAACGCTGCAGTCAAAAACGTTGATCGATTTTTTTTGCTCGCTTCGTGGCCCAAAAGTGATCGGCGGAGATTTTAATCTCATGCCCGATATCGAAAGCATCCGCGTTTTCTCGAAGAACGAATACGTTGACCTGATCAAGGAGTGGAACATTCAAACGACGCGAAACCGGCTTTCATGGGAAATGTACCCTGGCCATAAGCAGAATTACTCGGACTATGTCTTTGTCAGTTCGGATGTCCATACAAAAAATTTTGCAGTACCGCAAAATGAAGTGTCAGATCACCTCCCCATGATACTTGATATCGCGGACTAAAGACCCTTCGCAAAATAAGGTTTCCGCCGATAATTTCCACATGTTGGCTACGACTCGTGAAAAATTCCTTGAAATATCTCGATATTCCTCGAAATTTTTCACTTCGTCTCGCTCAACATCTGAAAATTTCGTCAGGAAATTATTTTGTAAAGTGTCTTCATCCTTGGCGTTAAATAACGCTCTCCGGATTTACCCGGATCTCAACTTCAGGCGGCAGCATTCGTATCAGTTCCGAGAGTTCTTGATTTGGCCAGTCTTTCTTCGGAACTTTTATGAGTGCATTTGTGCGGTATTTTCCCTTTACACGTGCAATGAAAGAGGGAAAGCTCACGGGATGATAAGACCCGAATGTTCTTTCGATCTCATTCATGGCGGCCGCCCCATCCTGTTTTTTCCCCTCGAAAGTGAACTTGAGCAGCGTAGAAAAAGGCGGGTAACCGAGACGATGCCGCGCATCGAGTTCAGTGCGGAGGAATTCGCCGACATTTCCTTCGGTGGCCAGCGCAAACAACGGTCCGTTCGGGTCGCGCGTCTGAATGACGAAATGTTCCCGCGCTTTTTCGCGCAAGATAAGCAGGAGGCGGAAGACCCGTTCACCCATGCGGAAATCAGGAATGGTGAGCAGCGAATTAACGGAGAGAACGGCAACGGCGGCAAGCGGCTCTGTGAGATAGGGAATGGCCATTTCGGTTCCGATCAAGATACTTCCCGGCGTTTGATAAAATTTATCCACGAGCGCACGTGCTCCGGCGTGATCTTTTATCACATCCCGGTCGATGCGGAAAACTTGTGCGTTAGGGAAACCTCTTTTGATCGCCTCTTCGGCCTGCGTAATGCCGATACCGAGCGGTGTCAGCCGCCATCCTCCGCAATGAGCGCAGAGCAGATCGGAATCTCGTTCGAAACCGCAGCGATGGCAAAGAAATATGCGCGGAATTCCGTCATCTTTTGGAGGTAAAGCGGGTGCAGGCGGCGAAGATTGTCCGCTCGATCGCGTCTCACTTGGAGTAGAAGGATCTTTTTTGTGAAGGACCATCGGCGCGCTGCATCGTTCGCAGGCGACGACCGTTCCGCAATCTCCGCACACGGTCATGGGGGCGAAGCCGCGCCGTACGCCGAGAATAAAACAATGCGAACCCTTCGCTCTGACTTCTTCAAGAATATCGACAAGCCGAGCCGAACAAATGGCGATCTTCCCGGTTGCCGGCTGTTCGCCCGATGTGCGCATGTCGATAATTTCCTGTTTTGCCGTAGAAGAGAAGCGGTATTTGGGACGCTGCAGCGCCTCGAATTCCCCCTGCTCTTTCCGGTAGAGCGTTTCGGTTCTCAGAAAAAGATCGCCAACGATGAGATCCGCACCGATCGCTTCGGCAAACGCTTCCGCAAAAAATCGGAGATCGATGAAGGGTCGGCCCTGCAAAGCATATGCGTTCGCGCTTTCCCGCTCGAGAATGATGCTTTCGATATCGTAGCGGGGGAGGGCGAGAAAAAGCGGTGTGCCGATGATAAGGACGGGATGGTTCATCGTCGTGATCTTTTCCCAGCGCCGCTCGAGCTCCTTTTTAGTGAGTCCTCCGTGAAGGATGAACGTATATTCCTGAATGCCTTTTTCCAATCCCGCATACGTATGTTCGATATCCTGAATGGAAGGAAGAATAAAATAGCAGGAGGCATTCCGGGCAAACACTTCTCGGATGTGGCTTTTATAGGTTGCGCGCCGCTCGGATTCTTCGGCTTGAAAGATATACCGCTCTCCGTGTCGCTTCGGTCTTTCAGCTGACGGCGTGGGTGCGCTCCCCATGCTGACTTTTTTAGAAAGAATGAGCGCGTTGGGAAATGTCGAATGAATAACCGCACCGGTCGTTGCTGCGAAATATCTCGCGGTCGTTGCGCACGCGTCGATGAACTCTTTGCGGAAAAAATGTTTCGCATGAATGCGGTCGAGTTTTTTGAGCGTGAATTTCGCCTGCTTGATCTCTGCTTTCGCATTCTCGGCCGGGACTGAGCGAATGACGAGCGCCGGGGTTTGCCGTCCGCGCAGGGGAACGGTCACCAGCGCCCCTGTCGGAATGTCCTTGCCCGTAAAATACGAGAGTTCATCGACGGGAATACCGCGTTTGATCGGGGCGACGGTGATAATATGCATGCCGTTATACTAACACGAGAGAGAACATAATTTCACCTCGAACGGACGGGCTTTACAGAGAAAATTTTCACAGTTAATGCACTTTCTCCAACCTTGGTTTTTATGTATGATGGCCCCATGCCTGAACATTTTTCTATTAGAGGGGCGAAAGGACGCACTCTTTCGGGAAAGATAGCAGTTTGCGGTGCGAAAAACGCGGCATTAAAAGGGGTGGCTGCGAGCATTCTTTTTCGGACACCGCTCACCCTCACGAATGTTCCGGAGATCGAAGATGTTTCACGCATGCTTGAGATCCTTCGGACAATGGGTGCGCAAATAACGTTCGGGGAACATCAGGCGACGATCGACGCGAGAGGACTTTCCGAAACCACGCTCACGCCGGATATCGCAAAACGGCTGCGGGCGTCGATTGTCCTCACCGGACCCATTCTTGCGCGCCACGGTTTCGTTCGTTTTCCTCATCCCGGCGGATGCGTTATCGGCGAGCGGCCGATCGATCTCTTTATTGAAGGGTACAAAAAAATGGGCGCGCAAGTGAAGCAGTCGGGAAAATTTTATGATATCCGTGCGCAAAGAGGCGGTCTGCGCGGAGCGGAACTTTTTTTTCGATTACAGAGCGTCACGGGAACGGAAACCTTCATGATGGCCGCCGTGCTCGCAAAGGGTAGGACGGTCATCAAGAACGCCGCGATGGAGCCTGAGATCAAGTGGCTTGCCGATCTCTTAAATGCTTCGGGGGCGCATATCTCGGGCGCCGGAACGCCGACCATCACCATCGAAGGCGGTGATCCGCTTGATGCACAGGGAAAAAGTTTTCGTGTTATTCCTGACCGCATCGAAGCGGGAAGCTTCCTTATCCTTGGCGCGCTTGCCGCCAAGCGACTGCTCATCGACGAGATGGTTCCGGAACACATCGAATCGTTGATCGAGATCCTTTCGGCCACTGGCGTGAAGATTGTCCGCGGAGAGAGATCACTCTCCGTTTCGGCGCCAAAAAGATGGCAGACACTCCGTTCTGTCAGCGTGCGCACCCACGAATATCCCGGCCTCGCGACCGATCTCCAAGCACCGCTTACGGTATTCATGACGCAGGCGCTCGGAGAGAGCCTGGTCTTCGAGACGATATTCGAAGGTCGGTTGAGTTATATTGAATCACTCAATCGCATGGGAGCGAATATCGCCATGATGGATCCGCATCGCGTACTCGTGAAAGGCCCCACTCCGTTAAGCGGAAAACAACTTGAAAGCCCCGATCTTCGTGCGGGTCTCGCTTTTGTGATCGCGGCGGTCACCGCCGAAGGAACTTCGGTGATACATAACATCTATAATATCGACCGCGGCTACGAGCGTATCGAGGAACGACTCCGCGCTATCGGCGTGGATATTGTGCGCGCGAATTAAAAAATACCGATTATCACGGAAACGAGTACAAACAACCTGTCGTTTGTACACACGATGTGTTTGTCAGAACATGGTTCACTCCGTACAATGAACACCATATGGTCAATGAAGAGTTGCTCCAGTTCATTCGCGAACAAGAGGCCGCAGGAATGGCACGAAACGAGATCGAACAGCTTCTCGTCTCCGAGGGAGGCTGGGATCGTGCCGATGTCGATGAGGCTTATCGGACGCTCACTCCTAGAAGTACACCTCCGGATGCTGTGCCTCCTTTGCGTCCGGCAGACACTCGAGAACCTGTGCCGCCGGCTGAAACCGTTTTTCGCGACAGCAGGAATATTGCCGCCTTATGGCCGGGACCTTCAGGATCTGTTCAGCCTTCCGCACCTGCTCAAAAAAACGCGCCTGCACAGATCGATCTCGACAAGATCCTTTCCGGTGCGACGAGCGGACGCATATCTGTGCAGACGAATGTTTCACACAATGAATTTCCCGGCTCACCTTTTGCCAAAAGCGGAGCGAATACGCCATTGACGCCTGATACCTCCCAAGAAAAGAAAACCCCTGCCGTTTCTTTGCCTGCCGAAAATCGTCCTCCCGCAAACGCACAGCCCCTTTCATCATCCTCGAATGCGCCGCAAAGCAGAACTGCATCGCCACTCAAATTCAGTCTTGATGCTCTGCGCAAAAATGTTTCCGGTGATCAAAAGACCTCACCCCCGCCGCTTCCTCCGAAAGAAGTTTCTCCATCGAAAATTGCCGCAGTGCCGCCTCCACAAGTTTCTGCCGATGACATAAAGGAAAAAGCAAAAAGTTTTTATTCTTCACCTTCTTCCGTCGCCTCGCTCGCGCAGGAAATCAATAAAAAAACCGCACCCAAAACGCGCACGATGATCTCCGACCTGCTCTTGCGGGAGAAAATTGCTCCTGCACCAGGCACCGCTCCTGTTTCTCAGTCCAATGAAATCCCCGCGGATCTCTATGGCAAAAAAGAAGATAAAGAAAAGGGAATGACCGTTTCACCTTCTCCTTCACCCGGAGCGCCTATCACTGTTCCGCCATTTGAAGACGATGCGGTTCACCATGCTCGAATAAAGCGGATGATCACGACGGCACTCTTGGGTATTCTGGCCGTGCTTCTTCTTGGAGGAGGAATATTCGCATATATGAAGTACCGTACGCCGGATCCCGGTGCCCTGCTCAATACCGCGTTAACGCAATTTTATGCGAATTCTTCGTTAACGTATAAAGGAAAGGCGGCCGCGGACCTGACCTTATCCGCCGCTTCAGGGGGAATTGTTCAAAACGGCGCAATGAAATTCTCGATCAACTCCGAGGGGATACTGGCGAACGGAGCGAACGGCTACGGTGACGGCGAACACCATATCGGTCTCTTAGGCGGATGGCAATGGGGAGATTCATTGTTGTCCACCGATCTTTCCGCGGATGTCCGCAGCATCGGAGACACGCTCTATATGCACGTTCTTTCTTTCCCCGCCAAAAGCGATCTCGATCCGGAATTTTTCAAAGATAATTGGCTGGAGGTGCAATTTTCAGATCTGAGAAAAGAACTCCGGATCTCAGGCGTCACCGGAGGAGATGCTGAGGAATACGGAAGTTTTGCCGGCACAAGCGAGGGGACATCATTCAATGCGCTCTTTCAGAGGACAGCTCCGTTAAAAGTTGCGGGTGACCCGACTAAAGAGATGCTGGGCGATACGGCAGCCATGCATATTCGCATCGTTGCGGACAGGGAAGGCATGGCGGCTTTTGCGCAGGCGCTTTACCGCAAATATTCCAATAAAGACCTCATCCTTTCGGAAGATCAGCTGCTGCGTTTTAAAGATGCCCTGGCAAAGATTTCCGGAGATGTCTGGATCAATGCAGACACTGGTACGCTCGAAAAGATCATACTTTCGGCGAAGTTCGACGATGATATCGCGGGTATCCGCGTCCAAGGACCCTCCTCCCTTGAATTTTCTTTCGTTGGCGCCGGTCAGCCTGTCGCGGTTGACATCCCGGAGTTCGCACTGACTCTACCCGATCTGAGAGTCCAAATGAACGAATTTCAAATGACCAAGGAAATGCGCTCACGGGATCAGATGAAGATCGGTCATATGCTCATCCTTGAAGAGGCACTCGAAAATTATCATCGCGAGGCAGGTAGATACCCGAAAGGACTTCCCGACCTGTATGCCGGAGGAAAATTGGCAACTTCAACGATCGACCTTATCTCGCTTAATGATTATTTTTACCGAAGTTATCAAAAATCGGTTGTGTCGGCGAAGTCGGCACAATGTCTGGCAAGCGGGAAAACGTGCGCGTTTTATCATCTTGGCGTCAATCTTGAAGAGGCCGGCAATTCAATGCTCAAATCGGACGCAGATCTGACGACCGCCATTTTTGGCGCCGACAGCGCCGGTTGCGGAAAAGAAGTCGATCGCGCTTGTTACGATGTCGTTTCACCGGACCCCGTTCCGGCTCCTCCGGTGACACCTTAGAGCCTATCCCAATAGCTACTTTCCTGCTGCGCCGCACGACCTTCGGCAAAAAACACGCAAAACCCTTGTCGCCTTGTCCCGACAAGCCTCCGCAGGTTTCGCGTTTTTTTGCTCGAAAGCTCCTGTGACTCGCGACGGAGGAGTTATCGGGATAGGCTCTAAGTCGACGTCCGCGTGCGGACGTTCCAAGGTTGCACCCCCTCTCTCTTTCGTGTTAAATACGCCACATGGGATTATTCAGTTCGAAACTCGGCATTGACCTAGGTACTGCGAACACGCTTGTCTATGTTCCGGGGCGGGGGATCATTCTCAATGAGCCGTCCGTCGTAGCGGTTTCAGAGCGTGACAACAGGATACTTTCTGTCGGACTTGCAGCAAAAGAAATGATCGGCCGCACGCCTGACGATATCATCGCGTACCGTCCGATGCGTGACGGCGTGATCGCGGATTATCGCGTGACGGAAGCAATGCTCCGTTATTTCATCGGGAAGGCAATGGGCCAGTGGAATTTTTTAAAGCCCGAAGTCATGGTCTCGGTTCCTGCGGGTGTCACATCGACCGAACGACGCGCGGTGATCGAAGCGGCGATGCGCGCCGGAGCAAAGAATGCGTACGTTGTGAAAGAACCGATCTTGGCAGCGATCGGCGCGGGGATACCGATCTACGAAGCGCGGGGACACATGGTCGTCGACATCGGCGGAGGGACGACCGACGTGGCGGTCATCTCGCTTGGCGGGATCGTTGCGTCGACATCAGTGAAGTGCGCCGGCAATCGCATCGACCAGGCGATCGCGGATTACATCAAAAAAACATTCAATTTGGCGATCGGTGACAAGACGGCGGAAGACATCAAGATACAGATAGGCTCGGCCGTTCCTCTCGAGGAAGAATTTACGATGGTCATCAAGGGCCGGGATTTTATCGCCGGATTGCCGCGATCCGTGAATGTCTCAACGAACGAGATCGTCAAAGCGGTTGATAAAGAATTGCGTGAAATGGTGAAGGCGATCAAAGACGTCCTGCAGGAAACTCCTCCGGAACTTTCCTCGGATATCATCGATGCGGGCATCATCATGACGGGCGGCTCATCGCTTCTTCGAAATCTTCCCGAGCTCGTTTATCGCAGAACCGGTGTAAAAGCGATCTTGGCCGAAGATGCACTCTATTGTGTCGTGAAGGGGACAGGTGTGGCATTGGAACATCTCGACACATACAAAAAATCAATTATTGCCAAGCGGTAAATTTTGGGCACTTTGTCGTTGCGGGATGCTCGGCACGATTCACCGTACTAGAAGTACGGCTCATCGACACTCCGCTCTCGCGCCTAAAATTGCACCAAAATTTACCGCTTGGCTGCACATAGCTTAAAGGCCTGTTTCTATGTGAAAAATACGATACAATAGGGTCATGAAAGTCACGCAACTCTCCGGAAAAATTGAGAAAGACCGTCTTCATCATGCCTATATCATCGAGGCACCGAGAGAGGAAGGTGTGACGAGCCTCCGTACGCTTATTGAGGAGTTTGGCATGAAGACGAAAGGCAATCCGGACTTTCACGAATATATCTATGACGTTTTTTTGCTGGAACACGCGCATCAGCTGCGCGAGGAACAGTCATTCCACAGCGCGGAGGGATCAAAAAAGATCTTTCTTGTCGCATTCAACACGATCCTTCACGAGGCACAGAATGCATTGTTAAAGACGCTCGAGGAACCTACCTCGGGAACGCATTTCTTTTTCGTGACAAGAACAAGCAAGATATTTTTTCCAACGCTCCTCTCGCGCATGCAAGTGATCAGTGGAGAGGACGAAAGCCTCCGTTCTGACACGGGATCGGGAGAGCGATTTTTGGGCGGAACAGTGGCGGAACGTATGGCGATGGTCGAACAATGGACAAAAATAAAAACGGAAGAGAAACCAAAGGCAAAAGAAGAGGTTCGTGTTTTTCTTGAATCATTCGAACGTGCTCTGTATAAAAAAATTTCAGAGCCGAAATCCGACCTTGAGAAATCCACCCTGAGGAGTTCGGCTGAGGCTCACTCGAAGCCCTTGTCGAAGGGCTCGGATCTGAGGCCGGATATCGGCATTGCTTCTTTTGCGCATTCGCTTGAACATATCCTTGAGGCGAAACAAGCGCTCTCGGAACGTTCTCCGTCGCTCAAATTGCTGCTTGAACATCTGGCACTGACGGTGCCGAGAATTAGTAAGTAGAAGGTAGGCAGTAGGGAGTAGAAAAATACAAAAACTCCTCGCATATCGCGAGGAGGTAGTTATTTGTTCACCTGGGACTAGACCCTTCGAGAGACGAAGATTTTTCTGAGCATGACAATGTTCGGGCCAAGAATAAGTGCCCCCATCATGGTGAAGTATCCGATCCAGTAATTGCCGCTGACCTTGTCGGCAGCAATGCCAGCCAAAAAAGTAACCACGACAATACCGAACACCTGTAGCAAATCTTTACGAGTAACTTTCATGATTTCTCCCAATGTACTGCTCCTGTGCAGTACCCTAATTGGAGATATGGCTATTGTCAAGAGGCTGTATGCGGCAGTTTTTGCTACACTTGGGTCTGACTCTACACTACATACTACTCTCTACTTACTACCTACTAAATTTATGGCCTACAACTTTTCCGGATTCAAAGCTCGCGTAGAGGGGATAGAAGAGTGGCTTAAAAAAGAGTTCTCCTTGCTCCGCACCGGCCGTGCGACATCGGCCATCCTTGATTCTATTACCGTGGAGTCGTACGGCGCACAGTCGCCGATCGCGCATGTGGGAAATATCACCATGGAAGACGCACGCACATTGCGTATCGCGCCCTGGGACAAAAGTCAGGTCAAAGCGATCGAAAGCGCCATCACCAAAGCAAATTTGGGACTTTCCGTTTCGGCCGATGATAGCGGGTTGCGCGTCATTTTTCCGGAGCTGACCGGCGAGCGCAGAGCACAGCTGACGAAGTTATTGCATGCGAAACTCGAGGACGCGCGCATATCGCTGCGCAAAGAGCGGGAAGAAGTGCTCAATGATTTCAAGCAAAAAGAAAAAGATAGCGTCATGTCCAAAGACGACCACTTCAAAGCAAAAGAAGAACTGCAAAAACAGGTCGACGCGATGAACCGCCGCTTTGAGCAATTGGCGGAAAAGAAGGAGTCAGAGATCAATAACTAACGAGTAGAAAGTAAGGCAGTAGTTCAATATGGTGTGATTCTGAGGAATTGAATTTTTTCTACCTCCTACTTACTACTGCCTACTCCTTGTATATCACCATGTCCATATTTATCTTCATTATCGTTCTCCTCCTCCTGGTTCTCGTACACGAATTCGGGCATTTTATAGTCGCAAAAAAAGCCGGTATTCGCGTGGATGAATTTGCCTTCGGTTTTCCGCCGAAAATTTGGAGTATCAAAAAAGGCGAGACGACCTATGCATTGAATGCACTCCCCTTGGGCGGTTACGTCAAAATTTACGGAGAGAATCCCGATGACGTGACGGAGGGCAGCGATCGAGAGCGCAGTTTTGTCGCGAAGCCGCGCATCATTCAGGCCATGGTGATCGTTGCGGGTATCTTCTTTAATCTCCTTTTCGCGTGGATGCTTTTTGCCGGCGCATTGATGGTCGGCGTCCCGGCTCCCGCTGACGGCGGAGAGGGGTATCCGGTAAAGGATATTCAGTTAATGGTGACCGCCGCCGAAGAAAATTCACCTGCCGATCACGCGGGGCTGCGATCCGGCGATATCCTGAAAAGTCTCTCTGATGGAGCGAAAGTGACTGAAGTCACCAGCGCCGAAGGTGTGATCGCGTTCATAAGTCCGAGGGAGGGGACGCCGATCACGCTCACGTATGAACGTAACGGAAAAACGGAGCAGACGAGCGTCACGCCGCGGTGGGGGATCGTTCCGGACGCAGCTGCGATCGGGATATATATGGATCCCATCGGAACGTTAAAGCTCCCGCTCCACGCCGCACTTTGGGTAGGATTGAAAAAGACCTATCAGTTCACCGTGTTGACGGCAGTTGAACTTTCCAAATTTTTCATGAGCGCGGTTAGGGGGAACTCTGATTTCTCCCAGGTCACCGGGCCAGTCGGCATCGTGAACGCGGTTTCTGATGCGGCCGGAGTAGGTTTTTCCAATCTCGTGCTTTTTACTGCGCTCATTTCCATCAATCTTGCCATTATCAACATCATTCCGTTTCCCGCGCTCGATGGGGGACGTCTGCTTTTTATAGCGATCGAAGGCATTATTCGGCGTCCGATCAGGCCGAGAGTCGCTAATGCGTTCAACGTCGTCGGATTTGCCGCGCTCATGTTGCTTATGGTCGCGGTCACCTATCACGACATTACGAAATTGATGCACTAAAAAACCTCGTGGATGACACCACGAGGTTTCAAACGAAACCGACCTTTAATCCTTCTTGATGGAAGCAAGGAGAGCGATGCCTCACCTCGTGCCCCCATAGATTTGCACAACACTGATGGCCGCATCCGCATTTCCCCCTACATATTGGATGAAAGAAAAAACGACCACCATTGCGTTGTTGCCCGCGTTTTGGATGAGGGAAATGACCGCGTACGCATTCTCCCCTGTGTCTTGGATGAGAGACACGAAAGCTATCGCGTTGCCATCTGCGCATTGGCAGAAGGAAAAAAACGCCCACGTCCTACCACCGGCAAACTGGAGAAGCGAAACAAACGCATCAGCGTCGCCACTTGCGAATTGGACCAGTCCAACCAATGAGCGAACTGATCCATTCCTGTTTATCCCGCCCCAGACAGAATAGAGCGTTCCGTCGACGCGTACACCCCAAAACAGCAGGAGATTGACGATGCCGTTGACGATCTCAGCGAATATCTTCACGTTATGCCTCCGGTTTACAAAAAAAGGCACCCGGGGGTAATTGTCACCCCCACCAAAAACCGGCTTAATGGTAAATTTGTGAGGCTAGACAGATACTCCAAGCAATGACGTGATGAGTTTTAACTTCCGAGCGCGCGGAAGTCCGGAATGA
>MHLP01000034.1 GCA_001821435.1 Candidatus Lloydbacteria bacterium RIFCSPLOWO2_01_FULL_50_20 | reverse complement strand
ATCGCCGGAACAAAAAAGTAGAGCACCCCGCCCAAGAATGCCCCGCCAGTCACATAGACCAGAACCAAAGCCAGGAGGCGGGGAACGCCCTTTTTTACAATGAAAAGCACTAAGGGCTCGATCGCCGAAGCAAGCACGATGGCGGTCAAGACCACAAGGATGATGTCGCGAAGAAACCATGCCAACGCAAAAAGAGCAACGATAATGATGGTCCTTACGATCGTTCCGGAGGAGATGTCGATCTCGATATCATCAAGCTCTTCTTTCTTCATCGGCCTATCATAACACGATAATCAGCTTTTCTCAAGGAAAAACACGCTTCTACCGACTTCATGCGAAGGGCGCCACTTGATAAAAGACTCTGTTTAAAACTTCAGCAAGGCGCGGAGACGTTCTTCGTTTTTCCACGGGCCGACCAGTGCGAGATTGAGACGCTCATCGACAAATATCGTTTTTGCGACGCGTTGAATGTCTTCTTTGGTCACCGCCCGCATGATCTTGATGAGTTCTTCGGGTGTACGGAGTTTTCGGCGCAATATCTCCTGAAAACCGTAAAATTCCGCGAGATCGTCGGAAGTCTCCAGCCCGAGCAACAGACGGCCAGCAAGCATATCCTTTGCTTTTTTCAGCTCGGTATCGCCGACAAGGATGTTCTTCAGATCTGAAAATTCGCGAATGATCGCACTCACCGCCTCTTCCACGCGCTCATTCACTACGCCCGCAGAAGCGGAAAAGATCCCATGATCGGTCATTGATTCATTGCATGCATTCACATAATACCCTAGCCCCATTTCAGTGCGAATCTTTTGAAAAAGCCGCGAGCTCATTCCGGCTCCCAGTATCGCACCCAAGACTCCGAGCGTCGGATAGTCTTTGTGATCCAAAGCGAAACTGCGGACACCGAGCACGAGGTGGGTCTGATCGGAATCCTTGTAATGACAGAGCACCGCAGGTTTCGTTTGCCCGTCATTGACCTTCCGCTTGTCCGACTTTTTCGCCGGAAGGAGCTTACCGAACTGCGAACGGAGAAGTTTTGCCGTCTTTTGTTCATCGAAATTCCCCGCAACAATGACGACCGTCGCTTCGGGAACATAATGTCTTTTTCTGTACGCGAGAAAATCCTCCCGGGTAAAGGTGGCGATCTGGTGCTTCGACCCGGCGATCTCCCACCCCGCGGGTTGATCACCGTACAAGAGCTTCATGAAGAGGCTCCCCACCTTGCGCATCGGCATATCTTCATGCATGTTGATCTCTCCGACGATCGCGCCCTTTTCCTGCTCAATATCTTCCTTTTTGAACAACGAATTACAATAGACGTCCGACAAAAGATCGAGCACCTGCGGCAGGTAGCCGGCGGCAGCTTTTACGTAATAACCGGTATATTCATATCCGGTGAACGCATTAAATTCCGCGCCCAGCGAATCAAGCTCCCGCGTAATGACCAGCTGGTTCGGGCGATTTTTTGTCCCCTTGAAACACATGTGTTCCAAAAAGTGGGAGATGCCGTTTTTCGCTTTTGTCTCGTATTTTGAGCCTGTTTCGACAAGCACAAGCGCGGTCGTCGTGCGTTCGCCTTCCATCGGGACAAAAAGCATGCGTAAACCATTTTGGAGTTTCCGTATTTTCGGTTTCATGAAAACGGATTATAACACAATAAGCAAATAATGAACAGAAACAACAAAACACCCGCGATCGCGGGGGGTTTGTTGTTTTAAGCAACCGACAGATACAATTACTGTTCAATAAATTGGAACGTCGGGGGCAGTCCTTTGCCCTTAAGAATCCCCGTGTTGTTTTGCAGCTCCGTACTTAACATTGCCGTTCCGTTGTCCGTGACTACCGCAACGGGCGTGTAGCGGATGACGACCGTTTCCGTGCTCTTCGGCGGGATCGCATCGTAATTACACGAAGTGGCGCAGGAGAAAGGCGCGGAAACACTGACCGTCCCGGCAGGGATCGTTATCGTGCTACTGTTGTTGATGATGGTCAAAGTCTTGTCCGCATATTTACTGACGATCACATTACCGAAATCCAGTGGACCAGGCATGATCGTGATAATAGGCACAATGCTTGCGCTCACGGTCACCGTCTTATTACCGCCGTCGGAATTGACCGCTACCATTTCGCTCAACGGTCCGAGCGTGGAAGGAGCGGTGAGGCGGAGTGTCGCTACTGTTGACGCTCCGCTTGCAAGCGTCGCGGTACAATTTTGTACACATGAGAAATGCTCGGAAGGCGTGACCCCCGTCACATGAAGGACAGTGCCCGCCTGACCGACATTCTTAATCGTCACGTATGTCGCATTGACCGCAGTGCTGCTTTTTACATCAGTCGCCGCAACATCGCCATAGTACACTTCTATCGGCACAACTGAGAGTACTGGCGGAGCTGAAATGGCAAAAGTTGCGGAACCCGAACCGGACCCGCCCGCATTGGTGCAGGTGACCGTAAAGGTGGTTGAGCTTGGGGGTGAATTCAGTACCTCGCTATGAGAACCTGTCCCCGACCTGCCGGTTGAAAATGTCGTTCCGTCCTGCGCGAGCGAACATGAAGTCGGATCATTCGTTGCAGTCCATGAGATCATTCCGGTTGTTCCCGAAAGAACGGACGTATCCGGACTCTGCGTTACGGTCACAACAGGAGGAGGCGGAAGAGGGTTATCAAGCACAGTGAAATCAAGCGGCGGAAAGATATTGTTTGATGCCACTGAGCCGCTCGCGCCATATTTTTCTTGACACTTAGCGACGGCTGCGGTGGATTGATCGGGAAACTGCACCGAATCCAAACAATTGACCGTGCTGCCGCCAGTCAACCATATGCCGTTATCAATAAGATCGACGAAATTCAACGTGTGGAGGCCTGGAACAAGAGGAGCGATCACCCCAAAGACATCCGCAAGAATTGTTTCCCCCAAAAGTGACGCATCGAGAGCAGTGACGCCTGAGCCGGTATTATCCACCTTATACGTCACCAGATGATCAAAGGTTATATTGTTACAATAAGCAGCCCGGACACTCACCGAAATTTGCATTGTTTCACCGGGTAAATACTCGGACTTATCAAGATTCACGTTAAATTCTGCACCTTGTTCGGTATACCAAAAAGAACCAAGGGGGTGGAAAACACCGCCACTGTCATAAGTATCAGCGGGGTAGTACACGGGATATGATTGTGTCCACCATGTATCCGCATGGGCACTCGGAACACCCCCCAGCATTCCGCCCGCAACTACCAAAAAGGCAATCATGACACCCGGAACCTGCGGAGGGATTTCTCCATTTTTCTTGCGGGTGAAATAGAGCACTGCACCGCCGATGCCGCAAAGAAGGAGCAGTACAAGAATGGCAATCACCGTCGATTTCACAGGGGCGGATGATGCTCCTTCCTCTGCGGCTCCGGTAACAAAACGCTCTTGTGCAAGCACCCCATTTGTCGCATCGGTGATCGTTACGCTCAATACTGGCTGGGCGCATTCCTTTGTCACGGGGAACTCGACTTCAAGAAGAGGCGTTGTGTTCGTAGATAACGGTTTCGTCACTGTGGTTCCGCACGATACTCCATTTTTATCGGCCACACCGAGCTCAAGGACCGGTGAATTAAGGGGAGTTCCTTTTCCTGCACGGGAACCCGCAAAGGAATCGGCGGAAGGAGACCATGCAACCGATACGACTGCGGTCTCATTATTCTGGTATACGTCTTTATCCCATGATACGTTCTGGATGGTTGCGCTCGCACCCCGAAGCACATAATGGAAATTCACGGTGTTGCTGGCAATGGCCCCCGCTCCGTCGGTAAGCGTCAAGAGCACGTCATAAGCCTGAGGAATTGCTGCTTTCGGAAGGACTACGGTCAAAGTCTTGCGCTCATTTGGGGCAAGCGTAAGTGATGCCGTTCCGCCGCCAACTCCTGGCACGATCACTCCAAAAATATTGCGAAGATGCGTGACAAACGACGTGGTAAGCGTCACGGAGGCGCTCGTCGTGTTTTGTACCGAACAGTGTCCCTCCAATGCCTCCGTTGAGGCGATATCAACCCCCTGATAAAGCGTGTAGCGCTCTTTTTTTGCATCTCCCGCTACGGTCACATAACACGAAGAGGTATCAATAAGAACGGTGCCGCCTGGTGCCGGTTGAAATCGCACTTTTCCGATACCAGCCACGGCAAGAGAAAGACCCTCGCTGTTCCTGCTTGAAAGCCAAAGATCATAAACACCGGAAAGTTGTTCCGGAGCAACATACTGAATAGTTTTATGGATCGTACTTCCCGGGCCAAGCGTCAGTGTTTCAACGTAAACCTTTTCATCGACGACGACCTGGCCGTTCGCGCCAGTCTGCGTCAGAAATACGCCGTATTGCACGCCGGGCTGAACGCCCTCGCGGTTTGTCAGATCAAAAGAAATGTCGACCGTATTGCCTGTTTGTGCAGTGATCCGCGCATTATTAATATTGACCGTTGCAACCAACACCGGCGCAGGAGGAGTGGCGGTCTGGGCAACAAGCGTTCCGGGAAGAAAAAGCGCGCCCACCAATAATGCGGCAAAAAAAGAACGAGGGCTATTCATAAATAACATGAGTAAATTAATAAATTTTTTATTGACAATAATAACTCGTGTTATTGTAACACCGTCAAAAGAAATCGGAAACCAAACCTGTCCACAGAGACAGGTTTGAGAGGTTTTTTAGCCTATTTATCCGCTCAGAGTCGGTTTATTGCCAGGTTTAAGGTCTTTTTGAGCTTATACGCTCCCCAAGACCACTGATCGTCACGCGCTCTTGTTTCCCCGTATCACGACCGCGCAGTGTCACTGTATCTTTCAGTTCCGGTTTTTCGCCCAACGTATCAAAGTCAATGGTCACGCAATAAGGCGTCCCGATCTCGTCCTGACGGCGGTAACGCTTCCCGATGTTGCCGTTGTCGTCAAAAAGTACATTGCCGAATTGTTTTTTAAGGGCGAGGTACACTTCACGCGCTTTTTCCACCAGTTCCGGCTTATTCTTGAGCAGCGGAAACACCGCAACTTTGACGGGAGCAAGCTCGGGTTTCAGGCGAAGATAGACACGCTTTTCACCGTTCATTTCGTCCTCAGTGTATGCTTCGAGAAGCACAAAAAGTACCGCACGGTCTACACCGCCGGAGCATTCTATATCACAAGGGATATAGCGCTTGCCCTCTACCTCATCAAAATAAGACAGGTCAACACCGGAAAATTCAGCATGCCGTTTGAGATCCCAATCGCCACGGTGATGGATCCCCCACGCTTCTTTCCATCCGATGCCGGGCATGTTGTATTCGATATCCCAGGCATCTTTCGCGTAGTGCGCCCGCTCATCTTCCGCATGTTGGCGAAGACGCAAACTTTCCTTGCGAAAACCGAGCCCGTAGTACCAATCGAGCGCAAATTGTTTCCAGTATTCAAACATCTCGCGCCCAACTTTTTCACCAGGTTTTATGTAATATTGCAGCTCCATCTGTTCAAACTCGCGTTGCCGGAATAAAAAATCCCTCGGGGTAATTTCATTCCTGAATGCTTTCCCTATTTGTCCAATACCAAACGGCAGTTTGGGATGCATGGAATCAAGAACATTCTTAAAATTCACATGGACACCTTGAGTGATCTCACCCCGCAAATACACGGAGGTCGCTGTCTCTTCCGAGGAACCAAGACGGGTTTCAACAAGCAGATTGAAAACCTTCGGCCCTGACCACATCTTTTTGAAAGTCGTGACCTCTTTCAAACTTTTTTTGTGTTCCTCCTCATGCTCGGAGAGCACCTCCTCTTGATCGGCACGAAATCGGCGATGGCACAATAAACATTCGACCATCAGGTCGGCAAACAGCTCGGTATGTCCCGATGCCTCCCATACTTTCGCGGGCATCAAGATCGCGGCACTCATGCCATAGGTGTCTTCCCTTTCTTTGATAAATTTATCCCAGAAATATTGCTTGATGTTATGGCGTAATTCCACGCCCAACGGACCGTAATCATATATTCCCGCCAGCCCGCCATAAATTTCCGAGCCTTGAAAGATAAAGCCACGGCGTTTCGCCAATGAGATAATTTTTTCCATTATGTCATTCATGTTATTTGCGTTTTTTGTCATGTTCCTTGCGACTTTATTTCAAGAACCCACGGTTCTCGACGGGCTTCGCCCTGCTTTCCTCCACGGAGAAACAGGCTGTTTCCCCGACCCCCTTCGCATTTCGCACATTGCGAAATCTAAAGCCACGGCGTTTCGCGAGCGCAATGATCGCTTCCATTTTTCCCTGCTCCTTTTCCATGATTTTTATACTTTTAAGACTTATACAAATGGATGAAATTCGAGGCGCGGAGTGAGGAGCGAATACTTGAAGCTCCGCAAGACTTTGTGAGGTTTTTTCTGAAAAACCCACAAGGTGTACAGTTCCTGTAAGGAAAGCGATGAGAAAGACGTATACTGATACGTTGACCGAATCGCAGAGGCTCCGCAACAATGAAGTTCGCCATTTGTGTAGGTCTTACTTTACACGAACCGAGGCTATGGAACAACAAGGTCGGTGTCTCTTAGTGCCTTCGGATCCGTCGACAGATCGGTCGTGATGTCCGATTTATTCTGCTCCAAAAGCACTCCGGTAAAGGCATCCGTAGCTGAAAGTCTTATCTGAGTAACGAGTGCGGGCGCGCTCCTCAATTGTGAAAGACTCGGCGTGAGCACCACCTGAAATGCCACTTCTCGAGGCGGTTTGTCGATCCCCGTTCCCGCGGGGATATTACCGGCCGTCCATACGACTTCATTCGTATTTTGATTATAGGTCAGATTCTCAGTGCCCGGTGATACCGAACCGTACCATTCTACATAGATCGGGAGCACTGCGCGCACTTCCGTATTATTGATGCTGTTCGAAGTATTCACGATGCTCCAGATCACCGTATAGGTCGTCTCCTGTTCCACGCGGGGCGGGATCGGCCCTGAATTCACGAAAGGTCCGACATAGTACACTGCGCGGGAAGCAAACTGCACCTGAGAGCTGACACGCACATTCTCGACGATCACCGACTTCACTTCTTCGGGAACGCCCGTTTCCGCAATACGCCTGCCGCGCACGGTGATCTCGGCAGTGATGGTCGGATTCAAGAGTGCCTGATTACCGGAGACGGGAGGAAGGGGCTGAAAAGAGAAAGAGACCGTACCCTGCGCTCCTGTTTCGAGAAGCGCGAGATCACGGTTACCTCGGGAATCCCAGATGATCGTATTGTCGGAAGAACGATAAAAGCCGCCGCTTCCCGCGTTGATCGAAGGGCGATTAAGGGCCACTCCGCTTAACCGGACCTCGATCTGCGCCTGTTCGATCTTCGTGTCGAGATTATTCCGCCAGAGTATCTTGCCGTCAACGCGTGTTCCGAAAGGAATGGTGGTATCTTTCGCGAGTTTTCCATTGAGCAAGAGATCGATCCCGATGAACGAACGTGTTAAAGAAAGCGCGGAAAGCACCTTGTTGTAGAACGTATCAATGTCGCGCGCGGTCTTGTCGCTCCCCACGCCAGCCGACGTATGAAAGACTTTTTCCTCCCCTTCCGCGCCGGAAAAAATACCGCGGATCTTCAGCTGAAATTTTTCCGAAGGAAGCAGCGTGCCGACGCGCCAGATGTTGCTTCCGAAATCAGGTTTCGGGTCGGCACTGGTGAACGTAAATCCGAGCGGATATTCAACCTTCACAAATACATCGCGAAGCGGGATGACTGTATTGGAAAACGCCGTAACGGAAAGCTCGAGCGGCTGACCGGCATTGATCTCTTTGAGCATTTCGACCGTCAGATTGATCGGCGCCGCAAGCATCTCTATTGAATGGGTCCGTTCTTTGGTGAAAGACGAATTCATGCCCGCAAAACGGTATTCGAGCACCGCCTTGATCTCTTTCTCGTTTTTCTCTTCGCCAAGAAATATCGCCTTAGTGCGATAATTGACCGCTTCACCGGCGCGGATGGTTCCGAATGATTTTTTCTCATCGCGCAGATCCTGATCCGGACTGTCAGCCGAGCGTGTTCCCGAAGGATAAACTATCGAAAGACCGGCGGACTCCAGCGGGACGCGGTTTTTATTCACGACATGGACCACGATATCCGCAGGAATACCCGGCGTCGCACCCGGCGGAACATCAAAGGTAATACTGATATTTTTTTCCGACGGATTTGCCAGCGGATCGAAATACTTATAGACAAGATAACCTCCTGAAAGGAGCACCGTCACGATTGAGAGAATGACAAGGATCTTGAGTACCCCGACTTTCGGTCCCGTGCGAAGTACGCTCGGGTCTTTGATGATCGTCGTATCTTTCCAATTCTTTTCAAGTTCAATGTCCGATGGTGAAAGCTCTGCCCCATGCTCTTTGCTCGTGCCATCACCTCCGGGACTATACAAACCGCGCTTCAACCGTTCGATACGGCTGTTTTCATATTCATTTTCCATGTTTTTATAGTATAACATGGACAACAAATGTCGCGGCTCATTTACCGGTGATGAGCCAGAATGTCTGCCGGCAGGCAAAGACGAGATAGGTCGAGCAGCATGTTTTACTGCGTCGAGCGAGGAGCGCGTGCAAAATGTTGATTTTGCACGGCGTCCGAGCGACCTAAAATTCACGACCGCAGGGAGATGAATTTGGAAGTACTCGAAGTGGTGCGATGACGCAGAAAGGGTTGAATGCCGCTCGGCTTGCCGCGCATTCGAGCGGGGAGCGAGCGCATTCAATGCCCCGTGGCTTGCCACGGGGTCCCTTTACAGATGGGATAACTCAAGCGCTTGATTGATTCCGAGAATGAGCGGCGTCCTCGCTTTTTGCGCAAAGGAGAGCAACTCTGCCGTCCAGACATTCTCGAGCGCAAGCTGGGGAAAGCGCACCGCATCGCCCCAATAACCAAGACGTGAAAGCATCCGCACCACGAAAATAAGTTCTCCCGCGCGGAGTTCCGCTTCATTTTCGATCCCGCTTAAGAATCGCAGTCCCGATAGCAGGTCATCAAACAACAATTCATGGCGCTCTTCTCCCTGAATGAGCCGGCGGAGAAGCTGTGCGTGCGCGGCAACGATCTTTCGTTTGGACGGATGACGCCACAGTGAAGTGAACGAATCGATGGGATACGCGGAAATAAGTTTCCACCCATATTTCCCCCGAACGAGATCGATCTCCGCGTGAGCGAACGTCTGAAGCGTGTACCGCAGTTTCGAGTGGTTTTCTCGGAGACTTTTTGCGTGCGCCAAGATGAGCCCGAGCTCGCGGGTATAACAATAGAGTACGCGGTCCCCTTCTCCCGCCGCTTTCCCCCCGAGAATGAGTGCTTCGGTATGATAGATGTGGTAAGACATCTGTCTATTATACCTTTTCGATGGCGAGCGCGAGCTCTTCGCCGAGGAGCTTGATCATGAACGGTTTTGCTGTCTCTCCGATCTCGATCTTGGTCACATTCGCGCTTTTTTCGAGTTCTTCTTTGAATTTTTCCACGAACGCTTCCGACGCTTTCGCCCCTTTCACGCTCAATTTTATCTTGTCTCCGGGAACCAGACCCGCAGTCTTTCGCATATCCTGAACGAAACGCACAAGATCGCGCAGTGTTCCTTCGTCTTTCAGTTCCTGCGTGAGTTCGGTGTCTAACGTCACTTCATCATTCTCCGCGACATCCCATTCGATCATCTTCACGTTCACTTCGTCTTTGATGATCGCTTCAAGACGCTCTCTTGTTTCAGAAGACCAGACGGATCCATGATTCACACGGAGCGAAGCGAGCGGCTGACGGATCTTGATGCCTGCCTTTGCGCGCGCTTCAAGCGCAAGCGTCACCAAACGGCGCGCCTCCGCCATTGTCTCTCCGATAGAAGGAAGCGCCACGCCCATCTCCGGCCATGCTTCAAGATGAACACTTTCACGTTTCGCTTCGACCGAAAGATGTCCGTAGAGATCTTCGGCAAGGAACGGCATGAACGGCGCGAGCAATTTGGAAAGTTCGAGCAGGATCCATCCCGTCGTTTCGAGTGCTCTCTTCTGGTCGGCGGCGTCATCGGACTTGAATCGTTCCCGCGAGCGGCGAATATACCACGTTGAAAGATCGTCGATGAACGGGAGGATAGGACGGGTTGCCTTATCGAGTTCGTGCGTATCGAGATGATGCGTCACTTCCGCATGCATTTCCTGCCAGCGCGCGATGATCCACCGGTCGAGAATATGCTTCCCTTCCGGCATAGTGCGGCGTATCACCGTATCAGCTGAAAAAAGCTCATAAAAGGACCGTACGTTATCGAGACGCAGCGTTATTTTTTTGAAAACTTCGTCGACGCCGGAAACCGCAAATGCCAGCTCCTCACCGCGCACCACCGGAGAATTCACCATATAAAAGCGGAACGCATCAGCTCCGTATTTTTCTGCGATCTCCATCGGATCGGCATAATTTTTGAGTTTCTTCGACATTTTTTGTCCGTCCTCCGCAAGGATAAGCCCCGTCGTGATGACACTTTTGAAAGCTGAGCGGTCAAAAAGCGCCGTCGAGAGGACGAGCATCGTATAGAACCATCCGCGCGTCTGGTCCACTGCTTCGGCGATAAAATCCGCGGGGAAATTCTTCGTGAACAGTTTTCCCTCAGGCGTCGTTTCATCGCCCATGTAGTGAAATTGCGCAAAAGGCATCGAGCCGGACTCGAACCAGCAATCAAAAACGTCACGCACTCGCTCCATCGTTCCGAGTCCGCACGAACAGGTGTAACTCACCTCGTCGATGAATGGGCGATGGAAATCGAGCGCATAGTCGTTATTATGCGGGATCGGCGCGAAAGCCAGCTCACCGACTTCCGCGAAATGAATATAATCTTCGCCCTCGAGTGAACGCAGTGCCGCCGCCGCTTCGTCGGTCGCCCCGGCCGCAACCGCGTTCATGAGCCACACGTCATATTCGTGCGTGATGATGAGCACTTTTTTGTCACGGTATTTCTTGTCAACGGCATAGAGAAAATCTCCGATGCGATGCATCATTTCTCTCAGCGTTTCGCCGTGCGGTATCGCCTTTGAAAATTTTTCGAGTGTCGAGGTGAAGTAATTGCGATATTCATCGATGTGTTTTCCGTTGCAATCGCCGCTGTTGACCTCAGCGATCCGTTCATCGAAGACGACCGCGTCGGGTTTCAATCCGAGCGTTTCCGCGACCGCTTCTGCCGTTTCTTTTGTCCGCAAGACGGGCGACGCAATGATGAGCTCGATCCCCTTCTCTTTCAGTTTAAGCGCCGCCGCTTTCACTTGCGCACGGCCGCGCTCCGTCAAATGATATTCGTCTTCAAGTTTATAGCTCACGATATTTTGTACGTTCGTTTCCGCTTCGCCATGCCGCATCACGAAATAACTGTTTCCCGACGCGGTCTTCTTGCGGAGCTCCCCGAGCGAACCCAGCGATTCGACATTCGCACATTTGTTGCATTTCCATACGGGTAGCGGCGCACCCCAATAGCGCGAACGCGAAATAGCCCAATCGCGCGCGCCTTCGAGCCACTTTCCGAATCGCCCGTCGCGCATGCTTTCGGGAACCCACTTGATCTCCTTATTTTCGGCGATGAGCTTCGGCTTAAGCTCGGTCACATTCACAAACCACGATGACGCAGCATAATTCAAGAGCGGCCAATCACAGCGCCAGCAATGGGGATACGAGTGCGTGATGTTTTCTTTCGCAAAAAAATTTCCATGTTCCTCGAGATACCGGAGTACCGCGATATCCGTTCCGAGGCGTTCTTTGTCATCATCAGATCTCGGCTTGACCGAAAGTCCGGCAAATCCTTTGACTTCGGGCTTGATGATGCCGTTCATACCGACATGCTGAACGAACGGAAGCTTCATCTTTTTTCCGAGCTCCATATCGTCTTCGCCGAATGCGGGAGCGATATGCACGATCCCCGTTCCGCTTTCGACGGTCACAAAATCGGCGGCATACACCTTCCAGCCGTTCTCATGGTTCGGCAGTTGTTTATTTTGAGCGTAGTCATCGAAAACAGGTTTGTAGGATTTGCCGATGAGGTCTTTACCTTTTATCTCTTCATGCTCAGGAAGTTTCTGTACAGAACCATCCTCGCCAACTTTTCTGGCAAACATAAAGAAAGTTCCAATTTTTGAAAAGAGAAAATTCTTATTGTCTTTTGATTTCTCAAATGCTTCTTTACTTAAAATTATTGAGCCATCATTTAGCTTTACTTTTACATAATCAATGTCCGGATTAATCGCGAGTGCGACGTTCCCCATTAGTGTCCACGGCGTTGTCGTCCACGCAAGGAGGTAGGTTTTCGATTTACCGAGGTCCGACCTTAAAGCAGTTTCCCCCCGCCTACGCCCGGCTTCGGGCGGGCAGGCAAGGTCGGACTTCAGTAAATCATCAATAAGTTCAAACTTCACGTAGACCGAAATGTCTTTCACGTCCTTATACCCCAGCGCGACTTCGGACGCAGCCAAGGTCGTCTCGCAGCGCGGACAGATATGCATCGCTTTATATCCTTCATAGATGAGCTTTTTATCGTGGAGTGTCTTGAACGCCCACCAGATACTTTCGGTGTATGAGGGATCCATCGTTTTGTACGCATGCTCCATGTCCACCCATCTCCCCATACGCGGAACGATCGTCTTCCATTCCTTGTCGAACATGAACACGCTCTCGCGCGCTTTCTGGTTGAATTTCTCGATGCCGTACGCTTCGATATCCTGTTTTTTCTTCAGACCGAGTTCTTTCTCGATGATATTTTCGATAGGCAAACCGTGACAATCCCATCCCCATTGGCGTCTGACGTAACGGCCGCGCATCGTCTGATAACGCGGAATGATATCCTTGATCGTCCCCTGGAGAAGATGCCCTTGATGCGGCAGCCCGGTAGCGAACGGCGGTCCGTCATAAAAAACATAGGGCTCTTTCCCTTCCGTCTGCTTCAACGTTTTGACGAAAATGTCGTGTTCTTCCCAATAGCGAAGCACGGCTTCCTCGCGATCATTTATCCCGTTCGAAGCGGGTCGCGGTTGGGTGTCCTTGCGTATAGACGCTTCTTTTGAATTGTTGCGGGTTTCTTTTTTCATGTATTCGATTTAGCCGGACAACCGCTGCATCAAACGGGACAAGTAGACTGTCTTTTCTCCTTGTCCTCCGCCATAATACGGCCATCATAACACATTTTCAGGGATTTTACAGATGAAAGCGCACCGCCTTAGCGGACAGTTGCGAGGCATGATCTTGTGAGAGCAAAAAACGGCCCGAACAATGTTCGCCGGCCGTTTATTCGATTGATCTTTTTTTTCATTCAGGATGCGATCCACCCGGCGATCGCGCGGATGAGCGCGATCTCAAGCAGATTGAGTCCTCTGCTATTATCGAGCACCAGGTGTGCGCTGGGTCGAAGCAGGCGGATCTCTTTTTCCGGTTCAGCCTCTCCCAACGCAAGAAATTGTTCAAAGGTGAGATCGGCATCACCTGGTTTTTCGTTGCGGGTCCGATGGCGTTGCCAGCGCACATCCGCCGACGCTTCGATATAGATAAGACGGAAATTCAGCTCTTGGTCTTCCATGAGCGTACGAATATCCACCAGCCGGCGAATACCTTCGATGACAACGACAGGACTTCGCGATGCTGACTGCTCTGCACGGAGCACCGTTGCGCGCTCCATCATATTTTCCCCGAAAATTCGCCGGAGCGCCGTCGACAATTCCTGAAGATCTTTGGTCGTCGGTTTTTCAGGAAGAACGATCTGGTGGTCTGCAGCGATGTGCAGACGCCAGCATTCCCAAAATTCCCGCAGCGTGTCGGAGAAACGGAACGACGGCGTGTCGGCATACCACAACTTCACGAGCTCCGTGGCAGTACCTTTTCCCGAAGCCATATCTCCCGCAAAACCAAGCAATAATTTTTTCACTCTGCACCTTCAATGGACTTACTCTGTCACCCATCGTACGGAATTTTCCGTAAGAAGCAAACAACGCTATGGGAAACGGATATTACTCACCTTGAGCGCCGCCGCGCGAGAGCGCATATGCGGTATCGTTCCACACCGACACTCCTTCAAGCTCAATGATCTCATTTTTGACGCGGTGTTCTCTGTCGAGGAGTTCCGAATAGCGGGCTTGATCTGCTTTTTCCAGCGAGAAAAGTTTCCACTGATGCCAGCGGTAGACAAACCCAACAATGAGAAAATTCGCCATAAGCGCGAGCACAACGAGAATGGTGAGGCCATTCAGCTGGATGATCTCTTTGCGTTCGTTGTTTCCCTCAGTTTCCATAGATATCGGATGATGTTGCGAGATAGCCTGCCGCAGCTTCTTTCCCTTGATCTTTGAGAATATCGCGATAATAGGCGATCGCTTCGGTTTCCCGGGTCACCGCGTTATTGATCGCGTTGTTGCGATTCGCCTCCGCACGGTAATCGCTCAGATGCCAGAGCCATGAAGCTCCAAAGACGAGACACATGGAGAGAAAAACGATGAACCAAACCCGCCCCATCGGAGTTTCCCTAATTTGTGTTTTAGGATCTTGTGTCATAAACGAGATATTATATCTTACCAATTGTTCATTTCCGAGCGCAATGCGAGGCGCCAAGGAGCGATGCTCGCGACACTGGCAACGAAGCAGTGTGCCGGAAATGGGCAATTGGTCACATTTTAGCGGGTGCGGTGATTCCCAGCAACCAGAGACCGTTTTTCAGCGTGATTCCTACGGCTTTCGTGAGCGCTAGTTTGTAAGGCTGATCGGACGCACCGTCGAGAATCGTCGTATTTCCATAGAATGAATTGAACTCGCGGGCAACCTCGATCAGGTAATTTGCGATATAGTGCGGTTCACGCTCGCGGCTTGCGCGGAGCACTACTTCGGGAAAACGCACGAGAAGTTTCGGTAGTGCACCATAGTTGTTGTGCTCTCCATCGAGAGCGACAGGGGTATTTCCCGCTTTTTCCAAAACCGAGTGCGTGCGCGCATAAGTGTACTGCAAATATGGACCGGAATCTCCTTCAAACGAGAGAGACTGGTCGAAATCAAAGATAATATCTTTTCCTGATGCTTGGCGCAAAACAGAATACTTCACCGCCGCCACACCCGCAGCCTTGGCGACATCTTCCATGACACCCTCGACATTTTTCATGATCAACTCCTTCGCCTTATCAAGAAGCGACGTTGCAGTGATAACATCTCCCGTCCGCGACGACATTTTTCCGGTCGGAAGTCGGAGCATGCCGTGAGAGTAATGCTCGGTTTTTGCCGCGAGTTCCGGAAATATCTGACGCATGGCCTCAAGGAGCACCTGAAAATAGTCGTTGACCTCGTTTCCCGTTATGACAATAGAAACATCGTACGGAAACGTTTCGTATTTTTTCTCCGCTAGGCCCAACTCCTTGGCCTCGTATGTTGGAAGTCCCTCTTTACTGATGAAAACACGGGTGTGAAGTTTCGGATTGAACTTTTCGGCGTGAAACACAATTGCGCCTTCGCTTTCTTCAAACACTTTGCCCTTATTTTCTGTGACAATACCTTTTCCCCTTACGCCAGTTTCGGACTCAAAAAAGTTAAAGTCAAACTTGGTTCCAAGCCTTTGGTACATTGTCTCGAAGTACTCAAGGCTAGTTTTTCTCCCCAACGAATGTAGAAAACTTACTTTCTTGTCAGACTTTTCGTAAATCTTTTTGTTGATCTCATGAATGGGTTTTTGCCATTTTTCCCCGCTTTCGTAAGCATATGTCCCAGCAACGTAAAAACTTCCCAGATAGGCCAACCTTTCTTTGAGAGGAAGGGCTGGAAAACTGTCCCAAAAGTCTTCTGGCTGTTCGAGCATGGAAGAAACAGCCTTCGCCACGTGAAGCCCCACGTCACCCTGATAGCAGGCGCGTTTGACTTCAGCGCCGCTTGCTTCAATGACGCACGAGAGAGATTCTCCAATGGCATTCGACATCAAATGTCCGATGTGGAATTCCTTGAACGGGTTGGGGTCAGTGTATTCCACCATCACTTTTTTTCCTTTGAGCGTTTCATTCCGGCCCCATTTATCACCTTGGGAAATTGCAGCGGAAAGTTCTTTATCGAAAACTGCCGGAGCGATCTTGAAATTGATGAATCCCGGTCCGGCAACTTCGACGGAAAGAACGTCAGTGTCCTTTTTCTCTCCGAGTTTTTGAACGATCTCCTCCGCAAGCGTTTTGGGATTTTTGCCGACCTTCTTCGCAGCAAGCATCGCCGCATTCGTCGCCCAATCGCCGTGCGTCATGTCGTCCGGATGCTCCAGCACAAAAGAAACATCGGCGATTCCGAGTTCCTTGAGCGCTTCGTCGATGTAGCCCTCCAATCGCTCTTTCATCATGAGTGTATCCTAGCAAAAAGACCTCGTGCCTGCGAGGGACATCAGTAGAGCCCGACCTGATATTCGTAGAGTTTGCGGTACACTCCATTCTTCTTTTTGAGAAGTGCATCATGCGTCCCGTCCTCGACAATCTTGCCTTTTTCAAAGACAAGAATGCGGTCCGCTTTTCGTACTGTCGACAAACGGTGAGCAATGATGAACGTTGTTCGACCCTGCATCAGCCGCTCGAGTGCCGTTGTGATGATCACTTCCGTCTTTGCATCCAATGCCGAAGTTGGCTCGTCGAGAATAAGGATCCTTGGGTCGCGCAATATCGCACGTGCGATCGCCACGCGTTGTTTTTGTCCGACAGAAAGTTTTATCCCACGCTCGCCGACCAAGGTCTCATATCCCTGGGGCAAAGTTGCGATGAACCCTGCGAGGTGCGCCTCACTCGCGGCATGCCTCACGGCGTCATCGGTCGCAGTAAACGACCCATAGAGAATATTTGTCCGTAGTGACTCGTTGAAAAGCGCGATCTCTTGCGGTACCACAGCGATCTTTTGGCGCAAACTCAAGAGATCGAGCGTTCGCGTATCGATGCCGCCCACAAGCACCTCTCCGGATGTCGGAAAATAGTAAGCGGAGAGGAGGCCAGCAACCGTTGACTTCCCCACACCCGATTCGCCGACAATGGCCACCACCTCCCCAGGCGCGACCGAAAAATTCACCCCATCGAGCACGGTCGGCTCCTCGGTGCCATAACGAAACGTTACGTTGTTAAATGCGACAGTCCTTAGCGTCGAGGGAAGCGTTGGTGCGCCATCCGGCACATATTGTTCTTCAGGCTCAAGGAATATTTTTTCAACTTGTAGCGCCGTAGTAATTCCGTTTTGAATCAGTTGCCAACTATAGCCGAGTTGGACTAATGGGCCAAAAAACATAAGGGCGTAACCGTTGAGTGCAATCAATTCACCGACCGTGATTACTCCACTCGCCACAAAATTTGCGGAAAGAATGAATACCGTAAGCTGAGTCAGAAACACGATGGTGCGCTGAAAAAAACTTACATTGCTCCATATGCGCTCGAGAGAATTCCAGAGTCCGACCGTTTCTTTCGTAAGGTGTTCATCCATTCGCTTGATCTCATGTACCTCAGCGGTTGCCTGTTTCACACTTTCGATCTGATGCACGGCTTGTGCGGCATCATCCCAATACTCGTTCCATTTCGTGTGTACCTCTTTGTCGAGTGCCGCGATCGGACGCAGAATGTGGAGAAGGAGGAGCGCGTACACCACGACGCCGCCAAATAATACACCAGCAAGGATGAGGTTTATGCTTGCGGCAAGCATAATGCCGATTATAATGCTCAAAAACTCCGGGGCGACCAAAATGACTGTGCGAATAAGTCCAGGTATCCGCCAGCTTGCCTGGCTCATCTTCTGTATCGCACCGTTTGTGTGCGTATTCTTGTGGAACGCAATCGGCAAACGGAAAAAATGCTCAAACCCCGAGACTTGTATCTTCATGTTCAATCCCGTATCTAGGATGCGCCTCCTTCGGTCAATAATCCAATCTATATTATTCGCAACAAGCTGAACAAAGGCCCATGCCATGAGAAGGAATGCCCATAGTGGAAGCCCCGCCGACGCGAGCGTGGTCTTGCCGACTGAAACACCAACAAGCGCGTCGAAGAAACGTCCCGTCACATAAGGAACAACGCCATTAGCGACGGCGGAAAAAAGTCCAAGTACGGAAAGGATCGCGAGCTCGCGCCGAAAAGGTGACAGGTGGCGACGCCAGATAACGCGCAACCCCTCCATGATGTCCGCCTTCTTGTCCTCATTTTTGGCTTAATAGTAAATTTGTGAGGCTAATATCATGATAAGGTGGCTCTATTAAGAGCTAGTTGAGTAAATAATTATGACGCAATTTAAAAAAACAC
>MHLP01000033.1 GCA_001821435.1 Candidatus Lloydbacteria bacterium RIFCSPLOWO2_01_FULL_50_20 | reverse complement strand
ATTTTCTTTACGCGCCAATTCTCGTAGTTCAAAAAGTTGCGCCTCAATAGACATAACCTGTCGGTCGTCATCTTCCGTTGATTTACGCGCGTATAGAAAATATTTTGGTTTGTTCATATTGTTTTTAGATACGAAACGGACAAATCCGCCCTTTTTGAATTCCCCCCGCCGAGCCAATTCGCCGCGAAGCGGCGAGAAGAATTGTCGCGCGCCGTGCGCCCATCACGGCGCGCGTCCGCTCTTTCAAATCGCGAAGTTTCAATCTGCGGTGAAATTGTATCCTTTGCGCGAACCTTTTTCGAGAAGAAGCCCTGACTCGCGCCTCGGATTACCTCGGCGCTATTACATTATACTATAACATTGGTATATAATGTATCGGGAGTGCTAAACTGTGGATATGAAAAGCGAGTCGGCAAAGTTGGGGAAAAACCTGAAGCGTATCCGTACAGAAAAAGGTATCACGCAAGGCGACATTGTCCGAAATCTCGGCGTTAGCCGAAGTTTTGTGAGCAATATTGAGAACGGAAAGACGAATCCGACGCTGGCGACCATTACGAAATTGGCGAAATCGCTCGGGGTTTCGAGCGACGAACTCTTAAAATAACTATGCAAAATCATCCGCAAGAAGAATTCATGAGAAAAGCAATTGAGGAGGCTAAAAATTCTGCTCAATCGGGTCAATATGCCCTTGGTTCAGTTGTTGTTGACGGGGATGGAAAAATTATCGCCACTGGGCATACTACGCTCCACGAAAATAACGACCCGACATGTCATGCTGAAATAAATGCGATTCGATCTGCCTGCATCAAGTTGCAAAACAGATACCTTCCAAATTGTTGGCTTTACACCACCCTAGAACCCTGTCCGATGTGTACTGCTACAGCCATTTGGGCAAAAATGGAAGGAGTAGTATATGGCGCTACAAAAGAAGATGCTACTGATTTTGCAAAAAATTTACAAAATGAGAAATTTACATGGCGACAGTTTGATATTTCCTCAAGAGATATTGTTGCAAAAGGTGACCCCAAAATAAAACTCATCGAAAACTTTATGAGAGAAGAATGTCGCCAACTTTTTAAGTTTTCTAAAAATTGATGATCTCATAAAATATATATGAAGATTGCAACACACAACATAGAGTTTCTCTTTGAAGAAGGAGTGCACACCCATTCAGGAAAAGAATGGAATTATACAAAAGAGTTCGTCGAAGCTCGGATAGATCATTTTTCAAAACTCTTTTCTGAAATCAATGCAGATATTGTTTTACTTCAGGAAATCGCATCTAAAAGTGTCATTGAGCGAATTATCGCCCGAACAGGTATAGATTACTCATACTTTTTTGCAACCCCAGATCAAAACGGGGTGGGTAACGTTGTGCTCTATAAACAAAAGGATGCGAAATGTGAATCAATTCCTGTCATAGCCTCGTTGCCAGTTTTTATAGAAGGGGACGCTGACACGACTGGGTCACGCATATGGTCAAGAAGAGACTTTGTTCATATGGAGGCCACATGGCAAGGCAAAAAGCTTCATGTAGTCGGTATCCATATAAAAGCAAATTTTTTGATGCCAGAAAAGAATATTGCAGGAGAAGTTCAGCCAATGACAACTCAAATTACTATGGCGGACGGGCTGATACGTTCAGAAATCTTTCGATTTTCACAAGCTAAAAAATTGCGTGAGTTAATCGATACATTTTTTGCATCTGATCCGAATGCATCAGTGATAGTTGGCGGTGATTTTAATGCAGAAGAAAATTATGCGGTATATCGAATTATTCAGGGTGTTATAGGTGATGCCACAGATACTCTTATTGAGTCAAGTTTAAAAATAGAGAAAGAAAAGAGATTTTCATCACTCTCGACAACCCTTGGCAGAAATCGACTCCTTGATCACATTCTGATTTCAAAAAACCTTGAATCACATCTGACTGATGTTCAAATTTTAAATGAAAATATTACTGACATCAAAAATGTTGCACCAACACCCACATTAGTTGGAAGTGACCACGCACCGATTGTTATTAACTTAATCTAATTGGAGACTTTGTGCCGCCTAAAATCCCACTGGATTTTTAACGTCAGTGAAGGGAGCAATTCCCGCCGTTTTATAATTTCTCTTCAAAACGGCGGGGATTTGTGCGCGAACGGGAGGGTGGGTCAAGCACAATAGGATTTGAGCCTCGCCATTCCTTTTGAAAATTGGTTTGGCGAGGCACCTTTCTGTATTTGCATTGAACGCCGAGGTAATCCGAGGCGCGAGTCAGGGCTTCCGCTCGAAAAAGGTTCGCGCAAAGGATATAATGACCCCGCCAGTAGTTTTGAAAAGCCAGCATTAAAATGTTCTTGTTTTAAGCTACATTTCAAAATGAAAAAGTGTTAAAATGAAGGACCCTGAAGGGATTCGAACTATTACATTTTTTTGAAACCGGAATCTAAATTATGGAAAATCATCCACAAGAAAAATTTATGAAAAAAGCGATTGAGGAAGCAAAAAATTCCGCTTCCCTTGATCAATATGCATTGGGTGCCGTCGTGGTAAACAGTAACGGTGAAATTATCGCCGTTGAGCACACTACCCTTCACGAAAATAACGATCCGACCTGTCATGCAGAAGTGAATGCGATCCGTTCCGCTTGTTTAAAAAACGAGAGCAGGTATCTTCCAGGCTGTTGGCTTTATACAACTCTTGAGCCTTGTCCCATGTGTACAGGCACAGCTATTTGGGCAAAAATGGAGGGAATAGTTTTTGGCGCTTCAAAAGAAGATGCGCAGAATTTTGCTAAAACCCTACAGGATCACAAGTTTACATGGCGTCAAATAGATATTTCTTCAAAAGACATTATTGAAAAAGGTGACCCTAAGGTAGAGCTTATTGAGAAATTTATGCAAAGTGAATGCAGGGAACTCTTTAATTTTGCAAAGACAAAGAGTAAATAATAATCAAACCTGGCCACTTTCCTTTCTGTTACATGACATATAGCGGATTGTAACGGATTATAGCGGCGAATTAGATATATTAGAGTTGATTATCAAATTTGTATAGTTTCTCTAATATATCTTCTGAGCAAAAGTAGGAACGTCGAATAGATCAGGTTTTTCTTGGTAAATCAGTCTCAACTTTCGGATAATTCTATCAAGGTTGCCATAACTAAGCCGTGCTTGCCTCCTTCGCATAAAGCTTCGGCGGGCCACAGTCGGTTCTAACTTCGGGACATCGTCCCCGCCCGTACAAAATTCCGCTGCAAGGCGGTTATTTTGTTGGGCGGAGAGAGCGAGTGAACTGCTTCACTCGCGGGGAGGGATTCGAAGCCGTTCTCCCTTATTTACGAATGCTTCCAAGCATGAGTAAATGGGAAACGGGTACTGCTCCTGTAAGGAGCGAATCCTGATTCGAAAGACGAAGTGAAATAAAAGGCTTAGTAACTCGTGACCGAATCCTGTCAGTTACAATTCCCTTCGATACCTCCACAGAATGAGGTCGAGCTTCTTTGTCACCGAAATATGTTTCAGGTGCGGCAAGGTTCGATCAAAATCACGAAGCAGTCTTTTGGTTTTCTTGGCGAGATATGCAATCGATTGCGCCACTTCTCGGTAATGTTCTAGAAATGGTTCGGTGGTCTTCCAGTTTTTCTTCGGAAGGCAGAGAAGGGTCAGCACCCGCTTATCGATAATCGGCTGCATCGGATCCAGTGTGTGGAGTAATTTTGTTGAAAATGAATACTCCCACATTCCCGTACGCACATGTAGCTCGTTCAAGATATATTGAAAATTCCGATGCTTGCCCATACTCGGCTTCCGTAACTGCGCAAAGAGGCAGTAGAAATGTTTTCTCCATGCCGCATTTCTGCGCACCTGATAGAAAGCGTTAAACGAACGCTGAAAGTTCACATCTGTTTCGACATTGCCACGCGGATTGAACCCCTGCACGTTGAGATATCGGGGACTCACCAGATCAATAGAGGCAAAAAGCTTCTTGTGCTCCGAAGCGGGGAGCGTATTCAATTCCTCAACAAGCTTTCGAACCTTGCCCATAGCATCATTGTTTTTTATTTTCATTTGATTGATGCGAGTATATACCGCCCCGCCGATGCGAACAACCGTTCTACCGGTCACAGATCTATAGCGCTCGATTTTAATCGTCCAGCAATACTAAGATACCCCACAACCTCAACCCAAATGTGTTTAGCCTAAGCTCTCTAGATTGGTCCATAAAAAAAACCGCAGGAGGTTTTAATGTCCTGCGGGCTCTACGCTAACGACCGGATATGTTTTTCACTTCCGCGAGCCGGAAGAATTCCATGACACGGATATAACACCAGCCGACATCAAGCTCCCACCACTTCCGGGAAAATTTCGCCGACGCCGCATCTTCGTGATGATTATTGTGGAGTTCCTCTCCGCCGATCAATATCCCCCAAGGCAAGATGTTCCTGGAGAAATTGGGCAGCGTGTAATTGCGGTACCCCCATATGTGTCCGATGCCATTCACTACTCCGGCGGCAAACACCGGGATCCAGAGCATCTGCACGACCCAGATACATGATCCCGCCGCGAGACCGAAGAGTACGATATTCGCCGTACCCATGAGCGCAAGACCGAGTTTCGTGTGTCGTGCATAGAGCAAACGTTCGAGACGATCTCTCGGAGCATTGACGCCGAGCCGCTCGACGTCGTCGGTGTGTTGATTTGTCCAACGGACATAAGAACGCACTCCGCGCCAAACAACGAATCGAAACATGAAGAAAAGCCGTCCCCATGCACCGCGGACTCCGAGCGCATGCATCTGCGCCTCTGGGCTGTGCGGATCTTCGTCGGTCTCGCATTTTTGGTGATGTTTTTTGTGCACCGCCTCCCACTCTCGAGTCACCATCCCCGTCGTCAACCAGAGCCAGAAACGAAAGAAATGCGCGACAACGGGGTGGAGGAGAACGGCACGATGCGTGATGTGCCGATGAAGGTAGATGGTAACCGCGACGATCGTCACATGCGTAAATGCGAGAGCAATGAGTAGAGCGCCCCACCATGGGAGCGGAAATATGCCGGAAAAAATATCCATGACCGCCTTTCAACAAAGAACAGCAAAAACTGCTCCAGCGAGTATAGCAGAGTGGGGTGGAAGCGCCACCAGCGATGTCGTATACACCTTTCGCGTGATTACGTATGATTGAGGCTATATGCATACGGGAACAATAACGCTCGCGGAAAAGATCGCCGATCGGTTCCGCCTGACGCCACAGCAAAAAAACGGCCTCGAAAAACTCGGACTGAAGACGATCCGCGACCTCCTCTATCACTTCCCCGTACGGCACATCGATGCGGGAAAGTCGTCGGCGGTCGAGCGCGCGATAGACGGCGAACGTGCGACGTTCTACGGACAAGTTGAAAAAACCGGAACAAAGAGGTCGTTCCGCGGGCACATGCCGATGGGCGAAGCGACACTTCGTGATCAAACAGGGATGCTCAAGCTCGTGTGGTTCCACCAAGCATATATGGCAAAAATGATCGCCCCGGGCGACATCGTGCGCGCGTCGGGAGTCGTCAAGAAACGAGACGGCAAAGTGACGCTCATCAATCCGGAAGTCGAAAAAGTACCCGCGTTGCCGGGCGATCTTTCGCCCTCACTGTTTGCGGAAGGAGGATTGAGCGAAGATGAACGATTTTTTCCCGTCTATCCCGAGTCGCGCGGCATCACTTCCCGCTGGTTCTATCATGCGCTCAGAAAAGTGCTCGCGGGCGGAATCATTGAAACACTCACCGATCCGATCCCTAGCGGCATCCTCAAGCGCTACAATCTCCCTGCACTCCGGTCGGCGCTCGTCTGGATCCATGCGCCGCGTGATGAAAGGCATGCGCAATCCGCGAGGAAACGTTTTGCATTTGAGGAAATTTTTTTCATTCAGCTCGAGCGACAACAGAGCCGTCTGCGATACGAACAAAATCCGTCGTTCACCATCATTCCCGAAAGAGCAGGACTCGATCGCTTCATGAACGATTTTGGTTTTCCGCTCACCAAAGCGCAGACAAAAGCGATCGCCATAATGCTCTCCGACCTTGCCGGAAAACGCCCGATGCTCCGGCTCCTTGAGGGCGATGTCGGGAGCGGAAAAACGGCGGTCGCGGCCGCGACGGCGTACGCGACGGTGCACACGCGCCCTGTCGGCCAACATTTCGGAGCGCTTCAAGTCGCCTACATGTGTCCCACCGAGATCTTGGCGACGCAGCACTTTGAATCTTTTATAAAATTTTTCATCGGCTCGGGCATGGAGATCGGGCTCATCACGGGAAGCGGCTGCAGGAAATTTCCTTCAAAAGTGAATACCTCCGGGTGGACGGATATTTCGCGCACACAGCTTTTGAAATGGGTCGCGAACGGCGAAATACCCATATTGATCGGCACGCACGCGCTCATTCAGAAAAGCGTCACATTCAAACACCTTGCGTATGTCATCATCGATGAGCAGCATCGCTTCGGCGCCAAACAACGCGCGCGGCTCGTGCAAAAAGACGGAAAGGTCCCGCATTTTCTCTCCATGACGGCCACGCCGATCCCGCGGACACTCGCACTCACGCTGTACGGTGATCTCGATCTGACACTGCTCGACGAAATGCCGCGCGGCCGAAAGCCGGTCGTGACGGAGATCGTTACTCCCGCGAAACGTGATGAGACCTATGAAAAGATCCGTGCACTCATCAAGGAAGGTCGGCAGTGTTATGTCATCTGTCCGCGTATTGACGAACCGGATCCCGCGAAAGAACGGGCGCTCATCGCAAAGTCTGTAATAGAAGAAGCAAAACGTCTCAAGGTGAAAATTTTTCCCGAATATGCGATAGGAGTACTCCACAGCAAAATGAAAGCGGTCGAAAAAGACCGTATCATGGAACAGTTCGCATCGGGAGCTCTCGATATTCTCTGTGCGACTTCCGTCGTCGAGGTGGGCGTCAATGTGCCGAATGCGACGGTCATCGTGATCGAAGGGGCAGAGCGGTTTGGATTGGCACAGCTCCACCAGCTGCGCGGACGTGTACTCCGCAGCATTCACCAGTCGTATTGTTATCTTTTTTCGGATACTAAAGGCGAAAAGACGTTTGCGCGTTTGAAGGCGCTGACGACGGCAAAAAACGGCTTCGAACTTTCCGAAATGGATCTCGCACTCCGCGGTTCGGGGGAATTAGGCGGTCCTTCGGCAGGCTCAGGATCGGGCCGAGGCGCCCGACAGTGGGGCATTTCCGACATCGGCATGGAGGCGATCAAAAATCTCAAAATGGTCGAAGCCGCGCGCGAAGAAGCGAAACACCTGCTGGAAACGGATATCGAACTTAAAACATACCCCCTGCTTGCCGAACGCTTGCACGCTCGCGAAACTCCGATGCATTTCGAGTAAGGCGTGCGATCTACCATTTGAACTGATGCACTGAGCCGTTTTTGATACGAATATGCGTAGAAATGCCGGGCGCCAGATCATCAAGTAAAATCTTGTACGTCATACGGATCACTCCGCCGCTCGTGACGCAAACGACTTGCGCACCACTCTCTTTTCCACGTAACTCGGCAAAAAGATCCGAGAGTCGTTCGTGAATGGTTTTCCATGAATCTCCGCCGTATTCGGTGTAATCATAGTCGCACAGTAACGATGAACCTTGCTTGACCCCGCCCGTGATCGCAAACTGCTGTTCCTTCGTGAGTCCCTCAAGTTTACCTTGATGATATTCCAGGAGTTCGTTGCGAAATTTGATGTTTGCCTTATCGATCCCTTTTTCCTCACAAATGATCTCGGCGGTTTCACGTGCCCGCAGAAGCGGAGACGATAAGAGCACGGTGATGTTATCGGGCAAATGCTGCGCCACTTCCCATGCATGCAAGCGTCCATTCGGGTTGAGCGGAATATTGGTGTCATCACCCGGCTTAAACATCAGCGGACCATCATGCATAGGACTATCGATGTTGGGAAGAAGCACGCGATTCGCATCAGTTTCTCCGTGACGAACTAAATAGAGTTTCATGAGGAAAGTATAACAAAAAAACCACCTCACGTGAGGTGATCGACGAAAAAGTCTTTAGATCCATTATCACACCGTTCGCGGAAAAAGCGCATAGATAGCTACTGCAAGCATGAGCCCATGCCCTTCTCTAGAGGTGAACGTCGCCTTGCGATTGTGTTGCACCAGAACAACTCTCAAATTATCCGATCGCTCCACGGACCATCCTCTGAATTCGAGGAACCAAGTCATCGAAAGAATGTGCCGATCAAAATGTTCGACGCGCTTGGGGTGGAAGAAAAGCCCAAGCGATGCGTATTCAGAAACCTGCTTCACAAGACGGTCGAACGGAAGTTCACGCTGATTGAGTGGTGTTGCGTGCGCGTTCTTCCATGCGCCGCGGCACTCTTCCACGCGATAGCTGGCATATGAGTAGTTCCCATATTTCACATCTGCTCTCCCGTGTTCAACAATACGAGAGCGACGTATGCGGGCTAACGCACCTTGTGCTTCATCAAGCTTTCGGGCAAACATGGACACAGCAAATCCTCTCGATAACTTCTCCACTGAGCCTAATCAAACAAGCTGTCTACGTCAATTCTCCGATATTTTTTGCCGCCCTATTTCACCCCGGTCGTACCAAAACCGCCGCGAGTCCCCCTCCCCATCTCATTCACTTCTTCGAAATCTACCCGTACGAACGGAATCAATATGCCCTGCATGATGCGATCACCCTTTTCAATAATGACATCGGAGTCGGTAAAATTATAGAGTGCGGCTCGATATTCGTCCTCTTCACCCGAAAAATCGGCGTCAAAGATCCCCACTCCGTTCGCGACAATGAGTCCTCTTTTGTGAAGCGATGAACGTGCCGCAAGCAGAATGAAATATCCTTCGGGAAGTTCGATGGCGGCATTGAGCGGAACATAAGTGACTTCCTTGGCGCGAATGGTGATCTGTTCACGTGCCGGAAAATCAAAGCCGGTCGCGCCAGATGTTTTGTATTCCGGAAGTGGAATACTTTTATCGAAACGTTTGATGCGGACTTTTTTGATCATGGTGAATGATACATTTCTACACAAATCTATTTTGACACTTTAAAATAATCAGAAACAACCGATAAAAGGTCGTTCGGTTTTTCGACAAGTCGGAACGGTTCTCCTCGAAGCAATGTTTCTGGTGCATGAAATCCCCACGTAACTCCGATCGCCACGACATCAACACGTTGCGCCTCGCGCATATCGCCCAACGTATCGGTGATAAAAACACAATCATTTGGCCCAACGCCATACCTCTCGAAGATCATTTTTATTTTTTCTATTTTGCTTTTGTGCACATCATTTCCCATAATTTGCATAAAATGGCTTGCAAGATCATGTGTTTCCAAAAACTCTCGGATCGGGCTTGTTATCGTTGAGGAAACGACAACAAGGGAATAATTTCCTCCAAGTTCAACAATAACCTCTTTCATGCCGGAAACGATTCGTACCCCCTTTTTCATTCTCGGGATATATTCAGTGAAGAAGTCTATATCGTGCCGGCATTTTTCCGTGTGCACATTCACCGGCTCTTCCCAATCGTTGATATTCCCTTCGAAACGTTTTCGATAGGCATCTTCAGTTACCTCAGGACAAATCATTTTTTGAACTTCAAAAGCCGGCAGGAAAGAATCCGCTATCACGCCGTCGAAATCAAAAAGAATAAAAGGTTTTTTCATGTCCACCCCCCTGGACTCGAACCAGGAACCCTTCGTGTATAAGACGAATGCACTACCATTGTGCTAGGGGTGGATGAGCTATTTATATCAATACTCTTTTCATTACACCAATCTTCCGTTATCTGCAAAAACAGCGGGGTGATGAATGAAGCCATCATAGAAAAAAAGCGGCGCTCCCGCAAACAAAAACCGAGGGCGAGCCCTCGGGGTAGTTTATGCGGAGACCGGATCGTCGTTGAGAAAACTGAATGCCGCCGTGACCGCTTCCTGAAGTGCGTAAAGTGCGTAGACATGGATCCGGTGCGCGTCTTCGACGGGAGTTTTCGGGGGAATAAGTTCACCCCTTGCCCTCATTCTGCCTTCTACTTGAAAAACATCAGCTCCTTGAACATGGGCACGCAAAAACTGCCTTTCGGGAAATTCCTCTTGTGCGAACGGGTCGGCATTCTCGACCGCTTCTGCTATTTCGATCAGGTCATGTTCCTTTTCAAGCCTGTCACGCCATTCGTCCGCCGCAGCAAGAGAATCGAACGGTCCAAAGCAAAGAGTGACCTCCATGTTGACCAAAGGCACTTCCACGGCAACATCGAGAGCAACGACGTATGGCTGAAGTGCGACGATGTTATTTTCCGTCACAGCGAACCTCCAAAAAACTTTACTCTCTTCTGTCTATCAGAAACAAACAGAGAGTCAATTCGAACATCCTCGGAGTTAGGAATGTTTTCCTCCTTTTTCTTGTTCTTTCTTCTGTTTTCGCGATGACCTCGTTCCGCCTGATTCGCCGTGAGATATACTTTCAACTGTTTCGTGCGTGACCGTCGCGGAAGTTTCCTGAGCGGCTTCAGCCGCGATGTAAGGTTCTTCACCGATCTTGCGGCGCGCCTTGATGCCGTGGATCGTCAATATCTTTTCATATTCCTCGCGTTCCATGGTCTCAACCCTCATCAGCTCCGCGGCGATCGCATCGAGCACATGCCGGTGTTTCGTGAGCAATTCCTGCGCCCGGCGCAACCCTTCGTTCATGATCTTCTCCACTTCTTTGTCGATGCGCATGGCGACGTCTTGAGAATATTCTTTTTCAATGAATCCTCCTCGGGCGATCATCATGCCGGACGCCTCGAACGCGATGGGGCCGATGCCGGAGGACATACCGTACTTTGCGACCATGTCATGCGCGAGCCCGGTCGCGACCTGAAGATCGTTCGATGGACCGGTTGTGAGGTCATCGAACATCATCACCTCCGCCGCATAACCGCCAAGCGAGACCGTGATGTCATCGAGAAATTCTTTGCGCGTGTGGAACTGCCGCTCCTCGGTCGGAAGTTTGAGCGTGTATCCGGCCGCATGTCCGCGCGAAATGATCGTGATCTTATGCACCGGATCGGCATACGGGAGGAGCGAAGCAAGGAGTGCGTGTCCGCCTTCGTGATATGCGGTCACTTTCTTTTCTTCGTCAGAAAGCAGGTGGCTTCTCCGTTCGGGGCCGATCATCACCTTCTCAATAGAACGAATAAGGTCGAACTGCGATACCATCGTCCGATTCTCGCGCGCAGCAAGGATCGCCCCTTCGTTCATGAGCGAATAAAGATCAGCTCCCGAAAATCCGGGTGTCCGCTCCGCGACCGTACGCAGGTGCACGTCTTCGGCGAGCGGTTTTTTGCGCGAATGGATCTTCAGTATCTCTTCGCGGTCGTTGATGTCGGGAAGATCGAGGATGACGCGGCGATCGAAACGTCCGGGACGAAGGAGCGCCGGATCAAGCACATCGGGACGATTCGTTGCCGCCATCACGATGACTTTTTCGTTCGGCTCGAAACCATCCATCTCCACCAAGATCTGGTTGAGCGTCTGTTCACGTTCATCGTTTCCTCCGCCCACACCCGTTCCGCGCACACGTCCCACTGCGTCGATCTCGTCGATAAAGATGATCGCGGGCGATTCTTTCTTCACCATACGAAAAAGATCACGCACGCGCGATGCACCGACACCGACGAACATCTCGACGAATTCACTTCCGGAAAGATGGAAGAACGGGACGCCCGCTTCGCCCGCGACCGCACGCGCAAGCAGAGTCTTCCCCGTGCCCGGCCCGCCCATCAGCATCACGCCTTTCGGGATCTGTGCGCCGATATCGAGGAACTTCTGCGGTTCTTTGAGGAACTGCACGATCTCTTGGAGTTCCTCTTTCGCCTCTTTCACACCGGCGATATCTTTGAAGGTCACTTTCTGCGCGCTGTCGTCAGGATAAATGACGCGCGCTTTTGACTGTCCGAACGTGAACGCCTGCATTCCGCCCCCCTGCCTCACTTGCCGCGAGAGGAACCAGAGGAGCACAAACAGGAAGATGAGCGGGAAAAGGAACGGTGCGAGCGAGTAGAACCAGTATGAGAACCCGCTCGGCTCTTTGACCTCAACTTGGATCGCATCAAGCTCTTCCGGAAGGACGCCATAATTTTTCATTGACTCTGAGAACGACGATTCGATCTCTTTTTTCGAGACCTTCTTTACACCGTCCTTATACTCGATGCTGAGATCGGCGCCTTCGACATCGATCTTCGCGACCAAACCCTGTCTGATATCCGCAAAAAGCTGGGAAAGCGCGATCACTGGCACTGCATTTTTGCCGCGCTCCGCAAAAAATGAGTAAGCGGAAACGAGCAGGAGAAACACGAGCAGGATCGTCAGGATGTTCGAAAAAAATGAGGGAGCGGGGGGTCCGCCTTCTTTCTCTTTTCTATCATCACCCCCTTTTTCACCTCCGGAAAATCCGAAAAACGGTTTGAAGTCCATAATAGGCGCTATTATACAGGAAAATTTTGACGCATGCCACTTCATCGGTCATGCTTGTCAGCAAATCCACACTCGCAACGAAAGAGGACTTGACAAAAATGAAAATATACGATAAAACTTTTAATGTCTTAACTTTGTTCTATTTAAAACCTGTTCAAGGAGATAGCAATGAGTCTCGCTTCGGCGCTAATTGGTATCATCGCCTATGCCGCGATGAATGTCGTCATGGCCCGCAAGCTTTCCGGCGTCTCGCCGCTTGTGATAATTCCGATCTACACCCTCTTTGTTTCCGTAACAACATTTGGGATGTGGAAAGCGGCGAACATGGTGGGGTACGCGGCGCCGTTTTCCGTCAACAGCACCCTCCCTTGGATCCTACTTATTGGCGCGCATCGTCCTCGCTGACTTTGCGTACCTGGGCGCGTATGGAATGAAAGGCGCCTCGATGGCAACGATCACCACATGCGCCGCACTGCTACCGATCGTGTCCGTCATCATTGAAAAGCTGTGGATTGGAGGAGAACTCCCAAGCATGCGCACAATGATCGGATTCGGTCTTGCTGTATTTACGGTTTGGCTGGTCGCATTTGATCCGACGAACCTGCCGATCAAACATTGATGTCTCCTCTCAGGCCACAAGCGCCCGTCAATTCCGACGGGTGCTTTTCTTCCCAATTTTTCCTGCGAGCAAAACAAGCAACTGAAATCTGTGGATCCCGAGGCTTTTTTGACGAGGGATAAAGCACTTACGAGAAATACATAGTAATATAGACATATGGCAAATTTGATCGAACACAAGAAAGCGCATTTCGACTATGAGATCCTCGAGTCCTACGAAGCCGGGATCCAGCTTTTTGGGGGCGAGGTCAAATCCGTCCGCGCTCACCGGGGAAAGCTCGAGGGGGCGCATATCACCGTCCGCGGAGGCGAAGCGTTCCTCATCAATTCGGAAATACCTCCCTACCAGCCGGGAAATGAGACCGGCGGAGGCTATGAACCGACGCGCAACCGCAGGCTTCTTTTGACCAAGAAAGAACTCGCCGAATTGGCGACAGCGGAAGAAAAAGCAGGTTTGACAATCATTCCACTTTCGATGTATAATAAAGGTCGTATCATCAAGATAAGGATCGCTATCGCCCGCGGGAAGAAGAAGAGTGACAAGCGCGAGGCGATCAAAAAACGCGAGGCCATCCGCGATATCGCGAGAGAGGTGAAACAAGGTGTCGCGCGTGAAGTGAAGCGTTTGGGAAACCGTTTGCGGCTCGAGTAATTGAGGTTCGTTGAAAATTTATTATTTTTTAGGAACGTCTTGTATTTTTCATACGGGGGTGTCAGTTTCGACAGAGAATGTCTCTGGTTATGCGCAGCGTCGAGCAAGCTTGCAGAGCTCGTAAATCACGCAAGTAACTTGAAAGTGCCAAGAATAAAAGCACCGGTGGAGTTGCTACTCCGTATTTCGGAGCCAACAGCTTTGCTTTCGCTTACGCTTAAGTGAGCGACGTGGGACGGGAGTACTCCTGATAGGTCCGCTCTCCATGTCATTCTTTCAGGATAGGAGCGTATCGCCTGGATACGCCACCGAAAATGAACAGGCTCAGTGCGTGAGGATTTCGTTTCTCTTCTACTTCACACACGAATCACCAAGATAAACTACGCGCTGTAGACCCATGATCACTACTTTTCTGGACGGGGGTTCAATCTCCCCACCTCCACAGACATAGAACAATATGGAAGAATAAAAATGCCTCGGGAACGAGGTATTTTTATTTGCAAAGTTGGATAAAGAAAAAGCGCCATACCCAAAGGTCGTGCGCTAGTTTGGTTGAGACTCGGATACTTAGGCTGGAGCCTGCGCCTTGATGAGGTCGCGGAATCCCGTCTTGGTGAGACCGAGCTGGTCCGCCATCAAGCCAAAGGTGTCATCGCGTGGAGCAACATGCATTTCGCAGTCGAGTTCTTCCACGAAGAAGTGGGTATGTGAACCCATGTAGACCTCACCCCCGTAGGGGCGGCTAATCTGGACGATGCGCCCACGCTTCGCCCTTGTGAAGAGGAGCAGTACCGCACGTTCCTTCTGTCTCGCCCTTGGACAGTCCTCGGTGATGTCCACGACCTTTTCGGTCCTGCAACTTACGTTGGTGTCCGAATCGTACAGTCTGGAGTCATGCTTCTTCTCATTGATCTTGACGATTTTCGCCATGATTTTCAATCCTCCTATCAGTTGGAAATGTGCGATCAAGCCCCAATAGCCTGATTATTACGCTGAAACTAACATAACGTATCCATTTCAATTCGTCAATGTCCGCAACAGATTCTAACTTCTTCCATGTATCTCATCTAGACAGCCTGCGCATCAAATGTTTTTAGCATTCTTGAATACCGAGTATATACATTATATTTTCGTTTTCCTCGAGAGAGGTTCCAGTTCGACAAGCTCACCACAAGTAACGTCATTTATTAGTTTCCACCATAACAGAAAACGCCCTCTTCGTGAGAGTGTTTTCTGTTATGGCTACTATCTCCTCCCTTTCCCGCCCCCGCCGACATTCGCCGAGAAGTATGCGTAAAGTCCGTCGTACATCGCCTGCGCTTCTTTATGCACCCGCGTATTCGTCACGCCATTCTGGTAATCAATGAAGTCGCATGCTCCGTCGGTGTCGGTGACAAAATAGGATTCCGTCAGCACTCCAGGGAGAGCACCATAAACAGTCATGCCGTATCCGTCATTCTTTATCCCTTTGTCCGGAAGCCCGAGTGCTTGAACAAGAGAAGGATGAATATAGCTTGCAAAGATCTTGTCATTCTTTTGCGTGACAAAACTTTGCGTATAATCCGCCGATGTATTCGTCGACCCATTGTGATGGATCGAGATCAGCACGCTCGAACCTGCCGCTTCCGCATTCGCCACCCTGTCCTGTCGTGAACCAAGCTGAGCAACTTCGTAATACGTTCCTTCGGGCAAAAGCTTTTCAAGCTCCGCGCGGACCGCGAGATTAAGCTCCGCTTCAACAACGGTGACGCCGTTGCAGTCTCCAATCGCGCCCGTTTCTCCGTTGCCGTGTCCGGCATCAAGAGCGATAAGCTTGCCGTCAAAGGGAGTTGCTGCGCTGACGGGAAATGCCATGAGTAATACTAATCCCAATAATACTGCTATAGAATTTTTCATAATTTCTCTATGATACCACCTATGTTGTACCATTCAACGCACAACAAAAAACCACCCGAATCTTAGGTGGCTATTGGAAACAACTTTTACTGGTGTGAGCCAGAATCCCCTGGGCGTAAGCCAGGGGGGATGAATGGCCACAGCGATAAGTGCGCGCGGTGGCGCGCTCCTCTTCCAAAAAAACAACCCCGGTGCCGCCCGCGAAATGCCCCGCCCATAAGGGCGGGGATAGACGGGCGGCATGTTTTACTTCAGAGCGTGCGACTTCGCGTACGCTTCCGCCTTGTGGAGATCGTCCCAGGAAATATAGTTGCCTGCGATGCACAGCCCTTCTTTTTGTGCATGGATATCGATGTCGAGTTTCAATCCGCCTAAACCACGTCCGTCACAAGTGGTGTCCACGCTGAACCCCCAAAATGTCGCGCCATAGAGATTGGTGTTCTTCCACAATCTTACGAGGTGTTCTCTAACTGCCACGCTTTTTCTCCTGACGAAAAACTCACCAAAAACTATCCTACAGCATTTTTTAAAAAACGCAAATCGCGTCTTGACAAATACTTGCGAACGGACCTTGCCTATGTTAGTGAGAAGGAAGTGAGTACTTTTCTATCGGGGTGTTCTCATGACAATGAAAAATTCAATCGCTCTCGTAATCGCTGTCGCCGCGTTCATTTTCGGTATGAACCAGTCTATCGCAAGTCGCCCAATGGCCATGCCGGAGCAATCGACGCAAAAGCTGACCTTGCCGAGGGCTGGGGATATGCTTATCGTACATGACACAGACATCGTGGACCGGAAATATCCCGTATCGCTCGTAGTCGTAAACCTCGCGACCGGTAAACAAAGTTACTGTACCGTAGATAAAGGAACCTCTCTCCGGATGCTCGGCAGTAAAGGAGAGCTTTTCCTGGTCAGCGTCGAAACAAAAAAAACGACCGGTACATGCACATACAAACAGACAGGATTTCTATATCAGCGTGACGTCGAAAGACTCCAGAAAAAACACGCCAACATGCTCGCCAGACAGGCAATCGAAAAAGAGCGAAATGAATTGTTCCTTCAAACCTACCGTGCGATCATGGGAAAAGAAAAAAAATAACAGGTGCATTATCGGCCATCGAAGCGGGAGCAATCCCGCTTTTTTTATTGGGAGCATCCGGAATACCACAACCTTGTGGGGTGGGACCCTCGGGCGACCTGTTTTATTTTTTATCAGGTCACTCTTGTCCACTGATCATTCACACCTGCGGGTCCTTGCCGTATACTGCAATCATATAATCCCATGGAACATCAACGTTATTACTGGTGGAAAGATGCGAAGATCTACGAACTCTATATCGACAAATTTGCCGGTGATTTCCAGGGGCTCACTTCCCGACTCGACTATATGACCGCCCTTGGTATCAATTGCCTGCACATGCTCCCCTTCTATCCTTCACCGATGGTGGATGACGGATACGATGTCATGGATTACCGGAGCGTTCGGCCGGAGCTCGGCACACTCGGCGACTTCACCGAATGCCTCGCCGAAGCGCATCACCGGGGGATCCGCGTCATCATCGATCTTGTCCTCAATCACGTTTCAAGCAAACATCCGTGGTTCATCGAAGCGCGTGCGTCACGCGACAATTCCAAGCGTGATTTTTTCTTGTGGGATAAAGAGGGACGGCGTTTTCAAGACTCGATCAATGCTTTCCCGGATTTCAAACCGTCGAACTGGATCCGAAACGATGCGACGGGCGACTATTACTATGCGACCTTCTACCCTGAACAGCCGGATCTCAACTGGGATAATCCCAAGGTCATGGAAGAGATGCTCGCGATCATGGATTTCTGGATCGCACGCGGCGTTGACGGTTTCCGGCTTGATGCGGCTAAACACCTGATAAAGCGCGACAGTACCCGCTCAGAGGGTCTTCCTGAAACACATCAAGTACTGAAAACTATCCGCAAACATCTCGACCTCACACACCCCGACGTCATCTTGCTCGCGGAAGCGCATCAACTCCCCGCAATCACGAAAACTTATTTTGGCAGCGGTGACGAATGCCATATGGCCTATCACTTCCCGCTTGCGGAACAATTCTGGCTCGCGCTCAAACGCCATGATCTTCATCTTGTCGACGCGATGGTCGAAGAGTCTTTTGATATACCATACAACTCCCAATGGGCGACATTTCTCCGGAGCCACGACGAGATATCGCTCGCCACACTTCCACTTCCGGAAAGATCTGAACTGAATGATTTTTTCGATCCGGACCACTGCTACCTTTTTAGAAATTTCAAGTTGGATGAGTTGGCCTCCGTGCGCATCGCGACCATTTACCAGAACGCGCCGGAGCGTATCGCGGAGGCGTTTGCATTGCTCTATAAAACACCGGGTGCGCCCATCATGTATTATGGCGATGAGATCGGAATGAAAAATCTTCCGCTTGAAGCGGGGATCGTCGATACGCGCAAATATGTCCGCGGAGCGTTCGACTGGGAAGAAGCGACGAAGCAAGTGGCCAACCCCGACTCGCTGTGGAGTGACGTCGCTTCCCTGATCAAAACCCGTACGGCCGAAAGCCTGCCCGCTGTCACCAAAGAGCCCGCTTGGCAAAGTGCGGAAACGGGCGTAGTCTCTACCGAGATGAACATGAATTGAACCGGAGGTGCTTGTGCATTCCGATCGGGTGTCCCGCTTTTTTGTCGCAGCCGCGATGCTCGCGAGTATCACGGCTTCGGTGATCTATAACTGGAAGACATTCGGCGGGGAAGCGAGTCCGAACATCACCTCGTGGTTCCTGTGGGCAACGATCACCGTGCTCAACTTCACGAGTTATCGATCAATGAGCGGCGACTGGCTGAAAAGCACCCTGCCGACATCGAACTCGCTGTTCTGCGTATTGACATTCTTTGTCGCACTTTTCTTCGGAAAAATTTATGCGCCGAACGCATATGACATCGCCGTGCTCACCCTCGGAAGCGCCGCCGCTTTCGTCTGGTGGCGATTCCGCTCTTCGAAGAAAGCGAATCTGCTTGTGCAAGCGGCGCTTTGTATCGCCTTTACCCCGACATTCTTCACCGTCGTCGCAGATCCTTCGACGGAGATCGCGCTTTCATGGTTTCTGTGGGCGGCCGCTTTTCTCATCCAGGCCATTGTCGTCATTCTCCGGTGGAAGAAAGAATGGGCGGAGCTCGCCTACCCCGTGGGCGGGGTCTTGCTCCATTTTGCAGTGGGAATCCTTGCCCTGCGGTAAGCAGAGCATCGCCGTGCATGTGCACGGCGATTTTTTATTTAATATTTCAAATGTATGGGCCTGGCCTGTGAAATTCGGCCTTTGGCCGACCTGCTTCGCAGGATTTCACAAAGCAAAGTTGACAGACTTGTTGTTATCTGCTATCCTTGATGCACAAAAGAAGTTGCTTAAAGAAAAGAAGTCGAATTTTCATTGCAAACATATCGATTGTATTTAATCGCCAAGAGACCAATCATGCAAGGTATAATCAAAAAGAAGGTGAATGAAAGGGGTTTCGGATTCATTTCCGCACAGGGAATGGATAAGGATCTCTTCTTTCACAGCAACGCGCTCTCCGGAGTTTTGTTCGACGAACTTCAGGAAGGTGACGCTGTCACGTTTGATACTGAGGATTCTCCGAAAGGAAAGAACGCAGTGAACGTCAAGCGCGCATAAGGCGAACACTTCGTCAAAATAAGATCCGCTCCGTAAAAAGAGCGGATCTTATTTGTGCGGCAGAGGAAGAAACGGGCGATGAGCGATACTCAAACACAGCGAGTTGCTTTTTTTCACTTGATGCCGCAATGAGTCCTCAGCTGCGCGAGGTCAGCAGCGGTCAGTTTTTCATTCTCTGCCTCATTTAATTTGTACATGATGGCTTCCGGATCATCGAGATGTTCGAGTCCGAGCGCATGCCCGAATTCATGGGCCAGTACCCGCACTAATTTCGTTTTGTTGTCGTACTGGTAAATATCGATCCTGGCTCCGTTCGGGCCGTTCTGATAGAGACCTTCATTGAATTCTTCTCCGCGCGATCCGCCGACCTGATTGTACGCCCCGACATTAAGGTTGAGCGCCTGAGCGACACGATTGAGCTCGGTGACCAGCGCATTGATCGTGTCCGCATCGGCGTTGATCTTGTCTTTGAGTTCGTTGATCTTCCGCACTTCGGCCTCGAGCGCCTCACGCTCGGCGCTCAGACGTTCATATCCCGTCCGCCTGGCTCCTCCCCGCTCATTCGATTGTTTCACTTCGGCATTGTACGCGTCCTCTTGTTCATTGAACGCGGTGACCAAGAGCTCGTACTCGATCTTTTTCTGCTTATATCCGGCGAGAAGTATCTCATACTTTTCCTGAAGGAGGTCATATGAAGCGCGGCTGTCTTCAACAGCGATACCCAATGCCTGCAATTTTATCGTTGCCGCCTGACGCTCGTCATAGAGAAGATTGATCTTCATGTCGCCGCCGGATCGATACGAGAATAATTCCTTATTGATGGGCTTTTCCCAGAGAGCTTCCGCATCACGTACCGCCTGAAGAAAATCGTCTTTCGATATTCCGAAACGCGCATCAAAATTTCCGACATCGTAATCGATCGCCTGGCGGCAAGGAAAATACGTCTGTACAAGCGATTCGATCCTGTTCTCGATCGGTACCCGAAACGTGAAAAAGAATGCGCCGACGATCGCAAGAAAAATAAGATCTTTGATGATTTTTTTCATATATTCCTAGCGAATGCCCGTATCGACATCGATGACTAGAGAGACGGACTTTCCGGGAACGATGGAGACTGTCGCTGGAACTCCGTTGATGCCTCCGATACCCTCTGGTTCCATGTCAATAACATATGTCCCGCCCGGAAGCGTCGTGCGGAATTTTCCTTGCGCGTCGGGAGTAAGCGTCTTGATCAATTTCTTTCGGTCTTTTGAAAAGACAAAAACTTTTCGTGCGGCGTACATCTCGGCAGTCGGCGAACAGGGCTCCCCGACCAGCTCAACCGGACATATGGGGCCGATGGTCATCGTTCCCTCAAGCGCTCCTTCGGCCTCCGGTTGAACCGACGATTGCTCGAAACGGACGGGAATGGAAACCGAATCATCGTATTGCGAGAGATCTGTGGGATTGTTCTTTTTCAAAAGCAAAATTCCGGTCGCAGTGACGGGGGCCTCAAACGTAAGCGTCGCCTCAAAGGGAACGAGGGCGGTTGTCATCCAGTCGCTTTTCGCCGTGGCGTATGTTACCGTAATCGCCTTACCGTTCCCATCAAAGAGGGTCACCGGGAATGTCGCTTCGAAGTACCACGTGCCAGGCGCTTCTCCGCGTACCACGAACGGGCTGATAATCGTTCCACCAAGTGTCGGTGCGGTGACACTGATCGTGGCATTTGGAGAAAGCGTGATCGGTGGAACACTTTCCGTAAATGTCTTTCCGTTCACCGCGCATTTCCTCGGATAAGATTCCATGACCGGAAAACCCAGTTGAAGACATCGATCAAAGCTGTCCGCGACGCGCGCTTTCTGCCAGTCGAACGTGAGACACCAATCGTCGGAACAGCGCCATAAAAATACGCCGGTGAGACCGACAAGCATAAGGACGAGGAGAAAGCCGATGAGTAGGACCTGTTTTCCCATGTGTCCATTATATATGATGAATCATGAAGACAGCCATCGTTGCCGAAGAAAAAGCTTTTTCATGAAGCATTGCTTGCGCAGACGACCGGCAGGTATTTATAATGAGTATCATGATGACTATCAGTATTGTCGAAATAGCGAAGCAGTTCGGCGTGCCCACCCTCCTGCTTGTTTCATTATTCGTCGTTCTGCTTGTTTGGTCGCTTTTCTGGAAAGGATGGGCGCTCTGGATCTCAGCGAGAAAAACCGAAAAGACCTGGTTCGTGATCTTTCTCCTGGTGAATACTGTCGGTATTCTGGAGATCGTTTATCTCTTCCTGCTCAACAAAAAAGAGCCGAGTATAGGGGAGCCGAATTAGTGTATCGTCGGCTTGCGTTGTATTTCTCCGCCCTCATCTTCTTTTTCTTTTCGGCGAAGCTCTTCAGGCGCTCCGTTGATGACATCGATCGGGGTCTCCGGCTTTTTCTCGGCCTCAGGATACGGTACGAGCTGCGGCATTATTTCGGGGATTGGCACCTCCGGCTGAGACGGCTCTCTCTGTGTCGTCGCCGCATTCATGCGCTGATACGATTTTGCATATACCCACCGTGAATAAGCATCAATGAGCACGAACGTGTACATCCGCTTCT
>MHLP01000032.1 GCA_001821435.1 Candidatus Lloydbacteria bacterium RIFCSPLOWO2_01_FULL_50_20 | reverse complement strand
ATGAGAAAGATGGAAATGATAGCAAGAAAACAAAAGGCACATAAGATTTATCTCCACACCGGAAAAAGCTGGGGTGCGGCAAAATTCTACAAAAAACTCGGGTACAAAGTGACTGGAAACCTCCCCAACCACTATGGGAATGTTGATTTTGTCATATTCAGCAAAATTCTCTAGGCGGCAAGCCGAAAGTCGCGGGCGATTCTCCCATCCCGCACTCGATAACTAAAAAATCCGCCGGATGGCGGACTTTTTAGTTGTATGTTTGATGAACCCCGTAGTAGATCCGCAAATTGGCGAACCACCACAGAAGCTCACCTCGAATGAATCCTTGCGGACTCACTACGGGGTGAACCTTCCGTCTATCTGACCGCGTCCTTCAGCGCTTTGGCAGCGCGGAATTTGGGGACGCGCATCGCTGCAACCTTAATGGCTTCGCCTGTGCGCGGATTGCGCGCAGTGCGTGCGGCGCGAGTCTTCACCGAGAAAATGCCGAGTCCGGCGATCGAAACCTCCTCTCCCTTTTTCAGGGAATTGGTGACCGTTTCGATCATCGTCTCAACAGCCTGCTCTGCAGCGACTTTCGTGCCGCCGAGCTTCTCGTGGACTGCTTCAACAATCGACTGCTTGTTCATCGTTTTTGAATTAGCAGATGCTAATAATGGCTTGGTTACGTCGTCCACCTCAGGCGGACGCATAACTCTGCATGCAGAGGTATCTAACCTCTGCATGTAATTATATAGGAGGCCATTTTTCACGCAACTAAGCCATTTCTTTCTAAGAATTAAGCTAGAATCTGTCAAAAACTTGACAACATCTCTATATTTCTATGTATTAAAAATCTTGCTTGGATGTCCGCCAAAAAGCCTAAATCGAACAAACTTTAGTCGAAAAAAGCTGGCCAAATTAGCCAGCCTTCCCAATACATAAGTCCGACCTATGTATTAACGAGCGTATTCGATGCAGCGCATTTCGCGAATGACGGTGATCTTGATCTCACCGGGATATTTGAGCTCCTGCTCGATCTGCATGGCGATATCACGTGCCAGTGCATGCGCTTCGAGATCGCCGATCGCCTGCGGGGTGACAAAAACGCGCACTTCACGACCAGCCTGAAGCGCATAGGCTTTCTCAACACCTGCTCTCGAGGAAGCGATCCGCTCAAGATCTTCAAGTTTCTTAATATAATTTTCGACAGATTCACGCCGGGCACCCGGTCTCCCTCCAGAAATAGCATCCGCGGTCTGCACAATGATCGATTCGATCGTTTCATAAGGATATTCCTCGTGGTGAGACTGCATCGCCTTAACGATACGCTCGTCTGCGCCAAATTTCTGGAGGATGCGCCGCCCGATCTCGACATGCGTCCCTTGCACTTCGTGGTCAAGTGCCTTCCCGATGTCATGAAAGAGTGCGCCGGCTCGGGCGATGGGGATATCCGCACCGAGTTCTTCCGCGAGCATGGCCGAAATGTGTGCCATTTCAATGGAATGCTGCAAAACATTTTGCCCATAACTGGTGCGGAAATAGAGACGTCCTAAGATCGAGATGAGGCGGGGATCCATATTGATAACCCCGCATTCATAACAAGCTTGCTCGCCCTTTTCCTTGATGATCTTATTGATGTCCGTCTTTGCCTTTTCTACTGTTTCCTCGATCTTTGAAGGCTGGATACGGCCATCGAGGATGAGATTTTCAAGTGCAACGCGTGCGATCTGCCGACGGACGGGATCAAATCCCGAAATAACAATAGTGCCCGGCGTGTCATCGACGATCAGCTCAACACCGGCAACGCGTTCAAATGTGCGGATATTCCGGCCTTCTTTTCCGATGATCTTTCCTTTGATCTCATCGTTGGGGATCGTGACCGACGTGGTCATAATGTCGCCCGCGGTAGACGCGGCCAGGCGCTGGATCGACGTGGAAAGAATATCCTTTGCGCGACGGTCAAGGCGCTCGACACCCTCACGTTCAAGTTTCTGGAGACGGACGCGAAAATCTTCCTCGAACCGCTCCTCGATCTTTTTGACCAACGCTTGTTTCGCCTCTTCCTCTGAGAGACCGGCGACACGCTCCAACTCCACTTCGACGGCGTGCTTACGCTCCTCGACCTCTCCTTTGATCGTGCGGACTTCCTCGGCTTTCCCTTTGATATTCTCTACCTCTTTGTCGATATCACCCTGCCGTTTATCCAAAAGTTCTTCTTTCTTAACAAGGCGTTCTTCGGTCTTCTTCCATTCACGCTCTTTTTCTTTTTCTTGCGCACGAAGCTCTCCGGCGTGGCGCTCCGCTTTCTTTTCCGATTCCTGGATAATTTTTTGTGCCTCCTCTTTTCCGGAAAGTAATATCTGCTTGACTTCCAGCTCTACCGAACCTCTCTTTCCTGCAGTCTGCGCATAGCGGATAACATATCCGGCGATCAGGCCAAAGATACCACCGCCGACGCCGACCGCAATGACCATAATGACGTCCATGGGTTTTCAATAAGAGAAAACGCCGCTTTACCCTAAGCGAAATTGTCCCCGCTAAAGGACTCGTGTGGGAGAAAGCGTAACGAACCTGCGCTGATCGAGCGCTCTTACAATAGGATCAAAAACAGTGCTTCAGGTCCGATGATGTGACTCTCCATACGTGGGCGAACGATGCTTTCTGTGTTGATAAATAACGAAATTTTTTGTTTGTCAGCTCTCAGACGTGAAACGGTAACGCTGACAGTGTCACTGTAGCAAATTGCCACGGTGATGTCTAATTGAACAGAGCGTTGTTCCAAAAAGTGGCAAAATACTCCATTTTACCGAGCAAGGATGGTGTCAATCCACACGAGTAGTTTTTCGCGAAGCTCCTTCGTTTTTAGACCCTCTGGACGATCTTTGCCGAGAATATAAGCAAACCAAACATTGAGGGAATGCGCGAGTTTTTTCAATTCATCAGGATCTTCGCTTTCCAGTGCGGCCAAGTATGTTTCCAATACCTGCCGGGTATATTTGTCGAAGTCGTCGAGAGTCCCTGGATGTCGCTGGGCTTCGGAAGGGGAATACTTCGACAAAAGATACTCCCTGAGAGCTTTTTTGCGCCGGCGATTTCTTCTTGAGAAAGAATCTTTGGTTGCTCCTCGTTCTTCATAGTAACTTGGACTTCCTATGGACTACTGACTACCGACTACTTACTGGATTGTTTTGGCTTCATCACCTCGTCAATCAATCCATACTTCTTGGACTCATCCGCAGTCATGAAATAATCACGGTCGGAATCTTTTTCAATTTGCTCGTACGGTTTTCCGGTATTCTTCGCAAGGATCTTGTTGAGGTTCTCTTTAATGCGCAAAATGTGCTTTGCGCTGATCGCAATATCGGACGCCTGTCCCTCCGCACCGCCCATCACCTGATGGATCATCACCTCGGCATTCGGAAGAGCAAAACGCTTTTCTTTTGTTCCGGAAGAAAGAATGACCGCTGCCGCTGATGCGGCAAGGCCGATACAAATGGTCGACACATCGGGCTTGATGTGATTCATGGTGTCGTAGATCGCCATTGCCGCCGTCACCGAACCGCCGGGGGAATGAATATAGAGTTTGATGTCTTTTTTCGGGTCTTCAGACTCAAGAAAAAGAAGCTGCGCAATAACGACATTCGCCGTATTGTCATCGATCGCCCCCCCGAGAAAAACAATGCGTTCGCGCAAAAGCCTGGAATAAATATCATAAGCGCGCTCGCCGAAAGACGATTTCTCAATGACTGTGGGAATGAGATAACTCATGGATTTTTACTGGTTAGATTATTCAACGGATAAAGCATAACACATTCTATACTTTTTGACAATAGTTTCGAGGGAGGCGCCACACAGCTTGATGAAAACTTAAAGCGGCAGATCAAAGGCATACGGACCAGGTCCGAGAAAAATAAGCGAGAGGGAAACCATGCCGATAAGCGCGTAAAAAGCGATCGACTCCTCGGCATGCGGAGATTTTTTCCACCTCAAAAAGAGCGCCAACAGCATCAGTGCAAAACCGACCGAACCCAGCGCCTGAACGGTAACGCCAAAAATGAACAAAAAACCCAGAATAATGAAAAATATCCGCATTCCCGTCCATGCGGCACGATCACGCTCGATATCCTCCGCAATTCCGTTCCGGGCAAGGGTCCAGCCGGCATAAAAACAATACACGCCGAGAAAAAGGCGGAAAAAAAACGGAACATACCAACTCCAATAAAAAAGGTCGGGGAAAAGTGAGAGCATGATCATTATGATACCATACGCTCATGAATCCCGTTAGAGATAGGAAGTGCGTTGCGCATTTCCGTCCCTAAAATTTCGCTATGCATAAAATATTTTTTTATTTTAAAAACTTATGGAGTACATTTTATTTAACCGGATAATCTCCAACGGGATGAAGAAGGAGGTAAGTGTACTGCTGCACAATATAAGGAGTGCGCATAATGTCGGTTCGATCTTTCGCACCGCCGATACTCTTCATGTGTCCCGTATATATCTCTCCGGTCATTCGCCGACTCCCGTCGACCGATTCGGCAGGCCTGTGAAAGACATCGCAAAAACCGCGCTCGGAGCGGAAAAGACGATCCCTTGGGAATACGCAAAAACCCCGGGAAAGTTCCTGCGCCGGTGCAAAAAAGACGGCTTTATTATTCTCGGGGTTGAACAAGACAAACATGCCCTTGATTACAAATCATACCGGCCGGGAAAGAAAACGCTCGTGATCGTAGGGAACGAAATCGAAGGAATTCCAAAAGATCTTCGCAAAAAATGCGATGTGCTTGTCGAGATCCCCATGCGCGGATCTATGGTTCGACAGGCTCACCACCCTCACAGTACTCAGCGAGGGAAAGAATCACTAAATGTGTCGGTGGCATTCGGAATCGCCCTTTTTCGTCTCTTTGACCAAAAATAAACCAGGTTGCGTGTTAAACCCCGCGGCAAGGACCTCGACTGAGGCTCGGTCGAAGTCCCGACGGGGTATTCGGCACGCGACGCCGTGGCTGGTTTTTTGGAAGAGGTATCGGCCACCGCCGATACTCATATCAGTGTATCCTCGCGGCAGGGCTTCGACTGAGCTCAGCCGAAGTCAGCCGCGAGGTATTACACGCCAATAAAAGACCCGTTTGGGCGGGATCCGTGCGAAGTTTCGGACGATCATTTACGGACCGGCCTCCAACGGAGGGTCATGTTCTCGGCACCGAGAATGCCGGACCGGGTGACACGCCTTTCTGCTCGGCATCCCGAACGCTCGCAGCACTGTAGTCCACCCTGATCTGCAAACGTAACAAAGAGAATACTTGCTCCAAGACGCAGGGACGATCGATGCGAGACCCGCTTTTCCCATGCATGCATATTGAGTTTACACAAAAACTTTCCGAGCATTCCGCCCTCTTTTTTGAGAGATTTCCATGGGAAAACATCGGAAATGGAAAATAGCATCTGACTTCCCCCATAAAGCATCACGCAAACGAAACAGCCTTTTTCTGTGTTATAAAATGGTTCTCCATTGACTCGTCCGGCTTCAATTTGAGGATCCTTAGTGTATCCCGCTATGACTCCCCACGTTGGATCGTCCGTTTTTCCAACAGCGACTTCCGCTCCGAACGGAAACTCCGCTGCCCAATCCGGCGTTTTAAATGAAACGCCGTCCTTCACATCATTTGCATACATTTGAGCTTCTCCTTGAACTTCTGTAGTCGAGTCTACAAAGAAAATGCGTGCTGTCAACGGGAAGGCGCCATATTCGTGAGTTCTTCTCGCGCCACCGCGCGGTCATCCCACGAAGTTTTTGTTCCGTTCGGACCCATAATATACGGATCAGTTCCCTTGCCAGTGATCAAAACGGCCACGTTTTGACCCTGAGCACGTCGAAGGGTAAATTCCCGTGCCATTTCGATTGCGCGACGGATAGCGCTTCGACGATCAAGGATCACGTGCGGGATATGATTTTTAATCCCTGACTGTATTTCCTTGAGGATCTTTTCCGGATCTTCGTCATAAGGATCTTCATTGGTGAGAATGATCTCCATACAATAACGGTCAGCGATCTCACCCATGACCGGACGCTTCCATGTGTCGCGTCCTCCGCCGGTATTCCCGAGAACACAGATCTTTTCATGAGCAGGAAAAGTTTTATAGACCGCTTCGAGAGAATCCGGGGTGTGCGCATAGTCCACGATCACCGGAAACGACTGACCCATTTCCACACGCTCCATCCTCCCTTCTATGCGCGGAACCCGTGCGACACCAGCGGCGATGATATTCGGGGCAATGCCAAGCGCCTCGGCGCAGGTTGCGGCAGCCAGAATGTTGTAGACATTGAATATTCCGGGCAATGATGTAGCGATGCGGGTATTGCGGAAAAAGAGTTCAACGTGCTCGTCATCTGCCGTAACCGGCCCTCCATCCTGAAGCCGGAAGGGGATGGGCGTAACCCTTGCGACACGCAAAAACCGGGGAGCCTCTTTGTCATCCGCGTTAGCGACCATAAAGCGATTCGGTTTTTTCGAGCGTGACAATGTTCGCGCGATCGCGAGTTTTGCGTCGCGATACTTTTCATACGAACCATGCGATTCGATATGCTCGGGCGCAAGATTAGTGAAGATAAGCGCATCAATGTCGATGAAACGTTCCCGAAATTGCCGTGCTCCTTCGGAAGTCATCTCAATGATTGCGTACGCACACCCCGCATCAACTGCATCGCGTAGAAATTTCTGAACAAAAAATCTTCCCGGCATCGTCATTTTCCTCAAATTGCGCTCACTGCGATCTCCGATCTTGAAACGCAAAGTTCCCAGTACGGCAGTACTGGCGCCGCTTGTTTCCAAAATGCTGTTCAATATTTCCGTGACGCTCGTTTTTCCTTTCGTGCCTGTTACTCCGATGACCATAAGTCTGCGGGATGGGAAACGATAATAGACCGCTCCAAGAAACGCGAGCAAAAAATGATAGGGCGGCATCAATGAGCGAAGAAGGAAAGTTGGAAGATATTTTTTTACCTCACTCAGCATACTGCTGATGATAGCATATGCTCTTTATTGGAGGCGTCCAGAATACCTCGAGGCTGACTTCGGCTGAGTCCCTCGGTGCTGAACTCGGGGTTGAAGCACTCAGTCGAAACCTTGCCTCGAGGATGAACGACAACCCGCACTTCTTCCAAAAAGCCCGTGTGGTGCCGCCCGCGAATACCGAGCGCACGTGTTCCTTTTATTACAGCGAAATCTGTCCGATATACCCTTGATCAACCGCATCAAGCCCGAAGTTCGGACCTCGCGCACCCGCATCGAGAAGAACCTGCTGTGCGGCAGTCACCGCATCGATGATACCCGAAGGGATAATGGCCGAGAACGGTGTGGGGCTGTTGTTCTCAACATCCACATTAGCACCGTTCCGGCTATAGTTGCCGTTCACATAGGCGAAAGCATTTTCACTTTCAGACACATACACCGGCATAGAACCAGTACCATAATAGTAGTTATTAACGACATTCGCGTAGGCGCCATGTCTCACGGTCGTACCCCACTGCGTGAATCCCCAGATGAGGTTGTTACGAACGTCGCAGATGACTTCACTCGGGTTGCTGAAGGTCACTTGATCATAACTGCACATCGGCTGGCGATCGACGCCGTTCATGTAGAGATTGTGATGCTGCGTGATCCTAGATGCATTGTATGCGTTCAAACTTGTAAGATTGTGTTCTACATTTCCCTCTGCCAAAATGCTCCACTGGACGGTCACATCGCTTGAGTTTTGCGTGACATCAACTGCTCCGTCGCCGAAGTCGGAGACCGAAACATGATCGATGACAACGTTCGAGGAGTTGTAGATATAAAATGCGTCGAGGCCGAGCGGTGCATGACGATGGCGAATGCCGCGGATAACGACGTTCTGGTTGAAATAGACACCGAGAGCGTTATCGCTAAGCGTGATGCCGGGTGACGGAGCGGTGAAGCCATCGATGGTCGTGTTTGATTTTGCGGTGATTTCACTCAAAAGATTGATCGTGCCGCCCACGTCGAAGACGACGCAGCGGTTGCCGACAGAGAGTGCATCACGGAGACTCCCGGTTCCGGAATCGTTCAAGTTGGTGACATAATAGATCTGTTGACCTACTCCTCCGGTGGTGTTCCTGCCGAAGCCTTCATAGCCGCCGGTGGGGTTCACGCAGGCGCCGCTTGCAACCGGTGCGACCGGTGTTGCCGACGCTTCTGGAGAGTTTGCACTTTCTCCCGCAGAATTCACTGCGGAGACAACGTAGTAGTAGGTGGTGCCGTTCGTAAGGCCGGTGTCAGCGTGACTGGTTCCCG
>MHLP01000031.1:20008-37486 GCA_001821435.1 Candidatus Lloydbacteria bacterium RIFCSPLOWO2_01_FULL_50_20 | reverse complement strand
CGTCATAATTATTTACTCAACTAGCTCTTAATAGAGCCACCTTATCATGATATTAGCCTCACAAATTTACTATTAAGCCTGATATTCTGTGGATTGCCATTTCTGTTCTCTGGGTATCTTAAAAACTTTTGCTGGCAACACTACATATACTTCAAGATTATTCCAAAAATGCCCATACCATGTATCCTTCATTTGCTCCGCAAAAAGATTGGCGGTTGAAACTATGTCTTTGTTATCAACTTTGAGCTTAAAATCATGCCATATTTTTGGCTCTCCCTCATATTCTGGATGATTTTCGACTTTAACATAAATTTTCTCAAAATTATTGAGAACTGTTGGGTCTTTGAGAGATTCAGATAAAACAAATCCTTTATACATGTCTTTACTGGATCACATTTCTGCTTCTCATGACATTTCTTTTCTCTCCTTTTAATGGAAACCTCACTTCACCCCATGCGGTCCGCTTTCGGAAAGTCCCGCATCGGTCATGCGAATGAATTCGGCATTTTTCTGAAACTCTTTGAGCGTCCTTGTGCCGAGATAGCTCATCGATGAACGCAGTCCGGCGACCAAGTCGGTAACCACCATCCCTGCGTCACCGCGATACGGAACACGGCCAGACGCGCCTTCCGGTGAGCGGAAAAATCCGTCGGCTGGTCCGCCCCCCTGCCCGCCCGCATCGATGCGCGTTTTCTCCGAAGCCGCCTCATACGAAGCCATGCCGCGATAATATTTGTACGCAACACCGCGATCGAGAATATACTCGCCGGGTGATTCTTTCGTTCCGGCCAAAAGATTCCCGATCATTGCCGTGTTCGCGCCCGCCGCGAGTGCTTTTGAAAGATCACCGGAATTTTTTATTCCCCCGTCGGCAATGAACGGAATGCCGAGCTTCGCCGCCTCTTTCGCGACATCCATGATCGCGGAAAGCTGGGGCACTCCGACGCCGGTCACGATGCGGGTGGTGCATGCGGCCCCGGGTCCGATCCCCACTTTGAGTCCATCGGCTCCCGCTTTCGCGAGGTCGCGTGCCGCTTCGGGGGTAGCTATGTTCCCCGCGATGATCTCGATCTTCGAACCGAATGTTTTCCGCAAGAGTTTCGTCGTTTCGATCGCACGGGAATTGTGGCCATGCGCGACATCGATCACGATCACGTCAGCGCCCGCCTTCAAGAGGAGGTCGGTGCGCAGAAGCGTATCCTCTTTGACGCCCACCGCAGCGCCGACCATGAGCCTCCCTTTTTTATCCTTTGAGCTTGTCGGATTCTGCATGCGCTCCACGATATCCTTGAGCGTGATGAGTCCGGCCAGATATCCGTCCTTTGTCGTGAGGGGAAGTTTTTCAATACGGTAATCATGGAGGATATGTTTTGCTTTCTCCAATGTGACATCCGGCCGCGCGGTAACCAACTCTTTCGACATGAGTGAAGAAACTTTTTGGCGGTCATCCGTCTCGAAGAGGAGATCGCGGCGCGTCAAAATACCGACGAGTTGTTTTCTGCCCGCCTTCATTTTCACGACGAGCACGCCCGAGATTCCCTCGCGACGCATGAAATTTTTCGCCTCGCCGAGTGTGATATCGGGAAGTACCGTGAACGGATCTTCGATGATGACGTTCTCCGCACGCTTCACGCGGCGCACTTCTTCCACCTCCCGTTCGATCGAGAGAAAACGATGGATGATGCCGATGCCGCCCATGCGTGCCATCGTGCGCGCCATTCCGGACTCCGTCACAGTGTCCATGTTCGCGGAAATGAGCGGGATGTTGAGACTGATGTGCCGCGACAATAATGCTTTGGTGCTGACATCTTTTCGGGAAAATACCGCGGAATGCCGTGGCAGGAGGAGTACATCGTCAAAGGTAAGACCTTCCCTAATCTGCATGCTTTTCCATTATACTCACCTTCCACCAAACAAGAACCCCCCATGTTCGGGGGTTCACTTTTACCAGGACAGATCACGCATGACGGTCCTTATTTGTGAAAAAACTTCATCTTCCACGCTTCGGCGTCAGGAAAGATCGTCTGCCATCTTTCACGCCACCATTCATGCGCATCAAGGTAGTTGGGATGCCATTGACCATCGTGAGAGATACTTTCCTCAACTTTCTTTTCTCCCAATGATCCCCTTCTCTCGGCGATCGCCGCGCAGAGTTCGTCGCAGAGAATGCCGCGCTCTTTCGCGATCGAAAGATATACCGCTTCGGTTTCTTTTACCATCCGAAGCTGTGCGTTTCGCGAAAGTGCAGTTGACGTCATGAGATTATGCAGCCGATCGGCAAGTTTGATCGTGAGCGCTTCTTTCGGAGCCGAGCACAGTTGCCGGTGATATGCACTCAAGCGTTTCTCGCGACTCTTGAATTTCCTTGCGGGTATCGTGAGCGCAGAAACCAACTCCGCGACGCGCGGGCCAAATTCTTTTCTGACGCGCCGCACATCCCACAGAGGAACATCTTCAACGATATCGTGGAGGAGTGCCGCTGTAAGCACTTCGGGGTCACGCACATCTGCGTGATCCATAAGGACCAGTGCGACAGCACGACAGTGCTCGAAATAACGTTCACCACGCTTACGTTTCATTCCGCGGTGCGCATTCTTCGCGGTTTGATATGCTTTTGCGATCAATAGCGCTCCTTCGTGATAGGGAAGCACGAACCGATGCACGCGCTCAAAGAACGTATCACGGTTTTCTAACTTTTCGAATAAGATAAAATTTTTTTTCATATGTTCCCTAATGTATTGCTCACGGTCGGCATCACTTTTGTGAAGCGAGTACCCGTCCGGGCGCGTCCCCCATCCGCGCTCTGATTCTTCCCATTTCTGGCAGAGCACCTGAAACCGTTTACCGCTTGGTTTTCCCATTACTTTCTCCTTCATTGTCAATGAATCTGTACTCACCGTAACACCCTGAGTCTTTTCATACTTAAAAAATGGAGAAAAATGAAACACTAATAACAGAAAAACTGATATTTGCCTTTTTTATTGCTCGTAGTAGAATATAAAAGTGAAACAAAATATTACATCTGATGAAATTACAAGGCTTTTGCGGCAATTGGGGCTTTCCAAACATGGGGCGACGATCTATGTTGCCCTCCTCGAGCATGGAGAAAGCACCATTGCCGAAATTGCGCGAAACGCTCAGGTCCTTCGCCCGCTGGTATATCGTGCGCTCCCTTCTTTGGTCGAACGCGGTCTCATCGGGAAAGTTCCGCATGGAAAACGTACTTGTTACACGGCGCTCTCACCGAAGCGACTTGAAGAACTCTGGGAGGAGACTGGAAAAACTTTCCGAGAAACGATCCCAGCGCTTACCGAGCTCTATGCGACACAGGATGACCGACCGAACGTCATCGTACTCAAGGGACGCAAAGGCATCGTCGCAGTTTATGAAGATATTCTCGAGACGCTTCCCAGGGGTGGGATATTCTATCGCTATAGTTCGACAAAGGTAAAAAGACGCGACGAATATTATGTGCCCAAACAGTATCGGGCACGGAGGGATGCGAAAAAACTCGAACGCTATGTTATCACCAGTAAGACAAGCGCTTCACGAAAACCATCGCGCCTTGAACGGGCGATCAAAACCATCCCGCAAAACTCCGATCTCTTCGATTACAACATCACTCAGCTCATCTATGGAAAAAAGATCGCCTTTGTTGATTACAATACCGAGACTGCGATCATCATCGAAAATCCGATCATCGCGAAATTCCAAGAGCGGCTGTTCAAACTCCTCTACCAGCGCCTTTAACACTATCGATATTGCCCTTGTTTGCTTTCATGCTAGGATGGGCAAAGTTTGTTCCAATCTCACCAGGAGATTTCGCATGGGAAATCCCATCACTGAGCCACGCATTAACTGGAAATATCTCAACGCATTCGCCAAACTCGTGGGTGTGCTTCCAATCGGCAAACCGCTCAACTTTTACAGTTTCACCGGAAAAGATGGAAGCGAGATCATAGCGAAAGACGATTGCCCTCCGCTTTATGCGCCATGGACGATCGATTTTTTCTTTCTTGCCGATATTCACAACTTCGGCTTCTGGAACGGTGAAGAAAAATACGAGGGGCCGCTCTTTGGGACATTGGGAGGAAAAAAGGTGAAAGGCTCCGACCTCTTGTATAAACTTCTTCTCCGGGCATTCATTCGCGACCCATTCGAGCTTTCCGGTCCATGGCTCAGGTCACTGTCGAAAAAACGCTGGGAAGAGATCATGACCGATGACAACGGCGGCGTCACTCTGCTTGCCACTAACGAACGCTGGGAACTCACTCGCGCACTTGGTGAATGGTTTATTGCGCACACACCTCCCGCACACATGGGAAGCCGCTGGGTAGCAAACATTGTCAGTGCATTTCACCGACCCGCCCAACAAATGCTTTCGCGGCTCACCGATCCCGTGCGGGGTGTGCCCGGATTCAAAGAAGATCCGCTCAAGAAAAAGGCGCTCCTCTTCATGATGACGCTTGCCAATCGGCCGGAACATTTTCTCATCCCAGAAAAAAGTTTCGTCTGGCGGCCGATCGTCGACTATCATCTGATGCGCCTTGCTCTCCGGCTTGGGTTGGTCATGCTTCCTACCGACTGGGTGAGCGAGAATACCGAACGCAAGTTCACTTCTCCGAAACGCGAAAAGGCGGTACGGAGGATGGTTTTCCGCGCCGTTGAACAGATCATCAAAAAATCCGGCCGTCCAATGGCGGAGATCGACAATACGATGTGGTCCGCCCGGCGTTTCTGTCAGGAAGTCGAAGAACCGAATTGCGCACAATGCGCATTCCGAAATTCCTGTGCGCAAAGAACTGAACTCTTCCAGCCGATCATACGCACGACGGCATATTGAAAAAATCCCTTGAATTTCTGGGGTTTAACTGCGCACGAGACGGCAATTGATTTATCATGATGTACAGATCCGGTTTACTGAAAAGCAAACCGCCGGGATGACTTCGGCGGTTTTTCTTTGTACGCATTTTATGTTAGTCTCAGTGCAGACCTTTTTATCCAGGAGAATATATGCGGCAAGTTCTGCTCTTTCTCGACTATCGTTCGATCGAGGAAAATATCGCGCTCATCGACGAGCCCGCACAAGGAATATGCAGGAGAATTCTCGCCGATCATCGGCCGCTCTTCGAGCGTACGCCAGGGTCCACCCATAACCACCAAACATGGCAAGGCGGATACATCGATCATGTCACCGACGGAATGAATTATGCGCGCAATCTTTACGCGCTCGATTCAGCCTTCGGCCGGCCGTTGCCTTTTTCACTTTCCGACGTACTGCTCATCTTTTTCTTGCATGATCTTGAAAAACCGTGGCGGATCCTTGTCGACGCGAAAGGCGTCGCTTCGAACAGGCCCTGCCTCGATACGAAGGAAGCTTTTAAAAGTTTTCGTGAGCACAAGCTCGCGGAGTACGGCCTCACGCTCACTCCCTATCAGCTGAACGGGCTCACCTACGTCGAAGGCGAAGGAAAAGACTACTCGAGCACACAGCGGATAATGAACGAGCTCGCGGCATTCTGCCACAAGGTAGAAGTGTGGTCGGCGCGGGGGTGGTACGATTATCCCCGGGAATCCGGCGATGAGTGGACGGGTGCGATCCGCTTTCGCTCGCATAATCACGAGCAATGATGCAAAAAGATATTCCTCACCTTTTCCGGGTGAGGAGCTTTATTCTTTCACCGGGGAAACGATGTCTGTCTTTTCGGGTTTTCCCCTGAGATAAAAAACAATTTGCGTAACGACAAGAATGGCGATCGCCGCGACAACAACGATGACTTCGAATCTTTTGACATTCCCGAGAAATAATTCGATCGCACCTCCAAATGCGTAGCCGCCGAACGCGAAAAAGATCCCCCACACCACTGCTCCGAGAAAATTGAGGAAAAAAAATTTTGTTCCGCTCAATCTGCTTGCACCTAAAGCCATAGGGATGATCGCGCGGAAGCCATACATGAATCGGGATCCAAAAATGATCCAGCCGTGATACTGCTCAAGAAGCAGGTGGACCTTTTCCACGCGCGCCTCAAGCTGCGGGCGCCGGGAAAGGAATTTTCTCCCTTTATATCTCCCGAAATAAAAGAATGTCTGATCTCCAAGCAGCGCACCCGCAATGGCGATAGGTATGATATAGACCAACTTGAGATACCCTTCATATGCTGCGAAACCTGCGAGCGCGACGATCGTTTCACCTTCGAGAAATGTGCCGATGAAGACAAAAAAATACCCGTAATTCTGGACCAACCAGATAAGCGTTTCCATTAAAGCAGTATAGCACGGGAGAACCGAGGAAATTCCGTATGCAAAATAACCTTATTTTTTCAGCAGATCGCGTATCTCCGTAAGCAGGCGCACTTCATCGGAGACCATTTTTTCTTTCGTGGGAACTGTTTCTTCTTTCTTTTTCAGTGCATTCATTCCTTTCACAACCGTGAAAAGCGAAAAAGCGATGATCAGAAAACTCAGCGTTGCCTGAATAAATTTTCCGTAAGCGATGGATGCTTCCCCAACTTTGACCGACAGACCTAAAAAATTGATGCCGCCCGTCAGCATTCCGATGACCGGCATGATGATATCGCCCACCAGTGAACTGACGATCGTCCCAAACGCTCCGCCGATAATGATACCGACCGCGAGGTCGACGACGTTTCCGCGCATCGCAAACGATTTGAATTCCTGAAAAAATGGCATGGCATTATTTTACACGAAAATATATAAAAAGAAAACGCGATCTCCCGATCGCGTTATTTTTTCTGCATCAATTTTTCCAATCTTTTCCTCATACCTTCCCAGCAAAAGCGGAGCACCCTCGGAATAAACATGAGTAAGGCTTCAATGGCGACCGTCACTTTTGCCGAGGTTTTCACTGTCTCATTGACCACCCCTTCTTGCTGGAATGGCATCCAGTCTTTCGCCTTGTTGCGTTTTTCGATCCACCGCTGAATGTCATTCACCGCAAAGTGGAGGACCCGATGCGGAGCGCCACGGTAGATGATGAACTCCTTTTTGTCCTCAGGTGTCGCAACAGAGCGAAAGGCGATCTCCACATGCTCCGGAAGTGCCACGCCGTCCGAGTCGCTATGAATGAACAAGATCGGCACCGTGATATTTTTCATTGCATGGCTCTGACGCGCCTCAAAGACCGCGTCACGTATTTCTTTTGCGGGGCGGGCACGCACTTTGCCATGATACTCCAGCGAGTCCTCTTTATCTCCTTCGGGCAGGTCACCGACGGGTAAGTTGGGGAAAAACCATGCGAGCAAGCTAAACACCGGCTCAAGAAATCTCTTATGTTTCTGTACCCACTTCGATGCATTCTGGTCAACTTCAAGCGGCAGCGCGAGGATAACGACCCCTGCCAGATATTTTTGCACCTCCTGATGCACCTGAAGAAACCGGATGATCGCGAGAGCACCCGCACTTTCGCCGATCAAAAACACGCCGGGGTTTTCCTCTGAACGCAACTTGAGGATCTGATATGTCGCCACATATACCGTCTGTATCCAGCGAAGGAATGACTTGACCCTTCCGAGGTTTGATTTTTTTGTGGGATCAACCGAAAGTCCATGATCGGGAAAATCGCATGTGAACACGGTAAAGTACATCTTCTCGTACAAGACATCTACCATGTGCCGTATGGCAGGTTGCCTGGAATGCCCGGTATAACCATGAAAGATCGCTGCTCTTCCCTTCGTAAACTCCGGCGGAAGGTAGTGCGAGCTATGTGCGATCTTGTATAAAAGACGCTTGAAGCGATCTTTTTTAAAGTGCCTGATCAAGGCCCCCTCAAGTACCTCAGGTGCCCCCATAGGTTTCTCCGGTCGGACGTGAATTCAAATAACTCTCTTCATTAGCCTAGAACCCCTTTGAGAAATAATCAACTCTGTACACAATTTCGTACGCTCGCTCGTGCCATTTTCTGACAGAGAAAGGACTTCCGCGTATTTACCGAAGGTTGCGCTGAGATACTCTTCACAAAAGCACGGATTCTGTTGTGGAGTTTTTTGCACGTCTCCGATTTTTTGACAAAAAGACAAGGTTGCCGGAATATGATAGTGAACTGACCTTTTCAAAATCCTCCAAGGGAGGCGACAATGAAGCTTAAAGGCAAAACGGTTATCATAACCGGCGGCGCACAAGGGATCGGGGCGGCAACTGCACGAAGGTTTGCCGACGAAGGAGCGCTCGTCCTCATCGGAGACATGAACCAAGACGCCGGTCTCGCGGCAGTCGCCGAAATGCGGAAAGAGAAGGGACGGATCGTCCATTTTCACCAACTGAACGTTACGGACAAGGCAAGCATCAAAACGTTCATCGACCATGCTCTTACGCTCTTCAACGGGCGAATTGATGTCCTCATCAACAACGCGGGCATCACCCGGGACAACTTTCTCTCCAAGATGCCCGAAGAAGACTATGACGCGGTGATGAACGTGAACGCCAAAGGTCCGTTCCTCATGATGCGTGCTCTTGCACCGCCCATGAAGCAACAGGAAGGCGGCGGTGCGATCATCAACATCTCGTCCATCGTGGCGCGTATGGGGAACAAAGGCCAAGTGAATTACATTGCCTCAAAATCCGCCGTCGAAGGTATGACGCGTGCTGTTGCGCTTGAATACGCACCGACGGTGCGCATCAACGCAATTGCTCCCGGTTTTATCGAGACCTCGATGACCGCGGGGATCCCCGAAGAAGTCACCAAAAAGTTCTTCGCACGAATTCCGCTTGGTCGCTTCGGTAAGCCCGACGAGATCGCGGATGCAGCGCTCTATCTTGCCACCGCATCCTACATGACCGGACACGTGCTCTGCGTCAACGGAGGAATGCATTTGGCTTGAGCGCACACAACCATGTCGTCCTCATTGAGGGCGACTTTTTTATTAGGAGCATCCAGAATACCTCGCGCCTCTATTCTATAAAACTTCATCGATTCACTGCAAACCAAGGTGAATGCCGAACCCGACGAGCACCAGACCCGCCAAGAGCTCGATTGCGCGGGAATACTTTTCCCATCGTCCCCGAAAACGCGGTGTGCTCAAGATATACGCAACGAACGTATACCAGAGGACGGTGACCAGAAGGATCTCTGTCGCATAGATGAATTTGACCAGAAGAGGAGTACCCGGCGAAACGATTTGCGTAAAAAGCGCAACAAAAAAGAAGAGGACATTCGGATTGAGTAAATTGGAGAAAAAACCGCTCAAATACGCCTGTCGAAGCGAATGTGCGGGAGCACCGGGAAGAATATTCATCGGACTTCCGCGAGCAAATAAAAAACGCAACCCGAGATAGGTGAGATAGAGCGCTCCGGACCAGCGCACAACATCGAAGAGCACCGAAGACTGACCGAGGAGCGCCACGACACCAAAAAGTGTGTAGGTCAGGTGTATGGCGACGCCCGAAACGACGCCGAGTGCGGTGACAAGCGCTTCTCTTCGCGACAACAAAAGACTTCTGCTCGCGACCAGTGCAAAATCAGGCCCCGGAGTGATGACGACAAGAAAATGAACGAAGGCAAGCGTGCCAAATTGAACGAGATAGACTTCCATGTGAGCGCCGTATGCCGGACAAGCGGCATCATACGATGAACGCAGTATAAAGGAAAAGAACGGCAAGTGAAATGACCTGGAGCGTTATTTCCTGCAAAAAGAAAAAACCTTGAGCTATGCGGCAAGCCCCTTCTGAAAGATCTGCTCGTCTTTTTTAAAGAATACCCTGGCCATGTGATAGATCGTGTAGGTGATGAAAAAAGCGGAGAGCACATCGATCGAATAATGCAGATGCGCAAGAAGTACGACGACGCCGAAGAGAATCGAAACGCCGATAAACAAGATCCTGAGAAAACGATTATCCCAAAATACGAGCGCCATCAGAAATGCAAGACCCGTATGTCCTGAAAAAAAGAGATCTCCGCTGAATGCGAACCAGCTGATGAGATCCGACTCGATGGGTATCTGCGAAGGAAACGGTCCGATATGTGTTAGGCTGACGAACACTGACCGGATAGCCACGAACAAGGCGATCGATTTGAACGTGAACGGCAGCTTGTGCAGATCCTTGAAACAAAGGAACGCGATAAAGAGCCAAAAAACTATCGGGCCATAGACATAGACCACATCGACATCGCGGGGGGCTATATTCGAGAGGATGATGTCGGTGACCGCATTGCTCGCTTTTTCGGTCGCGTATGTTCCCGCATACCAGTTGATGAGAAGGCTCGCAACCAATAAAAAAACCGCCATGAACACGGAAGACAAAAATTCCTTATTGGAAAAATGGAACTTGCAATGATGAAACCATGGTTTCATGCTTTTTCGACAATAGACTATAAAAAAATGACTCGCTTTCCTGATGCTCGATATCCGCTGGAACAGTTGCGCTGGAACAGTTGAGTTGGGTCAGTAAGATTATACGTCATTTTTATAAAATAAGCAAACGAGCGCAAATCTCTTTATGGAGCAAACCAAAACGTGCCGAAAAATTCCTCCGCATCAACGAATGACGTGATAATGCGTCGTCTTCTTTTCTGTTTTGGAAAGTACGAGCGCCTGCCATGTCCATCGCACGTATAATCTGAACCAGCCGACCGCATCAAAACGTCGCGTGGATGTCCCGACCGTCTCAGTGGGAAAATAAAGGAATTTTCCAAATTGCAGTAATTCTTTGATGAATTTCAGATCTTCCGCAAAGTGGATCGCTTCGTCAAAACGCACATGCTTTCTGAGCGGTGCACGCATGAGCTGTATAGCAAAGGATGTTCCGGTTATTTTGTGACCAAAATTATAGAACCAAAACCATGCGCGCGCCTTAACACTCTTATTTTCGAGAGGTTTTACCGCAGTTGTGCCGACGGAGAAGTTCTGTGCTTTATACCGCCGCAAATAACGATCGAGATCGCGGAGGAACGGACGCCCAAGCTCCGTATCGGCATCGAGAAAAACAACCCAGTCGCTTTTCTCGGAGATCCTATCCAAGCCGAAATTCTTTGCCTTTGAAACTCCTCGCGGCGATTGGTAAACGCGCACATTGCCGCCCTCGAATCGCCTGGCGATCTCTTCCGTTCGATCGGAAGAACCGTTCTCTATGATGAGTGCCTCGAATGCGTTCAAGGGATAATCAAGATTTTTGATATGCTGAAGCGTCTCTTCGATATACCCTTCTTCATTATGCGCCGGAATGATGATCGAAAAAAAGTTCGGCCGTGTCGCTTCTTCGACGATAGCCCTGATCTTTTTCACCGATCCGGCAGTTTTCCATGGCGGATGAAAAAGCGTGAGTGTGTTCCGCTCTTCGTTCGCCCGACGCACGTCGACTTTTTCAGGCGAAGACGCGAAAAAATGCTTCTTCCTCCCGTGAAGTTCCGCAAGATATTCCTGTTCGGTCTGTCCCGGGGTCGGGAAAAGGAGCCCATGCTTTCCCAACTCGATCAGATCCATGATCGTCGTATAACCGCCGCGTGTAACGACGAATTTCGCCCGATTGAAAAGCTCCTGACGCTCTTTCCCTTGAACCGATGAATAGATCTCGATCCCGCTCTCTAAGATCTGACGACCATGATCGTGTACTTTTCCGAGAATGAATACTTTTTTACCGGGAATGGCCTTCGCCTCCTCGATCAGTTTGTTCACGAAGGTCGGTTTATGCTCCGATAAAAAACCGCCAGTGCTGAATAAGATATCGATATCTTCCGGCATCTCAAGCGGCGTGATCGATGAAAGCACTCCGATGTAGTGGTGATTCAAACGCCGAAGCATCGGATGGTGTGAAAGCGCCCCGGCCAGATTGTATTCGTCATCCGCGTAATCGGGAATGAGCAGCGCATCGAATTTCTTGAATGAAATATAATTGAGCAGATCGGCGAACCGCTGGAACATACCGAGTCCGCGCGGCATGACAAAACTGATCTGGTGCGAAATGAGAAACGAGGGCACCGCGCTCAAATACGAGCCGTATCTGCCGTCCGCGATGATGCATTCAATGTCGATCCGTTTCGCAAGCGCTTTCACGAATGCCTGTTCGCGTCCGATGGTCACCACCGTAGCCAACACGTCGATCAAAAGATACCAGTAAAATTTCCATCCCGCTCCCCTTTCCAATGGCGGATAATCTTTGCATTCATAAAAAGTCACCCGCGCTCCCTCGAGTTCACCCCTGAGAAAATGGAGAGTGTAACCGGCCGAAATGACATGCACCTCGTGGGTGGGAAGATACGCCCGAATGACCGCAAGCGTACGTGTTGCGTGCCCAAGCCCGAGCGAACTGATACTGAATAAGATATTTTTTCGCATGGTCATTCCGGCGAACCTTTCTATCATAACACCACCAGAGCGTCCGGAAACGCCTCTGCCGTAGAAAAGAAAACCCCGCAAAGCGGGGCTTTTGTGGAACTATCGATATCCGCCGTCGACCATGAAATTCTGGCCGTAAGTATACGATCCCCCGTCGCCGGAGATGAATACGATGAATTTCGCGACCTCGTGCGGTTCCGCAAAACGGCCCGTCCAGATCTTTTTCATCTCCTTGCGCCGCTCGCTTGCCGGCAGGGTAGCATTCATCTGTGTGTCGATCCATCCCGGTGCAACGCCGTTGATACGAACGTGCGGCGCATAGTGTTCGGCAAGTATCCGCATCATATGACTCTGTGCCGCTTTCGACGCGTCATAATGCACGGAGATCGAAGACTGTGAATTGATCCCATTTGTCGACGTGATGAGCACGATAGATCCTTTTACCCGTTTTTTCTTCATGCGTTCGGCGATCGCGCGCGTCGAGATGAAGCACCCGAACACGTTGACCTCGAAAACATCACGCCAGCCCTTGTCGTCGGGACCGCCACCGGTGGTTTCCAGGGTCTGCTGTTCAAGATCTTTGTTGGGAGAAATACCAATGGCATTCACGGCGATCGCTATCTCTTCACCGGTCGCCCGCACTGCATCATCAAGGAACGTTTCCACCGCCGACTTGTCCGATTGGTCAACAGGCGCAAAGTAGGCTTTGACTCCGGCGCGTCTGAGCTCTTTCGCGAGCTTCTCCGCTGCAACACCATTGCGCCCGTAAGTGAACGAAATTTTTTTCACGCCGTTCGCGGCAAAAGCGCGCACGATCTCGGAACCGATCCCGCCGGACCCGCCGAGCACGAGGGCGTGTCCTTTCACCTTGCTCATGTACTTTGAATTTTGCATAGGATTATCGCCTCTGGTTTACTCAGCTTCTTGAATAAGAATAACACAATTTTTGCTGTTTGCCAAAATTTCTTTGAAAAATCCGGCCGTGCCGAGCTGTGCCGTCAATTGTCGAAAAGGAAACCGATATAGGTATCTATATCGCGCTGCGGAATGTCATAGAAATATTTATTGTTCGCATAAAGCTCCTGCGCCAGTTTTTTCCCGACGAAACGCCAGTGCCAGGGTTCGAATATATAATAGGTGTTCGTTTTGGGATAGGAGGCGACGAAGCCGTATTCGTACGCATGATCAGTAAGCCAGCGGTACGCTTCGGTCTTTCCAAAAGCGGTGAAGTTCGCTCCGAGCTCAAGCGTCGTGAAATCGACCGTACTTCCCAGCTGATGTTCGGAATACCCCTGATCCGCGGAAAACTGACTCGCATATCGGTTGCCGTAGGACACAATATACGTCGATTTTAGAAGCCCTTGCGTACCGAATGAACGATAGCCCGAGATCACCCGCAGATCAATCCCCTCTTTGGCGGCATCATCGATCAACTGCTTGAGGAAAGGCCAGACCTCATCCAAAATGGGTTTCTTATTCTCGGGTTCATATGCATAATCGTCGGGAATAACAACAACATCCTTCGGCACATAATTTTCATTCAGAAAATAGACACGCGAATATTTTTGCAAGAGTTCACGGTCGATGCCGTTTATTTTTTTAAGCGTATCGACGGCGCCGACGACCGACTCGACCTGCGAACGCATGAGGTCGATAAGGATCTGTTCTTCTTCCAGATTTTCCTCAAGATTGTCCCGCTCTTTCGTCGTTGTCGCGAGCAATTGACCGAGCGTATCGATATCGGCGAGCAGGTGCACCGATGTCGAAGCGTATTCCTCTCTCATCGTGCTTAATTCCGTTTCCAGTCTTGAGCGTTCTTCTTCAAGCCGAAAATTCCGGTATGCAAGCGAACCAACCGCAAGCAAAATGCTCAACCCCAGAAGGGCATAGAGAAAACTCGGCGTACAGTGCATCTCCCGATTCACGAGGAGATTATAACACGCACCACGCACAGCCGACGCAGGGTAGATCTACGCAAGGTTATTTTTTCGAAATTTGCTGCCAAAGCCAAAGACCGAGTAGAACAAGATCGATGAGCACAATGAGCATGAAAAAGAGGCTGAATACTCCCTGCCCTGCCATCATTCCCCCGTAACCATAACCATATAAATATCCCATCATAAATTTATGCTTTTATGCGGTTAAAAAGTGTGATAAATAACCAGACGGCAAGCACGGCGACAACGTTCCATATGACAAGTCCCGAAATGAATGTCGTCAACGTCATGACATTTTCGCCCAACGTATCATTGGTATGCAGAGCATACTTCATGAACAACGGACGGCTGGACGGAAAAAGTGCTACTCCGCCGTAACAAACGACATAAACGATACTGATCCATGCCATCGACACTTTCAATAAATGCTTTGTGGCCAACATAGATGATTCTTAATATGAACTCATGAATAATCTCCTTGATAATTATACTCCGCATACCCTTTCGTCCACAATCGAGCCGCGATGAACCATGACGCCCGCAGATGCTGATGTATCAAACGATCTTTTTTCTCTTCAGCAGCAGTGAGTTTGCCACCACGGAAATAGAACTTGTCGCCATGGCGATCGATGCCAATATCGGATTCAATAAGAGTCCGAAGAGCGGATAGAGCGCCCCCATAGCCACGGGGATAAGGAGTACATTGTAACCGAATGCCCAGAAAAGATTGAGGCGGATCGTCCTCATGGTCTTTTTCGACAGCACAACCGCAGCCGCGACCGAACGCAGATCTTTGTTGATGAGCGTAATATCGGCGGCTTCGATGGCGACATCCGTCCCGCTCCCCATCGCGATCCCGACATTCGCAGCGGCAAGCGCCGGAGCATCGTTAATGCCGTCGCCGACCATGCCCACCACTTTCCCCTCCGACTGGATCTTTCGTACTTCCGCCTCTTTCTCCCCCGGCAGCACTTCCGCGAGAATTCTCGTGATGCCCAATTTCTGACCTATAGCATTCGCCGTTCTCTTGTTGTCCCCGGTGATCATAACCGTTTCGATGCCGAGTTTCTGCAAAGCGACGAGTCCTTCTTTTGCGCTCTCTTTGATGACATCGGCAACAGCGATAATGCCGACGAGTTTGTGCTCGACGCCGATCATCATGACGGTCTTCCCGTTGTTTTCCATGTTGCCGATCTCACTCTCTGCTTTACGCACGTCAATGGATTCTTTGTCCATCAATCGCTTGTTCCCGAAAATGATCCTTTTGTTTTCGACAATCCCTTCCACGCCATGTCCGGGAATCGCCTGAAACTTTTCTACTTTCGCGAGCACAAGCTGTTGTGCTTCGGCAGCGGCGACGATTGCTTCGGCCAGCGAATGTTCGGAGCCCTTTTCGATGGAACCCGCGAGTCTCAGCAATTCATTCCGGTCTATCAAACCGAACGGAAGAATATCAGTCACTTCCGGCTTCCCTTTTGTGAGCGTGCCGGTCTTGTCAAAAATGATCGTATTTAATTTATGTGCAATTTCCAAACTTTCGGCATCTTTGATGAGCACACCATGTTCCGCACCCTTTCCGGTGCCGACCATGATAGCGGTTGGAGTGGCAAGACCCATGGCACACGGACAGGCGATGATCAGCACGGCGACTGTATTCAAGAGCGCATAAAGCAGAACGGGTGCCGGACCAAAAACGTACCAAACGGCGAACGTAAGGATCGCAAGCATGAGCACGATCGGAACAAAATACGAAGAGATGAGATCGGCGAGCCGCTGGATCGGGGCCTTGCTCCCTTGCGCTTCCTGCACTAGCTTAATGATCTGTGCGAGCATGGTGTCTGCGCCCACTTTTGTCGCTTTAAAGGTGAACGTACCCGTCTTGTTCATTGTCGCGCCGACTATCGTGTCGCCGACAATTTTATCGACGGGAATACTTTCGCCGGTCAGCATTGATTCATCGACGGAGGATTCTCCTTCGACAAGGATACCATCCACAGGAATTTTTTCTCCGGGACGAACGCGGAGAATATCGCCGATGATGACGTCACTGATCGGTATATCCATTTCTTTGCCGCCCGCCTCGTAGGAAGCAGGCTTTCCTTCGGGGTTTCGCAGCACGCGGGCTGTTTTTGCTTGGAGTCCGATAAGTTTCTTGATGGCCTCTGATGTCCCCGCCTTCGCCTTTGCTTCAAAATAACGACCGAGCAAAATGAGTCCGATGATCACGGTCGCAGTATCGTAATACGGCATCGGTTCGATCCCGATCTTCATCACCAATTGAGGAAAGACCGTGACGAACGCGGAATATCCGAAAGCGACCGTCGTACCAATGGCGACCAGTGTATCCATATTCGCCGTCCGATGCCTGAGCGCGGAGATCGTTGCCCGATAGAATCCATATCCCGCCCAGAATTGGACCGGGATGGCAAGGAGCAGTTGCACCCAGAAATCCTTCAGAGCGGCGGGCGCGGTATCGATCAGCCACGGAAAACTTCCCCACAAAAGCAGTGCGCCAAAAATGAGACTGACGGCAACTTTGCGGCGTAGATCGCGAAGTTCCTTTTCTTTTTCTTCCTTTTCTTCGTCCTCCGTTCTTATTTCCTCGTTCACGATGGCCTGATAGCCGACGTTCGACACAGCGGAGGATAATTTTTCATCGCTCACTTTCAGAGGATCATACGTCACCGTCGCCTTTTCCGTTGCGAGATTGACGGTGGCGCTCGAGACGCCGTCCACTTTTTTGAGCGAGCGTTCGATCATGACCACGCATGAAGCGCAGTGCATTCCTTTGACCGAAAATGTTTTTTTTGTCTGTCCCATGTTCATTTGACGATTATTTTACCGTGATACATGCCCATTCCGCAGGTATACACGAATTCACCGCTATGTTTAGGCGTTAGTTCTACGGCCACTTTTTCATTGAGCGGGAGATGTCGGCGGATATTGAAATCTCCGAGCACGACGTCTTCGAGGCAGGCGGTGGGGTCGGTGCGGAGAAAATTCAGTGTGATCTTTTTCCCTTTCGGTATTGCAATAACCTCGGGAGCATATCCTCCTTCGACGACGATATCTATCGAGTCGGAAGCCTCCACTGCTTTGTCTTTCTTTGCGAGAAAAAACCAATAAGTGAAAACGACACCAAATGCACTTGCGATAATCACGATAGTTTCGTCGGATCCCATATGCTGGTGAATTAACTTTTTAGCTTGTATTGACCCAGACTTTCGATCTCTTTTTTGAATGTGGCGGGTGCA